>JADGPA010000059.1 GCA_017882685.1 Propionibacteriaceae bacterium | reverse complement strand
CAACGCCACCGAGCGGCCAGCCGCCCCCCGAAACCTGCCGATGATCATCGGCAAGCGCCTGACCCTGCGAGGCTTCATCGTCTTCGACCACGCAGACATCCGTCCACAGTTCGAGGCAGAGGTCGGACAATGGCTGACCGAGGGCAAGATCGTCTGGCGGGACACCATGGTCGAGGGAATCGACAACGCGGTCAAGGGATTCCGAGACCTGATGGCCGGAGCCAACACCGGCAAGATGCTCATCCGCCTCTGACCTGAACGGGAGCCACGGCTGCGCCCGACGGCTGAGCGCGACGGCTGACCCGGAGCTCGCCCGACCACCCGGCATACCAGGCGGTCGGGTCGTTGCTCCCCCTTCAGCCCTGATGAGGGGAATCGCCCTCTGATAATCGCCTCACTAGGCTGGACCTGACCTGACGTCCGATGTCCAGCCCCACCGGAGGCGCCCTGTGTTTCGAAAAGTTCTCGTGGCAAATCGCGGTGAGATCGCGGTCCGGGCCTTCCGTGCCGCGACCGAGCTGGGTGTCCAGACCGTCGCCGTGTTTCCCTACGAGGACCGCAAGAGCGAACACCTGCTGAAGGCTGACGAGGCGTACCAGATCGGTGAACCCGGACATCCTGTCCGCAACTACCTCGATCCGGTGGAGATCACCCGGGTTGCGGTCGAGGCCGGAGCGGACGCCATCTACCCGGGCTACGGGTTCTTGTCCGAGAACCCGCTCCTGGCCGAAGCCTGCGAGGCCGCAGGCATCACCTTCGTCGGTCCGCCGGGGGAAGTCCTGCACCTGACCGGCAACAAGGCCCGTGCCATCGCGGCGGCAAGGGACGCCGGGCTTCCCACGCTTCGCGGCAGCGAGCCCAGCAACGACGTCGAGACCGTGCTCGCCTCCGCGCAGGAGATCGGCTTCCCGATCTTCGTCAAGGCCGTGGCCGGAGGCGGCGGGCGCGGCATGCGCCGGGTCGAACGCCGCGAGGACCTGCAGGATGCGCTGTTGGCTGCGATGCGCGAGGCCGAGTCCTCGTTCGGTGACGCGACGGTGTTCCTGGAAGAGGCCGTGGTTGACCCGCGTCACATCGAGGTGCAGATACTGGCTGACCACGCCGGAAACGTCATCCATCTGTTCGAGCGGGACTGCTCGGTCCAGCGCCGGCATCAGAAGGTCGTTGAGATCGCCCCGGCACCTAACCTTGACCCCTCCCTGCGCCAGCAGATGTGCGCGCACGCCGTGACCTTCGCCCGCTCGATCGGCTACGTCAACGCCGGGACCGTCGAGTTCCTGCTCTCCCCCGATGGGCACTACGTGTTTATCGAGATGAACCCTCGCATCCAGGTTGAGCACACCGTGACCGAAGAGGTCACCGACGTCGACCTTGTCGCCGCACAGCTCCGGATCGCCGCTGGCGCAACCCTGCCCGAGCTCGGCCTGACCCAGGACGCCGTCCAGCTGCGGGGTGCAGCGCTGCAGTGCAGGATCACCACTGAGGACCCGGCCAACGGTTTCCGCCCCGACACCGGCCGGATCACCGCCTACCGCGCGGCCGGCGGCGCCGGAGTGCGGCTGGACGGCGGCACGGTCTTCGTCGGTGCCGAGATCGGCGCCCATTTCGACTCCATGCTGGTCAAGGTGACCTGTCGGGGCAGCGACTTCGCCACCGCGGTCCGGCGCTCGCGCCGAGTCCTGGCCGAGTTCCGTATTCGCGGTGTCTCAACCAACGTCCCGTTCCTGCAGTCCCTGCTCGACGAGCCCGACTTTGTCGCCGGGCGCCTGTCGACCTCGTTCATCGAGCAGCATCCCGGCCTGCTCACCTCCCATGTCCCAGCCGATCGCGGGACCAAGCTGTTGACCTATCTGGCCGAGGTGACGGTCAACAAGCCCTATGGACCGCGGCTCGCGACGATCTCCCCTCGACACAAGTTGCCAGGAATCGACCTCGAGGCTCCTCCGGCACCGGGAGCGCGGGACCTGCTGCTGCGCGCCGGGCCCGAGCAATGGGCTCGCGACCTGCGCGCCCAGAAAGCCGTCGGCGTCACCGAGACGACATTCCGCGACGCCCACCAGTCGCTGCTGGCGACCCGGGTACGCACCCGTGACCTCATGCACGTCGCAGGCCACGTCGCCCGGATGACGCCGCAGCTGCTCAGCGTCGAGGCCTGGGGAGGTGCCACCTATGACGTTGCGCTGCGCTTCCTGTCCGAGGACCCCTGGGAGCGGCTGGCGCTCCTGCGCGGCGCGATGCCCAACCTGCCGTTGCAGATGTTGCTGCGCGGCCGCAACACCGTCGGCTACACACCGTACCCGTCGGCCGTGACCGAGTCGTTCGTCACCGAGGCCGCGAGCACCGGGGTGGACATCTTCCGCATCTTCGACGCGCTCAACGACGTCGACCAGATGCGCCCGGCGATCGAGGCGGTGCGCGCCACCGGCACGGCTGTTGCCGAGGTGGCACTCTGCTACACCGGCAACCTGCACGACCCTGGGGAGACGCTCTACACCCTGGACTACTACCTCAGCCTGGCCGAGCGCATCGTCGAGGCCGGCGCTCATGTGCTCGCCATCAAGGACATGGCCGGCCTGTTGCGGGCCCCCGCGGCCGCCACCCTGGTGAGCGCGCTCCGGAGTCGTTTCGACCT
>JADGPA010000058.1 GCA_017882685.1 Propionibacteriaceae bacterium | reverse complement strand
CTCCTTCAACCGGTACGTCCACAAGCGTGTCTGGAGCGCAGGTCCAGGTTTGGGTGAATGCCGGCGGCCTAGCCGCCCTGCAGAAAGTGCAAACCGACGTGGCCGATCTCACCCGAGTAGTCAACGAAGGTCTTACGACCGTGATCACCGGCTACGCGAACACGCTGATGAACGACGCCCCCGCGGCGCAGAACATCACGCCGAAACTGCCGGAGGAGATCGACAAGTCGTTCCGGTACGCGATGACCGACTACGTCTCGGCCGCGGCCGCCTACACGACCGGAGTGGGTAATCCCGACTACTTCATGTCACAGGCCAACGCCGAGCTGAGCCAGACCTTGGCTGGCCTGCGGGATGTCGGCATCCAGGTTTAGGCAGGCGGGCAGGAGAAGGCGCAGTTGCGGGCATCGGTCACCGTCCGGCCTCTCCCCAGCCACTCGATTCACGAGAAGTCTTCTGGCTGTGATGACGTTTGCAGAAGCTCTGAAAGTTACTCGGATCGAATCCTCGAGGGCCTCGGGGTCCGAGGTTGTCAACGTGATCGACGTCGGTCGCAAGCGCACCGCAAACCACGCATGTCGGGTACACCGCGAGGTGCCGGTTGCGAGTCGCTCGCCACCTCGTGTTGTCGTACCCGCGACGGACGGCCGACCCACGTTGCCGCTCCTCGGCCCGTTCGTGTGCCCGGCACCGGGGACCGGAGACGACGAGTGCCGTGCACCCCGGTGCAGTGCCGGGGTGCGGCGGTCGGACAGGCATCAGTCGCCCTCCGGGGTCAGCAACCAGATCGGCGTCCGGCCGGCGATCGCATCGGCAAGGAGGCCGACGTTGACAGCGACGTCGGCGTGGCGTTGCTCGGCGCTCTTGCCATCCGAGGACGGCGGGTGCGGCAGGTCGACGATGCTCAGACCGTGGTCGTCGATGCCCGGCCATAGTCCGCGGTAGGGCCCGATCAGTCCGGCCCGGTAGGCGCGGACGCCCCACTCCGCATCGTCACACCCGTACCGATTACCGAACGCGGCATGGTTCCAGGCGCCGACCCGTTCATAGGCAGCTCGGGTCATCACTATGAGCGGACAGCCCAGTCCCGGCCGCCACACGATGGGCCCGGGTCGGTGCACGATCTCGCCGCTGGCGTCACCCAACCGCCAGACGACGCCGACCACGCCCGCGTCCAGAGCAGCGACGTAGGGGTCCAACCATCCCGACCTGGTCGGTGCGTGGTCGTCCTCGTCGAGTAGGGCGATGTGGTCGCAGTCACAAAGCTCGGCCAGTAGTCGGTTGCGGGCTGGCGGGCCGCCCGGACCGTGCCTGACCCACATGGGGGTCGAAATCGCTAGATATGTGAGCGTTGAGACCGCCGCCTACGACTCCCTCCAGTGATTCGGTTCCACACGCTTCCAAGATCGCTTAGGAGTCCCTATGGCCGGTCGACCGGCGCGACCAGCCGGGCTGAAATTGCTCGAAGGTAAAAAGCCCGGCCGTGATTCGGGTGGTCGGAAAGTAATTCCGCCCCCGCCATTCAAAAGACTTCCGCCGGAGCCACCCGCGGTGCTGACCGGCGAGGCTTTGGCGGAATGGAAGCGGGTCCTGCCCGAGCTGGCCCGGCTGGAGCTGGTCAAGCCGATCGATGCCGCCGCGCTGACCGCCGACTGCCTGTGCTGGGCGCGGCTGGTCGAGGCGCAGCGGGAGATAGACAAAGTCGGCGTGATCATCGCGAACGAGCACGGCTTCGCGGTGCGCAACCCGGCGATCGGCGTCATCGAGAACGCGTCGCGAGAACTACGGGCCTGGGCGAACGAGTTTGGCCTCACGCCCGCCTCGGAAACGAAGCTCTCCCGCGAGGACGGCGGTGCCGCGTCAGAGGCCAACCCGTTCGGCGCCACCGGTTCGTGATCGAAGTTGACTGAGAGGGCGACGGAATGGCTGCGCTGACTGTCGGCACCGACGACGCCGTCGAGTTCGAGATACGTGGGGCCCACTCTCCGATCGTGCAGAACCTCGGCCCGGGGGTGCTCTACGTGGGCAATTCCCCTCAAGTCACGGCCGCCACCGGGCTGCAGATCCCGGTCGGCGGCGGCTTCGAGTTCCAGCGGGAGTTCGACGCGGCCGAAGAGCGCTCCCTGTGGCTGATCGCCTCCCAGGCAGGCACGGACGTCCGCACCCTTGTCGCCCCGTAGCCGTGGGGCGGGTCATCGAGGCGGCGCAGGGCTCAGGCATCGCTAGCAGCTCAGTGGTCAACTCCTGATCGAGGCTGCCGTAGGGAGGGTCGGGACCTCGAAGTGTGTGGCGAGATAAGGCGAGGCGAGGCCTGGGCGGAGTACTGGCTGGGGTTGGCTCGTCAGCGTGGTTTGTCCTACTTCGTCACGGTACCTACTCGGGGTCTGTTCGCGCGTGCTTCTCGACAATGTCGCGGTACGCCCGCAGCACGGCCTCGTCGTCGCTGGGCGGCACCTCGTCGATCAACCAGTAATCGAATGCGACATCCTCAGGCGACTGCGGACCAGCCATCGATCTGTACGTGATGTACCCGCCGTACAGCGCCAGAGCAGCCAACGCACCGAAGGTAGCCCCGACCGGGCCGGCTGACGCACCCACCCCGGCGCCGCGGCCGACCATCCCCGCGGCAGTCAGGCCAGCGTGCCGGACGGCGGCTCGGCCGGCCGCAGCGCCAGCCGCCCCAGCGAAGGCACCGGCAGCACCAGCGCCTGGGTTGCGCCCGGTAATCCACTGCCGACGCCGTCGAATCCGAGCACGCGCCAGGAAGTCGTCAATCATTCCTTCCCCCCTTCGCGAATAAGGTCACTATAGCAGTCCCAACCCTATCTACAAGGCCCGGAGGCAGAAGACTTCTCTTTTCCAGAATGGAAGTAATGCTTTCTGCGACTCTGGTTCTCCGAGTTGGCCCAGCGGCGTGCCACTGGTTCTTCGAGCTCGCCCAGAGGCTACGAGGCCGATGGACAACAGCTGAGAGCGACCACCCTTGTCCTCGGATCGGGCGGGCCTGTTTAAGTTAAGGACACTCGGCCAAGTTGGCGGGGCACCCACGTCTGTCATCGCCGCCGTGCCATCTGCTCCCGACGCAGGCGATCAAGGATTTGGGGTGGCGTCTCGCCCGGCCGAGCGAGCTCGACTTCCCACCACGACATGAGGGGCGTCCGGTGGCTCAGTTGGACAAACCACTCCACCCAGCTCGGGGCTATACCCTTCTGCGCCATCGTGTGGCGGCCGAGGATTTTGGGGTACGGGTCGGCACCGTCGTAGCAGGACACCGGGAAGGGTTCCTCGTTGCCGCCACCCGCCGCCACCCAGATGCCCAGGATTTGCAGGCTCTCCGGATGGCGGTGGATAGCGACAAGGCGCGGGGTCATCGGCCAACCACCTCCTTCAGGTGAGCGATGAACGCCTCCTTGATGGTCAGCTTCGGGCCCATGTGCCGGTTGTTGTAGTCGCAGGCCAGCGCCTTGTAGTCCACAACAAAGTCCTCGCCGGCCATGTCGTGCTGTTGCAGCGAGGGCAGCACCTGCGGCCCGCTCGAAGACTCCAGCGTGGTAAGCAGTGCCTCGACGCCGGCGACCGACGTAATGACCGTGCCGAGGTCTACGAGCATCTCGCGGACTTCCTCACGCAGCTGCTCGGCCATCGCCTCCAGGGTTTCGGCCCACCTGAAGAACCCAGCGGCACGTGCCTGTTGGGCCGCCGCGCCCAAGGTGGCGACCAACGCGAACCCCATTGGAATACTCATGCTGTCTCCTTGCCGTGTGGGGCCGACAGGAGACTTCACGAAGGCATACACGCCCGGCGCGAAATCTTTGTCGGCCGGACGGTGCTCGTCCGAGCCCCATGTTACCCCTTGCCACCCGGCCGCGAGGCCGACCCCGAGCAATGGGCCGGCAAGGTCGCGGTGCGGTGGCTGTGGCGAATGCGGGCCTCGCCACTCGCCGACTACCAGGCCGAAGTCTTGCGCCGGCTAGCAAACAGAGTTGAGGGGTCCGATGCCGAGGCGGACTCGCTCAGCCCAACTTGCTGACCTCCAGATCAGCCCAGAGGTCGGCTGGTACCTGAAGTCGCGCAGGATTCCATTGCCGGAATGCCCGCCGCGATTCAAGACGCCGGAACCCCGCGAGGTGCCGGGTGCCCGGTTCGACCCGGACCGAGTGGACCGGGTGCTGGCCAGCTTCAAGGTGCTGCGCCACACCCAGGGCGTGTGGGCGGGGCGGCCGTTCGTACCGGACAGCTGGCAGGTGGCCTACGTCCTCGCGCCGGTTTTCGGCTGGGTGAAGCAGAACGACGCGGGTGATTTGGTGCGCCTCGTCCGCACCCACTGCGCGCCGGCCAGGACCGTCTTGCCGTTCTTCCGGCCGACCTCGACGTACCGGCGCCGACGGGGAAGCCGGCGCCCAGGTCTACGCGGTCGCTGCAGCGAAGGACCAGGCCAGGTTTACCTTCGATCCGGTCCGGATGCTGGCCGAGCGGGCGCCGGTGCTGGCCAGCCACATGAAGGTGACGCAGTACCGGATCGTGCACAAGTCCTCGGGCAGTTTTTTCGCCGTGGTGGCCAGCGTCGCG
>JADGPA010000057.1 GCA_017882685.1 Propionibacteriaceae bacterium | reverse complement strand
GTGGAGTTGTCACCCAGCTGACCGTGCCCGTTGTAGCCCCAGCACTTCACGGCGCCCTTCGTTGTGACGGCGCAGGTGTGCAGGTAGCCGGCGTCGATGGACTTCACCTTGCCCAGACCGGCGACTCCAACCGGCTTGGACGAGTTGGTCGTCGTGTTGTCACCCAGCTGGCCGTAGGCGTTGTAGCCCCAGCACCACACCTTGCCCTTGGTGGTCAGCGCGCAGCTGTGCATGTACCCCGAACTGACGTTCTTCACCTTTGAACTCAGTCCATAGACCCCGACCGGCTTGTTCGAGTTGGTAGTCGAGTTGTCACCCAATTGCCCGTAGGCGTTGTAGCCCCAACATCGCACGGCCCCCTTCGCGGTCACGTCACACGTGTGGTAGTACCCCGCGCTGACCGTGATGGCCTTGGACGGTGCAGCGTCGGCTGCGGCTGCGGGCATGACGAGCACCGAACCCATCGCGACCAGCAGGCCGGCAACCACGCGCGGCCATGAAAGACGACTTGCCATAACAAAGCTCCCCTCTCGAGCCAGCCAGGTGGCGGCTGGACGTTCGCTTGGTGTGAGCCGGTCGGCGGCTCGGTGATACGCCGTTGTCTGCGGAGACGTCCCGCACCCACGAAGGAGGGTCCCCGGGGCGCACCCCCTTGGGGCGGCTCGGGGACCCTGTATCCGCGTCAACGGCTGGACGACCTCACCGGCGTCAGAACCCGAAGACCGTCACCGGTTGCGGAGTGCTGATGGTCGTGTTGTCACCAACCTGACCCCTCTGGTTGTAGCCCCAGCACTTGATCGCCCGCTTCGCCGTCATGGCGCAGGTGTGCTCGAAGCCGGACGTGATGGTGCTGGTCTTGTCCAGGTTGTAGACGCCAACCGGCTTGAGCGAGCTGGTGGTCGAGTTGTCACCCAACTGGCCCTCGCTGTTCAAGCCCCAGCACTGCACCTTGCCCGTGGTGGTCAATGCACATGCGTGGTAGCCCCCGACCTTCACCGACTTGATGTGAGATCCCAGCCCGTAGACCCCCACCGGCTTGCGCGTGGTGGTCGTCGAGTTGTCCCCCAGCTGGCCGTAGATGTTGCTGCCCCAGCACTTGGCGGCATTCTTGCTGGTCACCGCGCAGGTGGAGGTGTAGCCGGCCGAGATCTGCTTCACACCCCTGGTCAGCCCATAGACCCCCACGGGCCTGGCCGATTCGTTCGCCGTGTTGTCTCCCAGCTCGCCCCAACTGTTGTTCCCCCAGCACTTGGCCGCACCCTTCACGGTGACCGCGCAGGTGTGGAAGTAGGAGGCGGAAACGGCCTTGACGCCCTTGCTCAGCCCGTAGACCGACACCGGCGTCAACGAACTCGTCAGCGAATTGTTGCCGAGCTGGCCGTAACTGTTGTTGCCCCAGCACTTCACCGCACCCTTCGCGGTGACCGCACAGGTGTGGTAAAAGCCGGCACCAATCGCCCGGACACCGGCGCCAAGGCCCACCACCGCGACCGGCTTGGATGAGTTGGTCGTGGACCCGTCACCCAACTCGCCGTCGGAGTTGTTGCCCCAGCACCACACCCTGCCCTTGGTGGTCAGCGCGCAACTGTGGAGATAGCCGGAGGTGACGTTCTTCACCTTCGACCCGAGCCCGTAGACCCCGACCGGCGTGGCCGAGTCGGTGGTCGAGTTGTCGCCGAGCTGCCCATACCCGTTGGCGCCCCAACATCGCACAGCACCCTTGGTGGTCACGGCGCACGTATGGAGATACCCGCCGCTGACGGTGATGGCCTTGGACGGTGCAGCCAAGGCCTGCGCCGCGGGCATGACCAGCGTCGCACCCACCGCGACCAGCAGACCGGCGATCACGCGCGGCCAGGAAGGACGACCTGCCATAACGAGACTCCCATCGCGAGCCAGCCAATCGGCGGCCGGGCATTCGCTCGGTATGAGGCCGGAGAGGACCGCTTGATACGGCGATGGCTCCGTCACGCCTCACTGTGGATCTGGGCGGGTGAGGAGTGCCCAGGGCCACGGTGGATTCCTACCGCCGCCGTCCCCCTATCGTTGGTAGGCATCTGCGGTGATCCGACCTTGGGAGTCGGGCTTCGTCAAGCTCAGGCGTCGACAGGCTCAGGCAGCGTGGTGGGCTGAGCAGGCGTCCAGTCGAGTAGCCGGGTGCGGAGCTCGTCCATCGTGTCGACGACGGCCAGCGGGCCTGCGGCCAACAGGTCGGCCCGCTCCCCCGCGCCCCAGGTGACGGCGATCGAGGCCATGCCCGCGGCTCTTGCCGCCAGCACGTCCACCACGGCGTCCCCGACGTAGACGCACTCGGCAGCCCTGACGCCCAGACGCTGCAGCGCGAGCAGCAGCGGCTCCGGGTTCGGCTTGTGGACGGCGGTGTCCTCCATGGCGACCAACAGCGGCAGATGTCCGTCCAGCCCCGCGGCCCGCAGGGTGTTCGTCGCCGAGACGTGGCGCTTCGAGGTGACCACGCCGATGGTGGCTCCGGAGCCGCCCAACTCGGTCACCAACTCCTCCGCGCCGGGGTACTCCTCGAGCAGGTCAGCGAGGTGTTCGGCGTTCCACTCCACGTAGCTGTCGACCAGCTCCTCGGCCCTTTCGGGGTGCCGTTGGGAGAAAGTTCCGTACAGCGTCTGCCCAATCCAGCCTCGCGCTTCATCCGGCGCGGGCCTTACCCCCAAGACTGACCACATGGCGTGCTCGTATGACGCGATAATGAGTGGGATCGTGTTGACCACGGTCCCGTCCAGGTCGAAGACAATGACGGGCCATCGGGGTGTAGACACAACGGCGAGGATACGACCCCGTGACAGGAGAGGAACGCAGGTGACCATCCAGGCGCACCGGCCCAGGGGCCGGCGGCCCGGCAGAACCGATACCCGTGGTGCCATTCAGAGCGCAGCGCTGACGCTGTTCTCTGAAATGGGCTACGAGAAAGTCTCGCTGCGAGCAGTGGCACGCGCAGCAGAAGTCGATCCGGCGCTCATCCACCATTACTTCGACAACAAGGCCGACCTGTTCGCACGGTCCGTCCTCGATCTGCCCCTGGACGCCGAGGCGATCGTCCAGCAGATCCTCGACGGGCCCACCGAGGGCATCGGCGAACGCACTGTGCTGGTCTTCCTGCAGGCCTGGGACGCCCCCGGCGCCGGCGAGCGGTTCACCGCCATGATGCGCGCTGCCGTCACCGACCCGGGCGCGCGCCGTCCGCTGAGCGAGTTCATGAGCCGCGAGGTGCTGGTGAAGGTGGCCGAGGCCGTCGGTAACGGCAACGCCAAGCTCCGGGCCCAGCTCGGCGTGAGCCTGCTGCTGGGCCTGACCCTCAGCCGCGACATCCTGGAACTGCCGGCGCTGGTGAAGGCACGCAACCCCGCGCTCGCGCGCTCGCTGGGCCGGGCCATGCAGGCCCACCTCGTCGATCCGTGGTGACGTAGGCTGGAGCACTCAGGGCAGCGGAGGTGTGGATGAGCGCGGACAAGCCGGTCGAAGCCATGTCGCCCCAACAGCTGCTCGAGGAGCCTCAGCCCGCACCGGCTGCAGCGCTGGTGCCCGCCCCGCAGGCGCCGGCACCCATCGCCACCGTCGCTCCGCCGCCCCCTCTCATCGTGGGCGTGCCGATCAACCCGCGCACCGGTGAGCCCCGCCGCCCCGTTGTGATCGTCCTCAGCGCCGTCGGTTGCTGGCTGGCCGTCGCGATCACCGCCGCCTCGGTGCTGTGGGTCTACTGGGACGCCATCTCCCGCTTCGACCGGGCCTCCTGGCTGATGGGCCAGTTCGTCACCGGGCCCGGCTCACTGGAGCGGGTGTTGCTCGCCGTCGCTGTCACCGTGGTGGCCCTCATCATCGGCGCGGCCAACGCCATCGTCGGCTACTACGCCTTCACCGGCTACCGGTGGACGCGGATCGCCGGCCTGATCAGCGCCGTCCTCACCTGCGGAGTCCTCGTCCTCAACCAGCTCGGCTGGTACGCCATCCCCGCCGGCGTGCTCGGCGCGGCCCTGCTGTGGCTGCCGCGGGCCAAGGCCTTCTTCACCGCCTGGACGGCACGCCGTCACCCGCAGCAGGTGTTCGCCCCGCCGACCGTGAACGTGGTCTACGGGCCACTTCCCCGGTACCGCAAGGCCTGAACCCGAGAGGTCCTCAGGGCTTCAACGGCAACAGCAGCGCACCCGCGTGCGGCGGCAGCACCACCGTCGTCCCTGTCACCCGCGCCCCCGACGGCGTCGCCCAGCGCAGCTGGTGCCGTCCGCCCAGTTCGATGACGGCCTCCTGCTCGCCGAAGTTCACCACCACGGCAAGCCCGCGGCGGCGCATCAGGAACCAGCGGGCGTCCTCGTCCACCTCGCAGGTGGTGGGGGCCAGCACCGGGTTGGTCAGCTCGGCATACTGCCGGCGCAGCGTGATCAGCTCGCGGTAGGCCTCCAGCACTACCTTGTGGCGTCCGTCCTCCAGCTCCGCCCAGTTGAGCTTCGCCGAGGTGAACGTCTCGGGGTCCTGCGGGTCGGGAACCTCGTTGGTATCCCAGTCCAGGCGGGCGAACTCGGCCAGCCGTCCGTCCGTCACGGCCGCCCCGAGGTCGGCCTCGGGGTGGGAGGCGAAGAACGGGAACGGCGTGCTGCCCGCCCATTCCTCGCCCTGGAACAGCATCGGGGTGAACGGTGTCGTGAGCACCACCAGCGCTGCGCAGGCCAGCTGGTCGACATCCAGCACGTCCGCCGGACGGTCACCCCTTGCCCGGTTGCCGACCTGGTCGTGGTCGGAGCTGTAGACCACCAACCGCCAGCCCGGCACCCTCTCGGTGTCCAGCGGCCGGCCGTGCGGCCGCTCCCGGAAACTCGAGTACGTGCCGTCGTGGAAGAAGCCGCGCTGGCACACCTTCGCCAGCGCGGACAGCGGCGCGAAGTCGGCATAGTAGCCCTGCGTCTCCCCCGTCAGCGCCACGTGCAGCGCATGGTGGAAGTCGTCGCTCCATTGGGCGTCGATGCCGTAGCCATCGGCCTCGGCGGGGGCAATCAGGCGCGGATCGTTCAGGTCGGACTCCGCGATCAGCGTCAACGGACGCCGCAGGTGCGCGGACAGGTCGGCAGCCACCTGTGCCAGTTCGGCCAGCAGGTGCGGACGCGACGAGTCGATCATCGCGTGCACGGCGTCCAGCCGGAGTGCGTCGACGTGCAGGTCTACGAACCAGTGCCGCAGGTTTTCGCAGATCAGCCGGCGCACTTCCTCGCTACCCTCGCCATCGAGGTTGATCCTGCTGCCCCAGCCGCTCTGCTCCTCTGTCAGGTACGGGCCGAACAGCGGCAGGTAGTTCCCGCTGGGTCCCAGGTGGTTGTAGACCACGTCCTGCACCACAGCGAGCCCCAGCCCATGCGCGGCGTCGACGAACCGCCGATACGCGTCCGGCCCGCCGTACGGCTCGTGGACGGCGAACCACGCCACCCCGTCGTAGCCCCAGCCGTGCTCGCCGTTGAAGGCGTTCACCGGCATCAGTTCGACGAATTCCACGCCCAGCTCCACCAGGTGCGGCAGTCGGACGATCGCTGCGTCGAGGGTGCCTTCGGGGGTGAACGTGCCGACGTGCAGCTCGTAGATCACCCCGCCCGGCAGCTGGCGCCCGGTCCAGCCCTGGTCGTGCCAGGTGAACCCGCCCGGCTCGAACGTGCGCGACAACCCGTGGACGCCGAACGGCAGCCACCGGCTGCGCGGGTCGGGTACCAGGTCGGGACGATCGTCGACAAGGTAGCCGTAATCCACCCGGCCCAGCGGCTCGGGCTCCGACGGGGTCCACCAGCCGTCATCCGCCCTTGTCATGGGCACGACCCGGTTGGCAACCTGCAGGCGCACCCGCTTCGGCCGCGGCGCCCAGACGTCGAAGCGTCCGCGTTCACCGGCGCGGCGCTCCTCGCGCACCAGCAGCGCCACCGGGTAGTCGGCCAGCACGTCGGCGACCAGGGCGCGTCCGAACTCGTCTGCGGCCACCAGCCGCCCAGACACCTCGTCGCGCCAGCGTCCCTCCGGGAGCGGCAGGACGGTGTCGCTCCACCCGCCGGATGTGGCGAGGCCGACCGGCAGCCGGGTGGCGAGCGTGATCGCGCCGCCGCGGTCGAACGCGATCAGGTGGCCGGCGGCAGCGCCGTCGGCGGCCAGCGGCGCGTAGCCACCGAACAGCTTGGCGTGGTCGCGGCGCAGCGTGAGCGCCTGGTGTACCAGCAGCAGCTTCGCCTCGCCGACGTCTCCCGGCGCACAGGCTTGGGCTGGACGCCGTCCGGTGCGCACCTCCGTCAACAGCCGCACGCGGTCGGCGAAGTCGACGGGCCGCCGGTTGTCGGGATCGACGAGGCTGAGCTCCCACAGCTCGCTGCCCTGGTACAGGTCGGGCACTCCGGGAATGGTCAGGTCGAGCATCTTCGCGGACAGGGCGTTGCTCCAGCCCGGACCGGCGATGCGGTCCACCACCCGCTCCAGCACGGCCGTGACAGCCGGGTCGTCCAACGCGGCGTCCAGACAGGCGTGCACGGCCGACTCGTAGGCGATATCCGGCGCCGTCCAGCAGGTGTGGTCCCCACCCTCGCGCATCGCCTTCTCTGCGTAGGCCTGCAGCCGATCGCGGTCGGCCGGCCACGCGCCGACGACGGCCTGCCACAGCAGGTTCGCGAAGCCCGGGTCGGGCATCGGCACCAGGCGCTGCAACTCGGCCAGCGCCTCCGCCCACTCACCCGGCACCTCGGACAGCACGCTGATGCGGGCCCGGGCGTCCTCGCCCCGCTTGGTGTCGTGAGTGGTCCCGGCGGTCAGGGCGGTCGGCCACACCTCCTGCCGCAGCACCATCAGCCGGTGGAAGTCGTCGACACCGACGGAGAACAGGTCGGGATCGCCGCCCACCTCGTTGAGCGACGTCAGCCGCGACCAGCGGTAGAAGGCGCCGTCCTCCACCGCCTTGGCCATCACCATCCCAGAGGTCTGCTGGAAGCGTTGCGCCGGGCCGGACGCGCCGTCGACCAGCACCGGATACAGCAGGTCGAAAACGGGGCCCAGGTCGGGACGGTGCTCCCACGCGAACCCGAACGCGCGGTCGAGGTACTCGCGTCCCTCGGGCAGGTAGGAGCGGTACACCTCGAAGACGGCGAGCAGCTCCGCGACGGCGGCCACCACCTGCTCGAGATCGGGCTGATCGGCCACGTCGGTGCCGGCCAGCACCTCGCGCGCGATCCGGCGCACCTCAGAATTGAGGATCGTGTGGGCGACGGCGAGCTTGCTCTCGTGCACCAGCTGCGCCCACACCACGTCGCGTCCCCGCAGCCGGTTCTCCAGCTCGGTCAGTCCGGCCTCCCCCGCGGGGTCGACCAGCACGCGGTCGATCAGGGCGAGCGCGTCGTAGCCCGTGGTGCCGGCCGTCGCCCAGACCGACGGCAACTGCTCCAGCACCACACCCTCGGCGTCGTTACGGCCGATCGCGAGGATCTTTTCCACCAGCACGTAGCTGCCACCGGTGAGGGTTGCCAGGTCCTCCAGGTACTTGCCGGGGTCCCGCAGACCGTCGGGGTGGTCGACGCGCAGACCGTCCACCAGGCCCTCGTCGAACCAGCGCTTGATCTCCGCGTGCGACTTGGTGAACCACTCCGGGTCCTCCACCCGCAGCGCCACAAGAGTGTTCACGGCGAAGAACCGGCGGTAGTTCAGGCTGCTGTCAGCCTCGCGCCAGCTGATCAGCCCGTAGTGCTGCCGGGCGTGGACGGCGTTGGGGTCCTCGTCGGCACCGCGGGCGGTGTCCGGCGCCAGCGGGAAACGCTGGTCGTGGTAGTGCAACTCACCGCCGAGGACGGTGAGGTTGTCGATGCGTCCGTCGGGCAGCAGGTCATCGTCGCCGACGACGGGGATGCGCAGCCTGCCGCCGCCCGCAGCCCAGTCGATGTCGAACGCGCTGGCGTAGGGCGATTCCTGGCCGTGGGTGAGCACGTGCCACCACCACTCGTTCTCCCACGGACGGGCCACCCCGACGTGGTTCGGGACGATGTCGACCAGCACCCCCATGCCGAGCCGCTTCGCCTCCGTCGCCAGTGCAGCCAGCCCGGAGGCCCGTCCCCGCGACGGGTCGATCGCCCGGTGGTCGGACACGTCATAGCCGTGGTCGCTGCCGGTCTCCGAGGCCAGCAGCGGAGACAGGTACACCCAATCGACCCCCAGCTCGTGCAGGTAGGCGACGGTCCGCGCAGCCGCCACCAGGTCGAAGTCCTCGGTGATCTGGAGGCGGTACGTGCTCGCGGGGGTGCGGGTCATCAGACCTCAGCCAACCCGCTCAGTTGTGGTCAAGATTCTCCCTTGGGTGGATCCGCGATTCTGGACTGCCATGCTCGGCATAGTACCCACGCACGATCGCAGGTTACGGGGTCGACGGCCGAGGCACGACCGACCGGCGGTCACGGCAGAATCCGGCGATACTATCCGTGGGCCGTATCCTGATTGCCCGAGAGCACCGAGGACGAACCAGTGGCCCAACCAACGCCGAAGATCACCGTTGTGGTCGCGGCCTATTGCCCGGGGCCAGCGATCCGCCGCGTCATCGACTCCCTGGACGCCCAGACCCTCCCGCAGGACGAATTCGAGACGATCATCGTCGACGACGGATCACCAGACAATACCTTCGGGCAGCTGCAAGCGCTGGCCGCGACGCGCCCGAACCTCACGGTGACCACGATCGAGAATTCCGGTTGGCCGAGCCGGCCACGGAATATCGGCACCAGTCTGGCTCGGGGCGAGTACGTGCTCTACATGGACCACGACGACTCGCTGTACCCGGACGCGCTGCGGCGGCTGGCCGAGTTCGCCCGCCAGAGCGGGGCCGACCTCCTCAGCCCCAAGGAGTCGAAGACCTCCGACGCCTGGTGGGGGATGGCATCGCTGGCGGACGGCAACACCTCGGACCTGAAGGCTGACGACCGCATCACCCGGCTGCTGCCGATGGTGCCGCACAAGCTCTACCGCCGCGAGTTCCTCCTGGCCAACAACATCGCCTTCCCCGAGGGCCGCCGGATGCTCTGGGAGGACGTGTTCTTCAACATCGAGGCGTACGCCAAGGCAAGGCGGGTGGCCATCCTCGCCGACACCCCGGTTTACCTGTGGCACGGGTCCGGAGCGAACAACTCCAAGACGTACGCGCCCACCGACACCGAGTTCTGGGATCGGCTCGAGGAGCTGATGGCCTTCATCGACCGTACGCTAAGCACCCCGGAGCTTGCAGAGGCGCGGCGCGCCATCCTCGTCCATCAGTATCGAGAACGGGTGTTGCGCCGGCTCGGGCAATCGCTGCTGAACGCGAGCGAGGCCGGGACCGCGATCGCGATGTCCAGGGCACAGGCGATCCAGCAGACCTACATCTCGCCCGATTGGGACAGCTACATCGGCGCGCTGGCCCGGCCACGAACCCACCTGCTCCGAACGCAGCGCCCCGACCTGCTGCTGATGCTGCACGAGACTCTTGCGCACATCAACGGCAGCACCATCGCCACCGGGGTGGCCTGGGAGGATGGGGCTTTGCGGATCGAGGCCACGTCCCGCTGGCTGGACGCCGAGGGCCGTCCGTTCACGTTCCTCCACCGCGCGGGGCGGGTGCTGATGCGGCTGCCGGAGGAGCTCGCGGCAGCCCTCCCACCGGAGGCGCTCGACCTGACTGACCTTGTCGACATGTTCAGCCTCACCATCGGGGTCAGGGCGCGTGCCGAGTCGATCACCTGGCAGCTACCTGCGGAAACCACCATCGCCCTCGAGCCGGTGGGCGACGACACGGTGAGCATCGTCGCGCACACGGTCGCGCGACTGGATCCGAGAACTGCTGCCTATGATCGTCCGCTCGCACAGACGGTCTGGGACCTCACCTCGATCACCCGCTGGCACGGAGTCAACCGGGTGAGCGCCGTCGGCACCCGGATCGCATCCCTCCCGGCCCTCCTCAGTGGCGCTCCGGCGGTCGCCTATCGCAACCGGGCCGGGAACCTGTCGGTTGACCTGGGCCAGCAGCTGCGCAGCGTGGTGAGCGACGGGGGTGTCCCGGCCGGCCCAGTGACCACCACCGCTACAGGGTTCGAGCTCGCGCTCCCGCGCGTGCAGGTGTTCGGCGAGGGCCAGTCAGAGCTGGTGGTGGTACCGCGGGGCGTCGCCGTCACCGGGCAGGGCGACGACAGCGTGTTGCCGGCGACACTCATCGGGGACGCCGCCGGTGCCCGGCTTGTGGTAACCGGCAGCGTTCCGCGTCGGCCTTTCCGGCTGGGCTTTCGCAGCCCAACAGCAACCCTCGCAAGCGACATCGTCATCACCTCCGGAGCTACCGGGCGACTGAAGCTCGATCACCGGCCGCTGCAGGCACCCAAGCGCCGGCTGGGGCTGTTCGGGGCTCTTCACAGTTGACGGTGTAGGAGGAGCCCCGCTCGGGCCAGGAGTGATGCGCAGGCTCTTCGGCTCCAGCCTTCGCAGCTAGCCCAGGTCGGGGTCGCGCCTCAGCTGCCGCTGGATGGGTCAGGATCAGGATCCGAGTCGGTCCGCGCGCCCAGTTCCGCCATCGCCTCGACGGAGGCAGCCACCGAGAGTCGGGCTTCGGGCGAGGCGCCGGTGTGCTCCATCAGCACGAGGACGCTGCGTCCGCCAAGGGTGCGCGTACTGGCCGCCTCCAGCAGCGCGGGCTCAAGGCCCTCGCCCGCGGTATCGATGGCCACCTCCCACTGGGCGGAGTACTCCTGCGGCGGCAGGGTGATCTCGACCGGGTCAGGGCCCCCGTTGAAGTACACCAGGGCGTGCTGGTCGACGATCCGGTTGCCGGTGGTGTCCTTTCCCGCGATGCCCTGGCCGTTCAGGTACATGCCGATGGCCCGGGCGTCGTGTGCCGTCCAGTCACCGTCGTCCATGTTGCAGCCGTCGGGACGCAGCCAGACGATGTCGTTCAGGCGCTGCTCATCGCCCACGCGCGGGGCGGTGCCGTTGAAGAATTGCTTGCGCCGGAAGGTGGGGTGCTCGGCCCGGAGCCGGGCAACGGTGGAGGTGAACTCCAGCAACGGTGTGTCCACCTGGTCCCAGTGCATCCAGGAGATCTCCGAGTCCTGGGCGTAGGTGTTGTTGTCCCCGTCCTGGGTGCGCCCCGTCTCGTCCCCGTGGAGCAGCATCGGCACGCCCTGGCTGAGCAGCAGCGTTGCGATCATGTTCCGCTGCGCCCTCGCCCTCTCGGAGAGGATGTCGGTGTCGCTGGTCGGCCCCTCTGCACCGTGGTTCCAGGACCGGTTGAAGCTCTCGCCGTCCTCGCCGTCCTCGCCGTTGGCCTCGTTGTGCTTGTCGTTGTAGGAGACGAGGTCGCGCAGCGTGAAGCCGTCGTGGGCGGTGGTGAAGTTGATCGAAGCGAACGGCCGGCGCCCGTCGGACTGGTAGAGGTCGCTCGAGCCGGTGAAACGCGAGGCGAAGT
>JADGPA010000003.1 GCA_017882685.1 Propionibacteriaceae bacterium | reverse complement strand
GCCGCGGTCGCGCAGGCCTGCCCCGCCGATGCGAGGGCCCGGCACGCGGCCCAGCCGGGAGTTAGCGTTAACAGCCCTCTCCTGGCCCCCGGGCCGACACCGAAGCCGGCACCGAGGCCAGCACCGAGGCCGACGGAGCGACTGCGCGGACGGGCGCTCAGCCCTTCAGGCCGCTGAAGGTCATCGTGGCGACGAACTGCTTCTGCGCTGCCAGGAAGAACAGGATCAGGGGCATCGTCGCCACCACGTTGCCGGCCATCAGCAGTGACCATTGCGTGCGCCTCGTGCCCTGGAAACCGGCCAGCCCGAGCTGGATCGTGTAGGACTTCTCGTCCTGGATGGCGACGAGCGGCCAGATCAGGTCGTTCCACGCGCCGAGGAGGGTGAAGATCGCCAGCGTGGTCAGCGCGGGCTTGGCCAGCGGCAGCACGATGCGCCAGAAGACCCCGAGCTGCGTGCAGCCGTCGAGCCGGGCGGCCTCCTCCAGGTCCTTGGGCAGGGAGAGGAAGAACTGGCGCATCAGAAAGATCCCGAAGGCGGAGGCGAGCCAGGGGATGAACGCCGCGGCCAGCGTGTTGACGACGCCGAGCCGGGTGAACATCACGTAGGTCGGGATCATCAGGAGCTGGGTAGGGATCATGATGGTTCCGAGGACGGCGAAGAACCCGACGCTGCGCCCCGGGAAGCGCAGCCGGGCGAACCCGTACCCGGCCAGCGAGCAGAGCACCAGGTGCGAGATCACGGCCACGGTCGTCACGATCACCGTGTTCAGCAGCCACCGCAGGATCTGCGAGTCACCGAGGAGCCCCTGGTACCCGGCGAGCGTCAACCGGCTCGGCAGGAACCGCGGCGGGAACGTGTTGATGCCGGTGTCCGGCATGAACGACGTCATCACCATCTGCACGAGCGGCAGCGCGAACAGGAGCGCGACCGGGGCGAGCAGGAGGTGCCACCCGCTGAAGGGCAGCATCCTGCGACGTCGCGGGCTCGGGAGTGGCGCGGCGGTCAACCGGGGGGACAGGGACGGCGGCGGGAGCTGTGCGGTCATCAGAAGGCCTCGAACTTCGTGATCCGGGAGTACACGACCATGCCCAGGGTGATCAGCATCGTGGCGGCGAAGAGCCCGTACGCGACCGCCGAGCCGTAGCCGAAGCTCAGCGAGTGGAACGCCTGGTCCCACAGGTAGTAGACGATCGTCTGGGTGGAGTTGAGCGGACCGCCCTTGGTCGTCGTGAACACGAGGTCGAAGAGCTGGAGCGCGGTGATCGTCTGCCAGATCGTGGTGAAGACGGTCACCGGTGCCAGTTGCGGGAGCGTGACGTGCCGAAAGATCTGGCGGCTGTTCGCGCCGTCGGTGAGCGCCGCCTCGACCAGGTCGCGAGGAATGTCCTGCAGCGCCGCCAGGTACACCACCACGGTGAAGCCGAGCTGCTGCCACAGGGCCATCAACGCGATGACCACCATGGCCTGGTGCGGGTCGTCCAGGAATCCCTGCCGGGGCACGTGCAGCACCCGCAGCACGTTATTCACGAGGCCGAACTGCGGGTTGAAGACGAAGTTGCCGAGAATGCCGGTGGCCGCCGCCGAGGCGACGAACGGCACGAAGATGCACGTCCGGTAGAAGCCGACGAAGCGCACCTTCTGGTTGAGCGCCACCGCGAGCAGGATCCCGAGCAGGATGGACGACGGCACGAACAGTGCGGTGAAGAACAGGGTGTGCCCGACGGCCGCGCCCAGGTCCGGGTCGTCGGCCATCGCGCGGTAGTTCGCCCAGCCGACGTCCTTCGGCTCGCTGAAGCCGTTCCACTTCTCCCGGGAGAGGAAGAACGCCCACACCGCGGGAAAGATCGACAGGCCGAGCACGACGAACGTCGCGGGACCGATGAAGCCCCAGCCCGTCGCGGTCGCCAGGAGCGTGCGCCGCCGCCGGTGGGCCCGGCGGACCCGCTCCGAGGTGGCCGGCGGCCGCCCGCCGGCCGTCACCTCCGCCGGTCGCAGTGTCGTCACCGGAGTCATCCTGCCGACAACGCCCTGTCGGCCTTCGCCGCCGCCTCGTCGAGCGCGGCCTTCGGCTGCTTGGCCCCCTGGAGCACCTGCGAGATCCCGTTGCCCACCGCCTCGGAGAGCCCGACGTACCCCTGCACCGTGGGCCGGGTCTTCTTGGCGTTGGCGAAGTTGGCGACCATCACGTCGATGCCGGGGTACGCCTGCTCCAGCTTCGCGAAGGCCGCCGACTGCTGCTCCGAACTGCGCAGCGGCAGGTTGCCCTGCACCACGTTCCAGCGCTCGTCCTGCTCCGCGTCGGTGAGCCACTTGGTGAACTCGTAGGCCCAGTGGGCCCGGTTGGCGTCCTTGTGGTCGAACAGCACCCACAGGTCGGGGCCGGAGATGGTCTGGTGGTCCCCGTTGACGCCCGGCAGGTAGGCGACCCCGTACTTGGTCCCCGCCTTCTTCAGGTCGAACAGCTGCCACGCCCCGGAGATGATCATTCCGATCCGGTTGGCGGTGAACAGCGGCCCGTAGTGCTCGTCGGCCTGGTCCAGGTACAGGCTCTTGTCGTCGACCGCGAG
>JADGPA010000056.1 GCA_017882685.1 Propionibacteriaceae bacterium | reverse complement strand
GCATCGTCCACCAGGTCAACAGCGAGCACCTCGCCCGCGTCGTCTTCCCGCGCACCGTGGACACTTCGAAAGGCTCAGTGCAGGCCAAGGTCCTCCAGGCCTACCCCGATACCTGTGTGGGCACCGACTCCCACACCACCATGGTCAACGGCCTCGGCGTCGTCGGCTGGGGCGTGGGCGGCATCGAGGCCGAGGCGGCCATGCTTGGCCAGCCGGTGAGCATGCTCATCCCGCGCGTCGTCGGCTTCAAGCTGAGCGGGAAGCTGCCCGAAGGCACCACAGCAACCGACCTGGTGCTGACCATCACCGAGCAGCTCCGCCAGCACAAGGTGGTCGGCAAGTTCGTGGAGTTCTACGGACCAGGCGTCGCCGAGGTCCCGCTGGCCAACCGCGCCACCATCGGCAACATGAGCCCCGAATACGGCTCGACCATCGCCATCTTCCCGATCGATGACAAGACCATCGACTACCTGCGCCTGACCGGCCGGTCGGCCGAGCAGCTCGAACTGGTGGAGACCTACGCCAAGGCTCAGGGCCTGTGGCACGACGCCGACCACGAGCCCCGCTACTCCGAGTACCTCGAGCTGGACCTCTCCACCGTCGTGCCGAGCATCGCCGGCCCGAAGCGTCCCCAGGACCGCGTGATCCTTGCCCATGCCAAGCAGGGCTTCGTCGAGGCGCTGCGCGACTACGTCCACGACGAGGAGGTCGGTTACGACGAGTCTGTCGCCGAATCCTTCCCGGCTTCGGATGTACCGACGCACTCCAGCGAGAACGGCTCCGCTGCCCCCCGCGCCTATGGCGAGGCCGCCGGGGCCCGGTCGGGCCGTCCGAGCAAGCCGACCCAGGTCACCCTCGCCGACGGCACCACCTTCAGCATCGACCACGGCGCGGTCACGATCGCTGCGATCACGTCCTGCACCAACACGTCCAACCCGAGCGTGATGATCGGCGCCGCCCTTGTGGCAAAGAAGGCCGTCGAGGCCGGCCTCACTCGCAAGCCATGGGTGAAGACCTCACTGGCCCCCGGGTCCAAGGTCGTCACCGACTACTACGAGAAGTCGGGCCTCACCAAGTACCTGAACGCGCTCGACTTCGACCTGGTCGGCTACGGCTGCACCACCTGCATCGGCAACTCCGGCCCGCTGATCCCCGAAGTCTCCAAGGCGGTCAACGACGCCGACCTCGCCGTCACCTCCGTGCTGTCCGGGAACCGTAACTTCGAGGGCCGGATCAACCCCGACGTGAAGATGAACTACCTTGCCAGCCCGCCGCTGGTGGTGGCCTACGCGCTCGCCGGCACCATGGACATCGACATCACCACTGAGTCGCTGGGCACCGGAAGCAACGGCCAGCCCGTCTACCTCGCCGACATCTGGCCGACGCAGGCCGAGGTGGACGACGTGGTGAACTCCTCGATCTCCGCCGACATGTTCACCTCCCGTTACGCGGACGTGTTCGCCGGCGACCAGACCTGGCAGTCTCTGCCGACCCCGACCGGTGAGACCTTCGCCTGGGACGGCGAGTCCACGTACGTGCGCAAGCCCCCGTACTTCGACAACATGCCTGCCGACCCGGTGCCCGTCGTCGACGTGACCAACGCGCGCGTGCTGCTGAAGCTGGGTGACTCGGTGACCACCGACCACATCTCGCCTGCCGGCTCGATCAAGGGCGACAGCCCAGCGGGGGTGTACCTCACAGAGCACGGCGTCGAGCGCAGGGACTTCAACTCCTACGGCTCGCGTCGCGGCAACCACGAGGTGATGATCCGCGGCACGTTCGCCAACATCCGGCTGCGCAACCAGCTGGCGCCGGGCACCGAGGGCGGGTTCACCCGTGACTTCACGATCGCCGACCCTTCGACAGGTTCAGGGGAACCGGCCCCCATCGCCACGGTTTACGACGCCGCGCAGGCCTACGCCTCCGCCGGGACGCCGCTGGTGGTGCTGGCCGGCAAGGAGTACGGCTCCGGATCGTCCCGCGACTGGGCAGCCAAGGGCACGGCGCTGCTCGGGGTCAGGGTCGTCATCGCAGAGAGCTATGAGCGCATCCACCGCTCGAACCTGATCGGCATGGGCGTCCTCCCGCTGCAGTTCCCGGAGGGGCAGAACGCCGACTCCCTGGGACTGACCGGCACCGAGACGTTCACCGTCACGGGCATCACAGCGCTCAACGACGGCGTCACGCCCTCGACCGTGCGCGTGGAGGCTACCGGGGCTGGTGAGCCGATCGTCTTCGACGCCGTTGTGCGCATCGACACCCCCGGGGAGGCCGAGTACTACCGGCACGGCGGCATCATGCAGTACGTGCTGCGCTCGCTGCTCACCCGGTAATGGCCCGGCGCCGAGCGCAGGCTGCGGTCCGGACCGCGGCGGTACCGGACTACATGCCGGTCTCGGCGCGGGTCGCCTGGACCTACCTCGCTGTCGTCCTGGCCGTTTTCGGCACGGGGCTGGTGGTGGTGATCGGCCACCAGGCGCTCTCCAACGTCATCTGCCCTCCTATCGACGCCGACACCACCGGCGACCTGCAGGCGACCTGCGAGGTGGGCTACCTGATCTGGAGTGCGATGGCCGGCTTCCTGCTGTGCCTGATCCCGGCGTTGCGCCTGCTGAAGCTCGACTGGTGGCTCTGGGCGGCGATGGTCGCCGGGGCCGGCTTCCTCGTGGCGGTCGACGCTGCCACAGAATGGTGGTGGTGGGGGATCGGAGCGCTGCTTCCTGCCGCGGCGGCCCTTGCCAGCGCGGACTGGGCGAAGGGACCACGCGTCCGGCGGTGGCAGCTGATTGCCCTGCTGGTGCTCGACGCCGGGGCGATCGCAGCCCTGGCGTGGTGGTACCTCAACGGGTGAGCCTTCGTCAGGCTCCGCCGCCGTAATTGCGAAAGGGCCCGGCCATTGGCCGGGCCCTTCCTTGGCGTGCTAGATCAGAGAACGCTGATGTTCGCGGCCTGCAGGCCACGCTGGCCCTGCTGGGTGTCGAAGGAGACCTTGTCGCCCTCGTTCAGCGAACGGAAGCCGTTGGAGTTGATCGCGGAGAAGTGCGCGAACACGTCGGCCGAGCCATCCTCGGGAGCGATGAAGCCGAAGCCCTTGTCAGCGTTGAACCACTTGACGGTACCTGTAGCCATAATGTTTTTCCTTTTTGAGGGAAGTGGAGCGGTCGCGGTTGCGACGCTCTGGCGATGCAGTTGCAATGAACGCTTCCCGAAAGGACTACCTGCGCCGGTGAACCGGCGGTTTAACCAAACAAGTAAACGAAGATTCGCATCAAACAACGATTCGAGCTTACCAGCAGGGTGGGGAAGCGCCGAATCGGGCGCCACCCCGGCTGGACCAGGCGGCCGGCCGCGGCCTAGAATCGAACAAACATTCGATATCACGGAGGTGGGGCGGTGGCTAATCTCGCCGAACGCAGTCGCCGGAGCGAGCCGACGCAGGCTTACACACCGCCGGGGTGGCCGGCGCGGGTGCGTCCGCCGAACACACCGGACTGGGAGGTGACGGCTGCGGCGTTCCTGCTGGACTGCTGTCCGTCGGACTACCGGGCCTACCCGGTGCTGCGGCGGCACCCGGTCGTGCTGGCGCGGTTCGCAGCGGAGTTCGTGGAGTCGCAGGTGCGCGCCAGCGCTGACGGCCTTGCCGGCGTACGGACGAGCCTTGCCGACCACGTTGCGCCTGAGGTGGTGCAGTACGCCGCAGAGGCGTGGGCGGAGCAGGGTGCCCGGCTGGTGCGACTGCGTCGCGAGGTGGGCCTGGTGGAGGAGGCGTTGCGTGGCAAGGTGTTCGTCCGCAAGCTCTGACATAGACTCGACCGGTGCCCCTGCTCGACGAGATCAACGGTCCAGAAGACCTGCGTGACCTGACCCCCGGGCAGCTGCGGCAGCTGGCCGAGGAGATCCGTGCCTTCCTCGTGACCAACGTCAGCCGTACCGGGGGCCACCTCGGGCCCAACCTCGGCGTTGTGGAGCTCACTATCGCCTTGCACCGGGTCTTCGATTCTCCGCGCGATGCGATCGTGTTCGACACTGGGCACCAGAGCTACGTGCACAAGATCCTCACCGGACGCAGGGACCTGTTCCCGACGCTGCGGCAACCCGGCGGTCTTTCCGGGTACCCGAGCCGGGCCGAATCCCCGCACGACTGGGTGGAGAACTCCCACGCGTCCGCCTCGCTGTCCTGGGCAGACGGCATGGCGAAGGCCAACCGACTGCAGGGTAGGGACCAATTCGTTGTCGCCATCATCGGCGACGGCGCCCTCACCGGCGGCATGGCCTGGGAGGCCCTGAACAACATCGCCGTGGCGAGCGAGGAGCGCCTTGTCGTCGTCGTCAACGACAACGGCCGCTCCTACACCCCGACCGTCGGCGGCATCGCCACCCAGCTGTCCGTGCTCGGCAAGCAGCTGTCGGCCATCCGCACCGACCGCCGCTACGAGCGGACGCTGCAGCGCATCAAGCAGGCCGTCCGCAACGCGCCGCTGATCGGCCAGATCGTCTACGGGCTGATGCACGGCTTCAAGATGGGCGTGAAGGACGTGCTGGCGCCGCAGGGGATGTTCTCCGACCTCGGACTGAAATACGTCGGACCGATCGACGGCCATGACATCGAAGCCGTCGAACTCGCCCTGCACCAGGCACGCGGCTTCGGTGGGCCGGTGCTGGTGCACTGCATCACCCAGAAGGGCCGCGGCTTCAAGGCGGCCGAGGAGCATGAGCAGGACCGCTTCCACGCCGTGGGCAAGATCGACGAGGTCACCGGGGAATCCCTCGCGGAGCTCGGCATCCGCACGTGGACCGACGCGTTCGGTGACGAACTGGCCCGGATCGGTGTCACCGACGATCGGGTCGTTGCGATCACTGCAGCCATGCTCCACCCGACCGGTCTTGACCAGTTCTCGCGGCATTTCCCGGAGCGCACCTTCGACGTCGGGATCGCTGAGCAGCACGCCGTCACGTCCGCCGCCGGCCTGGCAGCCGGAGGCCTGCACCCGGTGTTCGCGGTCTATGCCACCTTCCTCAACCGGGCCTTCGACCAGGTGCTGATGGACGTGGCCCTGCACCGGCTGGGTGTCACGTTCGTCCTCGACCGCGCCGGCGTCACCGGGCCGGACGGGCCGAGTCACAACGGCATGTGGGACGCCTCCCTGCTCGGCCTCGTTCCGGGGCTGCGGCTGACCGCGCCCCGAGACGAGCCGCGCCTGGTGGCGGCGCTGCAGCTGGCGGTCACGATCGACGACGCGCCGACGGTGCTGCGCTACTCCAAGGAGCGCCTGCCCGATCCGCTGCCGGCCGTTTCCACCCGCGGCGACGTCGACGTGCTGCTGGCGTGCCCGCGTCCGCGTGTGCTCGTCGTTGGTTACGGCCAACTGTGCGCGATCGCTGTGCAGGTGGGGGAGCGGCTTTCCCAGCAGGGCATCGGAGCCACCGTCGTCGACCCGGTGTGGGCGTTGCCGGTGTCAGCCGACCTGCTCACGCTGGTCGCCGAGCACGAACTCGTGCTCACGATCGAGGACAACGGGCTCGCCGGAGGGCTGGGATCGCGGTTGTCGCAGGAGGCGCGCGCCACCGGCATCGACACCAGGGTGCGCGAGTTCGGCATCCCGCAGGAGTTCCTGCCCCAGGGCAACCGGGGTCAACTGCTGGAGGAGCTCGGACTCACCGCGCAACAGATCGCCCGCTTCGCCACCGAGCTGATCGCTGCACAGGAGACCGAGCAGGTCACCACAGCTGGGTGATCACCGGCACCACGAGCTCGCGCTGCCAGGGGCGGGCACCCAGCTCGGCGAGGCGGGCCGTGACGGTGGCCTCGTCCGTGGTGTCGGGGGAGTCCCACAGCAGCCGCCGCAGGTGGTCGGGCGACAGCAGGTTCTCCACGGGGAGCTCGAGTTCCTCCGCCCGTTCGATCAGCGCCGGACGGATCCGGTTGAAGCGTTCGAAGGAGGCCGGCCAGCGGCGTTCCCATGACCGCGGCTGCGGCGGACCCTCGGGGGTGGAGTGTCGCGGCGGCCATTCCGCACGGGTGAGTGCCGCCGCCCGGTCGAGCGCTGCCAGCCAGAGGGCCTCGTGGCGGTTGGCGAGGCGGGTGGTGAAGCCGCGCACCGCGCGCAGGTCGGCCCGCAGCAGGCGGGTCTTCCCTTCCTTCTCCATGCGGGCGGCAAGCTCCGCCAAGGCGCGGTCAGGCACGATCCGGCCCGGTGCACGGTCCTCCTCTGCGGCCAGCTGCTCGCGGACCGTCCACAACTCGCGGACCACGGCGAGCGCAGCAGGCGTCCGCAGGCTGTGCAGGCCGGAGACCCGACGCCACGGGTCCACCCGAGGGGTGGGCGCGTCGGCGGCGTGGGCGACGAGGTAGCTGAATTCCTGAAGGGCCCAGTCGAGCTTGCCTGCCTCGGTGAGCCGCTCGATCAGCCACGTGCGCAGGTCACTGAGCCGCTCCACGTCGAGGGCTGCGTAGGCGAGCCAGTCCTCGGGGATCGGCCGGCGCGACCAGTCGGCGGCCGAGTGCTCCTTCAGCAGGGTCAACCCGAGGGCCTGCTCCATCAGCGCGCCGAGGTTCACCTTCGGCAGGCCGAGCAGGCGGGCGGCGAGTTCGCTGTCGAAAAGGTTCCTTGGCAGGAACTTCACCTCGGCGAGGCAGGGCAGGTCCTGGCTGGCCGCGTGCAGGATCCACTCGGCGTCTGCCAGTTCCGCGGCCCATTCGCTGAAGTCGGCACGCGGCCGGCCGTTCTCGAAAGCTGTCGGGTCGATCAGGTACGTGCCAGCACTCTCCCTGCGGATCTGGATCAGGTAGGCCTTGGCTGTGTAGCGGTAGCCGTGGGCGCGCTCGGTGTCGATCGAGAGCGGCCCGGTGCCGGCCCGCAGGGCTGCGCGCGCGGCGTCCAGGGCCTCCGTGGTCTGGATGACGTCGGGGATGCCGTCTGCGGGCAGGGCAAGGATCGGGTAACGCTCGACCGGTTCCTCGGTGGGTTCTTCTGTGATCGTCGTCATTGCAGCCACGTCCCCGAACGGCGCGGTGCGATCGGCACGACGCCGTCGGGCAGTGGCGGCAACCCGGCGGTGAGACACAACAGTTCTGACCAGGCCTGCAGGTTGCGGACCATGTCGGCGGCGGAGGTGATGATCGGCGTCCAGGACGCTCGCAGTTCGACTTCTGCGCGGGGTGGGTCGTCGGCGATGCCGCCGAAGGAGCGGCTGGAGAAGGCTGTCACGGTGCCGCTGGGCGCGGAGTACTCGGCCTGGTTGCGGTCGAGGGCGTCGATCAGCCACGACCAGCCCACCTCCGTGAGGAGGGGGTCGGTGACCATTTCGGGATCGACGTCTGCTCGGGCGTAGGTGACGCAGCGGAAGTCGCCGTCCCACGAGGCGCTGCCGGCGGGGTCGTGAAGCAGGACCAGCCGGCCACTGCCGAGTTCTTCGTCGTTCAGCTCCACCTCTGCGCTGATCGCGACAGCGAAAGGTGCGATCTTTGCGGGGGCCGGGATCTCCTCGACCTTCAGCTCGGGGCGCCACGACATGTTAAGGATCGCCTGCACCGCCATGTCAAACAGCGGTGGCGTGCTCTGTTCCCTACCGGCGACCACCACTGGAGCCTACTGTCGCCCGTGGTCAAGGCCGCATGGGGCGCGCCGGGGCCGGGTCACTCACCCGGCTCGAAATCCAGGGAGACCGAGTTGATGCACCACCGCTGGTCGGTGGGCACGTCGTAGCCCTCGCCCTCGAAGACGTGGCCGAGGTGCGAATCGCAGGCTGCGCAGCGCACCTCGGTGCGGGGGTGCATGGCAAGACTGTGGTCCTTCACCAGGCGGACGCGTTCGGCGGCCGCTGCGGTGTAGAAGGACGGCCACCCGCAGTGCGAGGAGAACTTGTGCTCGCTGCGGAACAGCTCGGCGCCGCACGCACGGCAGCGGTAGGTCCCAGCGGCGGTGGTGTCGGTGTACTCGCCGGTGAACGGCGCCTCGGTGCCGGCTTCGCGCAGGACGCGGTACTCCAGCGGGCTGAGCTGTGCCCGCCACTCCTCGGGAGTCTTGATGACCTTGAGTTCCATGTGATCGCCTCCTCGGGCTCGACTCCCCAGCTTAGGGGAACCTAACAAACGAACAGCTAACCTTTGCTGCATGGCTGCAGCAGGCGTGGAACTGGAGATCGACGGCCAGTCGGTCCGGGTCTCGAGCCCGGAGAAGCCGTACTTCGCCGACCTGGGACTGACGAAACTCGACGTGGTGGAGTACTTCCTCAGCGTCGGCAGCGGCATCCTCACCGCGTTGCGTGACCGCCCGACCGCTATGGAGCGCTGGCCGGGTGGGGTGCGGGACGACGTCATTGTCGCCACCCGCGCCGACGGCAGGGGGGAAGCGTTCTACCAGAAGCGGGCCCCGGCCAACACACCCGCCTGGGTGCAGACCGCTGAAGTCACGTTCCCGTCCGGCCGCACGGCAACCGAGGTGGCGCCTGCAGACCTGGCCACGATCGTGTGGATGGCTAACCTCGGCACCGTCCGCTTCCACCCGTGGCCGGTGCGGGCAGCGGACACCGACGCCGTCGACCAGCTGCGCATCGACCTCGACCCGCAGGCCGGCGTCGATTTCGGAATGGCGGTGACGGCTGCGCTGGAGTTGCGGGAAGTGCTCGCCGAGGCGGGCCTGACTGGCTTCTGCAAGACCAGCGGTGGCCGCGGGGTGCACGTGTTCGCCCCCATTGTCGGTGCCGACTTCATCGAGGCACGGCACGCCACGATCGCCATCGGCAGGGAACTGGCGCGGCGCCTGCCCGAGCAGGTGACGATGAATTGGTGGAAGGAGGAGCGCGGCGAGCGCGTCTTCGTCGACTTCAACCAGATGGCGAGGGACCGGCTGATGACCTCGGCCTATTCGATCCGCCCCACGCCGCGCGGCCTGGTGTCGGCGCCGCTGGACTGGTCAGAGCTGCCCGACGTCCAGCCCTCCGACTTCACGCTGCTGACCATGCCCGAGCGGTTCGCGAAGGTGGGGGACACGTGGGCGGGCATGGACGACCTGGGGCCCGGCTCGCTGCGGACAGCGCTGGAGTGGTTCGAGCGGGATGCTGCCAATGGCGAGGGCGAGATGCCCTACCCGCCGGAGCACCCGAAGATGCCGGGCGAGCCCCCGCGGGTGCAACCCAGCAAGAAGAACGCCGCGAACTGGGAGTAGGAAGCTTCGGTCAGGGCGTGTCGCCGAGGATCGCCGCCAGGTCGTAGCCCACAACCTCTTCGAGTTGCGTGAACGTGCACGAGTCCGGGTCGCGGTCGGGACGCCACCGCCGGAATTGCGCGGTGTGCCGGAACCGGGTGCCCTCCATGTGCTCGTAGCCGACTTCGCACACCAGCATCGGCCAGATCAGGTGGGTTTCCTTCAGCTCGGTGCTCCACCGGCTGATCATCCCGGGACGGCGTCCCTCGACGGCCTCGAAGTGCGACCACGGGTGCTCCGACGGCCCGGCCGGCAGTGTGACCGGCAGGAACTGGGCAGCGAGTTCGGCGCGGCGTGCCTCCGGGAAGGCCGCTGCCACGCCGACGAAGTGCAGGGCGTCGCCGTCGTATAGCCCCAGCTGCAGCGAGCCGAGCAAGGGCCGTTCGGGAGTCGAGTTCTTGTGCAGCCGGTAGCCGGCGACGACCACGTCGGCTTCGCGGGCGTGCTTGATCTTCACCATGGCCCGCTGTCCGGGCAGGTAGGGGCCGTCGATGCGCTTGGCGACCACGCCGTCGAGGCCGGCGCCCTCGAACTGGGTGAACCAGTCCAGGGCGACCGCGAGGTCGCGCGTGATGGGGGTCAGGTGGACGGGCGGGTCGGAGTTCCGCAGGGCCTGCTCCAGCAGCGCGCGACGCCGCTCGAACGGCAGCTCCATCAGCGACTCGTCGTCCAGCGCCAGCAGGTCCCAGCAGACCAGCGACGCCGGCGTCGTCGTCGAGAGCAGGTCGATCCGCTTCTGGGCAGGGTGGATGCGTTCGGACAGCCGTCCGAAGTCGAGCCGGTCGCCGGTGACCACGACGAGTTCGCCGTCGAGCACGCACCGTGGCGGGGTGTTCTCCAGGACCGCCCGCACCATCTCCGGGAAGTAGACCGACAGGTCGCGGCCGTTGCGGGAGATCAGTTGCACCTCGTCGTTGTCACGGAAGACCAGGCAGCGGAACCCATCCCACTTCGGCTCGTAGGCCATGCCCGGCGGGATCGCAGCCTGGGACTTGGCCAGCATCGGCTCCAACGGTGGGCGCAGTGGCAGCGACATTCGCCCATCTTGGCACCAATGCCTTGGGCGCCGGAGGAGACTGTGCCAATGAGTTCATCGAAGAAGAAGTCGAAGGCGCCGTCGAAGTCGCTCTCCAAGCTGCTCCGGCTGCCGCAGGGGCCGGTGTCGATGGCGGGCCTGGATGCGTCCGCGACCCCCGGCTACCCGGGCAAGGGCAAGGCGGACGCGCCTGCGCTCACCGAGGCGCTCGGCCCGCAGGTCTCCGACCTGCAGGAGATGCTCTACGCGTCCGGACGCAGCAACCCGGAGACCGCACCGCGGGTGCTGGTGGTCCTGCAGGGCATGGACACGTCCGGCAAGGGCGGCGTGATCCGTCACGCGATGGGCCTGGTGGACCCGCAGGGCATCGACCTGACCGCCTTCAAGGCGCCGACGCCGCAAGAGCGCGAGCACAAATACCTGTGGCGCATCCGGAAGGCCTTGCCGGGCGCGGGCAAGATCGGCATCTTCGACCGTTCGCACTACGAGGACGTGCTGGTGGTGCGGGTGGAGAACCTCGTCGCCGAGGACGTGTGGAGCAAGCGCTACGACGAGATCAACAGGTTCGAGGCGGGGCTCGCCGAGAGCGGCACCCGGATCGTCAAGTGCATGCTGAATGTGTCAGCGGACGAGCAGAAGGCACGACTCGCCGAGCGCCTCGAGGACCCCACGAAGTACTGGAAGTACAACCCCGCCGACGTGGACTCCCGGGCGAAGTGGCCGGCCTACATGGAGGCGTACGAGGAGCTGCTGGAGAAGTGCAACACCGACGCTGCGCCCTGGTACGTGATTCCGGCCGACCGCAAGTGGTACCGCAACTGGGCCGTGGCCGAACTGCTGCGCGAGACCCTCGCGGGGATGCAGCTGACCTGGCCGGCGGCGGAGTTCGACGTCGAAGCCGAGAAGCTGCGGGTGGCAGCCACCTGACACTCGGCCTTACGGGTGACTCAGGCGCCCACGACGCTGAGGTGGCGAACCGGCTCGGCCAGTTCGTCTGCGCCGAAGTCCAGCAGGTCCATCGCAGCGAAGGCGTAGCGGGCCAGCACCAGGTCGAGGACCTCGCGGGCGGCACCGATGGGTTCGCTCACCGAGACCGCGCCGTAGCGGTAGGCCAGGTCGGACTGGGTGTGGTAGGACTCGTCGGCACTCAGGAAGAATGAGCCGACCGCGATGTGGCGCCGGCCCTGTGCACGCAGGCCCATGATCGCCTGGCCGACCGAAGGACCGGAGTCGTCGGCAACGGCGGTGAGGCAGGGCAGCCGGTGGTGGGTCGACCACTGGCGGGCACGGCGGGCGAGCAGCGCGCTGCCGCGTACATCACCGTTGCAGGAGGCCGAGAGCACCAGGCCGTCCAACTCGAGGCAGCGTGCCTGGCTGAGGGCGATGCGCAGGCGCTGGTCGAGGATGGTCAGGAGGCTGATCTCCGGGCCGATGGGCCGGGAGAGCGTGAAGCGGAGGTCGGGGTAGTCGGCGCGCGAGCGGTGGAGCAGGTCGGTCATGGCTGGGTCGGACTCGACGGCGTGGGTCAGCTGGAGCGGCACCAGCACCACCTCGGCGTTGCCGGACGCGGCGATTTGGTCAATGACCTGCTTGGCGGTCGGAGGGTTCTGCTGGAGGAACGCGCCATAGACGGCCATCTCAGGGCGTAGGTCCTGTAGTCCCCGGGCCAGTTTATGGGTCACCTGGGCGACCAATGGGTCGGAGCTGCCTCGAGCCACCATCACAAGTGCTGGGGCGGTCATGGGCGTGCCTTCCTGCCGAAGGAGCCGGCTCCGTTGCCGTGCGTTTGTAGTGACAACTCTTGTCGTTATC
>JADGPA010000055.1 GCA_017882685.1 Propionibacteriaceae bacterium | reverse complement strand
CTGTTGCACCTCCGCCTGCCGCATGGCCTGCTGCGCCTGCTCCAGCACACCCAGCGCGGCACCCGCATCCAGCCCCGACACATCCACATAGTCGAACATGTGTACTATTCTGACAGGCCCCACTGACGTTCAGCTGATCTGGACGCCGGCCTCGAGGTAGAGCGTGCGTCCCTCGTCGCGGGCAGCGAGAGCTCCCCGCAGCCTGCCCTGGGCGAACGGGGCCATCGTGGCGGTCGCCGCCTCGGGTGGAAGCCAGTGCACGGCGCGGATCTCACGACCGTCTGGACGCAGCCGTGCGATCGAGAAGTCGGCCAGTTCGCAGCCGTCGAAGATCAGCTCGACCGCGTCCTCCCAGCCCAGGTAAGGGGCCAGCCAGTCAACGACGAGCAGTCGGCCGACGCTGACCGTGTGGTCGAGTTCTTCCTCCACCTCCCGGATCAGCCCGACCCGCGGGCTCTCGCCGACCTCGAGAATGCCGCCGGGCAGTTCGAAGTCGGGCTTGAAGGTCGTCTCAAGGATGCAGACCCGGCCAGAGGAGTCGGTCAGCAGCAGGTGGCTGATCAGCCGCTTGCGGGGCGTCACCGTGTTCATCACTGCGGTGAACCCGAGCCGTCCGGACGTATCGTCGTCACGCAGCCGCCCGTACTGCAGCTCGTCGACGGGCAGCCCGCCGTCGAGCCTGCGCTCGCGCGCCGTGCCCTCGAGCCGGAACCCGGCCCGGTGCAGGGCGCGACGCCGAACGCTGGCTGTGGCGGCGATCGCCACCTCCACGCGCCGCACCGTGGCGTCCTCGAATGCGAGCGCACATGATGTCACCAACAGCAGGTCGTAGCGCTCACGCGCATTGTCGCCGGAAAAGTCGAGCACCGCGACGCCGTCGACGACTGTGAACGGCAGCGCGTCGCGAATCACTCCTCGCCGGCGTACTCGAAGTACACCGCGCCCAGCGGGGGAACGACGACGATCGCGCTGGCAGGCAGCCCGTTCCAGCCCTCCTCGGTGGCCTCGACCTGGCCGAGATTGCCGTGCGTGCCGGAGCCGTCGTAGATGCCCGAGTCGGAGTTCAGGATCTCCTTCCACACCCCGGCCTTCGGCAGGCCGATGCGGTAGCGCGTCCAGGGCTCGGAGGAGTAGTTCACGATGATGGCTACGTCATGGCCGTCCTTGTCGCTGCGCAACCAGGAGAACGTGTTGGCTCCGGCGTCGTCGGCGTTGATCCAGCGGAAGCCGGCCGGGTCGCTGTCCAGCTTCCACAGGGCGGGATGGCTGCGGTAGAGCTCATTGAGGTCCTTCAACAGCCGTTGCAGGCCGTGGTGCCCCCACAAGCCGGTGACCCACCACTCGAGGCTGGCCGACTCGTCGAACTCGGTGCGCTGACCGAATTCGCAGCCCATGAAGATCAGCTTCTTGCCGGGAAATGCCCACATGTAGGAGTAGAAGGCGCGCAGGGTGGCGAACTGCCGCCAGGTGTCCTGGGGGATCTTGTTGATCATCGAGCCCTTGCCGTGCACCACCTCGTCGTGCGAGATGGGCAGCACGAAGTTCTCCGAGAAGGCGTAGACCATCGCGAAGGTCATCTCGTTGTGGTGGTACTGCCGGTGGATCGGCTCCAGCGCGAGGTAGCGCAGGGTGTCGTTCATCCAGCCCATGTTCCACTTGAAGCCGAACCCGAGGCCGCCGTTGTGCACCGGCTTGGTCACGCCGCCGAACGAGGTCGACTCCTCCGCGATCATCACAACGCCGGGGACGCGCTCGTAGAGGTGCTTGTTCACGTAGCGCAGGAAGTCGATGGCCTCGAGGTTCTCGTTGCCGCCATGGATGTTCGGCACCCACTCCCCATCCTCACGGGAGTAGTCGAGGTAGAGCATGGACGCGACCGCGTCCACCCGCAACGCGTCGATGTGGAACTCGGTCACCCAGTACAGGGCGTTGGAGACCAGGAACGACTTCACCTCGCTGCGGCCGTAGTTGAAGATGTAGGTGCCCCAGTCCTTGTGCTCGCCCTGGCGCGGATCGGCGTGCTCGTAGAGGGCAGTGCCGTCAAAGCGTCCCAGCGCCCACTCATCCTTGGGGAAGTGCCCGGGCACCCAGTCGAGAATGACGCCGATGCCGGCCTGATGCAGGCGGTCGACGAGGTAGCGGAACTCGTCGGGACGGCCGAGCCGCGACATGGGCGCGAAGTAGTTGGTGACCTGGTAGCCCCAGGAAGGCTCGAAGGGGTGTTCGGTGATCGGCATCAGCTCCACATGGGTGTAGCCCTGCCAGGTCACGTACTCGACCAGTTCGTCGGCGAGTTCGAGGTAGGTCTTGCCGCGCCTCCAGGAGCCCAGGTGCACCTCGTAGGTGCTCATCGGCTCGGCGTACGGCTGCGACTTGGCCCGCCTTGTCATCCAGGTGCCGTCGTCCCACAGGTACTTGCTGGTGTAGACGATGGACGAGTTCGCCGGCGCCTGCTCAGCGAAGAACGCCATCGGGTCGACTTTCTCGCGCCAGACGCCATCCACACACAGGATGTTGAACTTGTACAGCGCGCCCGTGCCGACGCCCTCGACGAACAATCCCCACACCCCGGTGCCGGGGATCCGTGTCATGACGTCGCCGGTCCACCAGTTGAAGTCGGCGTTCAGCCGCACCTCGCGTGCGTTCGGTGCCCAGACCGCGAACCTTGTGCCGTGGAGCTCGCCGCGCTCGTCGTCGAAGACGGTCACCTCATGGGCGCCCAACCTCTTCCAGCACTCAGTATCGCCACCGTTTTGGAAACCTTCGAGGCTCCATCCCGTCAACTCGCCTGCCACGTCGTGTGCCATTACTGCTCCTGATCGGTTGGTGGGGGAGGGTTGAGCGAAACCCTCCTAGCCTCATCTTGGACCGCTCGCCACGGAATATGTGCCCAATCAGGACGATTGCGCATCTCGTAAACCACCTCGTAAACGGCCTTGTCGAGCTCGTAGGCGCGCAGGAGCGCCTGCAATTCCCGGTGCTGCCCGGCGTAGCCGTCGAGGAACGCATCACTCGCTTTCGCACACCACTCCCGCGCCGCGTGGCTGTCGGGTTCGGCGTGGGCGCTGCGGGCGTAGTCCAGGCTGCGCAGCAGGCCGGCGACATCGCGCCAGACCGTGTCGAGTTCGCGCCGTTCGGCCAGCGTCTTCAGGGGTTCGCCCTCGAAGTCGATGATCACCCAGGAGTGGTCAGCCTCGCGGTAGAGCACCTGTCCGAGGTGGAAGTCGCCGTGCACCCGCTGGGTGACGAGCGACCCCGAGCCCGCGCTGCCGAACAGCAGCTGGGCAGCCTGACGATAATCCTCAAGTTCGCCCACCTGGGCGGCGGCGGCGTCGAAACGTCGCAGCATCGCCGCAGCCAGATCGGTGCCGGGCAGCTCCGCGGAGCCGAAAGCCGTTGCCAGGCGATGGTGGAGATCGGCGAGCTCAGCGCCCAGCCGGCGGCATTCTGCGCTGATGTCGGTTCCCGCTGCGCACGCGGCGGTGGCATGGAGCCAGCCGTCCGTGACGCCCTGTACCCGCTGGCAGAACATCGCCAGGTCGTACCCGCCGGCGGCGAGTACGCCGTAAAGATCGGGGGTGATGCCCGAGCCGCTGAGGGCGCCCAGCACCTCCGCGTCCAGGTTGCGCCCGGGCTCGAGCTTGCGGAACAGCTTGAAGAGCGTCGTGTCGCCCACCAGCACCGTCGTGTTGCTCTGCTCGCCGGTGAACAGCCGCATCGCTGCGCCCCCGTCCACCGGTTCAGTGTCCAGCCAGTCCATGCCGTCCGGCGGGACAGTGAGGAGTGCACCGATCAGCGCAGTCATCGCGGGTGGGTACGCCGGGGCGTCCATGTAGTCCACCTCGCCGAGGTCGGCGAGCGTGGTCCGACCTACCGGCAGCCCTGCAGGCGCGGAGCCCAGAGCCTGGTAGGCCACCAGCAGCTGGTAGTGCTCGACGCGGGCGTCGGCGTAGACGATGGTGGCGATCTCCGAGCGCACGGCCGGCCACTTGCCGGGCGCGGTGTACCAGGGCAGGGGCTCGATGGTCGTCACTGAGGCGGCCAGTCCCTTGCCACCGAACCAGCGGGCCTGGCGGAGGTAGGACTCCCACGCGGACGCGGTGCTCACGCCCTTGTCCTTACCCACGCACGACGTGCAGGATGTGGGCCGGGTTCGCCGGGGTGAGCCGGACGAAGTTGCGCTCGCCCCACGTGAAGGTGGCCCCAGTCAGCTCGTCAAGCAGCTGGACGGTGGTCCCGGGCACCCCGAGCCAGGCGAGGTCGAGGTAGACCTCGCTCTCCACCGCCTGGTCAGGATCGAGGCTGCAGATCACCACGACCGTGTCTTCGCCGTCCCGCTTGGCGTAGGCGATCACGCCGTCGTGCGGGGCGTGCTGGAACTCGATCTGCCGCAGCTGCTGCAGGGACGGGTGGTTCCGCCTGACCAGGTTCAGGGTGCCGAGCAGCACGTTCAGGTTGGGCTCAGCGCTGTAGTCGCGGGGCCGGTACTCGAACTTCTCCGAGTGCCGGTACTCCTCACCACCCGGCTTCAAGGCCTCGTGCTCGAACAGTTCGAAGCCGGAGTAGACGCCCCAGGACGGGGCGAGGGTTGCGGCGAGCACCGCGCGAATCGCGAAGGCCGCCGGATTGCCCGACTGCAGGAAGAACGGGTTGATGTCCGGGGTGTTGACGAAGAAGTTCGGCCGGTAGAACGAGTCCATGCCGGTGCTGAGCTCGGTCAGGTACTCCTCGAGCTCCCACTTGGTGTTGCGCCACGTGAAGTAGGTGTAGCTCTGGTGGAAGCCCACCTTGCCGAGCGCGGCCATCATCTCCGGCTTAGTGAACGCCTCCGCGAGGAACAGCACGTCGGGGTCGGTCTCGCGCACCTGCCGCATGATCCACGCCCAGAACGGCACCGGCTTGGTGTGCGGGTTGTCGACGCGGAAGATCCGGACGCCATGCGCCATCCACAGCTTCAGCAGGCGAAGTGCCTCGTGGTAGATGCCCTCAGGGTCGTTGTCGAAGTTGATCGGGTAGATGTCCTGGTACTTCTTGGGCGGGTTCTCCGCGTAGGCGGTGGTCCCGTCGACCCGGGTGGTGAACCACTCCGGGTGGCTGGTCACCCAGGGGTGGTCGGGGGAGGCCTGCAGCGCGAAGTCGAGGGCGACCTCGAGGCCCTCCTCCTCGGCCTTCGCGACGAACCGGTCGAACGCGTCCCAGTCGCCCAGGTCGTGATGGATAGCGTCGTGGCCGCCGTCAGGAGAGCCGATCGCCCAGGGAGAGCCGGGGTCGCTGGCAGCGGGGATGAGGGTGTTGTTGCGTCCCTTGCGGAACGAGGTGCCGATCGGGTGGACCGGCGGCAGGTAGATGACGTCGAAGCCCATCGCAGCCACCTGCTCGAGCCGCTGATGGCAGGAGTCGAAGGTGCCCGGGGTCCAGGTCTTCTTCGCCTCGTCGAACGATGCGCCCTGCGAGCGGGGGAAGAACTCGTACCAGCTGGAGTACAAGGCCTTCGCCCGGTCGGCGAACAGCGGGTAGTCGGGGGTGGGGGAGACCATTTCACGGGGCCCGAACTGCTCCATGGCGCGGGGGATGCCCTTCCCGGTCGTCACCTCGAGCAGGTCGATGGCGGGACGCTCGGGGATCAGCAACATCGCTGTCGCCTTGAGTATCGACGCCTCCACCGGATCTCCGGCAAGCTCGGCCGCAGTAGCCGTGCGATCGAGCAGGTGCCGGCCCTCGAGGCAGACCAGGTCGATGTCGACTCCCGCCGGCAGCTTCGCCTCGGCGTTGTGCAGCCAGGTCTCCCATGGGTCGGACCAGCCTTCGACGCGGAACGTCCAGGCGCCCTCCGTGTCGAGGCGTACCCATGCCTCCCACGGGTCGAGGCCTCGCGGCTCGATCGGGGTCATGTCGACGCGCTGCTCGCGTCCGTCCGGAGCGGTGAGGATCACCGAGGCGTTGACCGCGTCATGACCTTCCCGGAACACCCTCGCGCGGATCGGAATGAGCTCGCCGACGACGGCCTTGGCCGGGTACGCGCCGCCCTCGATGACAGGGCTGACCGCGCTCACGGGGATGCGGCCGAATCCTGCGACGATCGAAGTCACCGGGCGAAGATCTAGGACGGGGATGGCGGCGGCTGCCGGTGCGGGGGGCATCGGTGCCGGGTGGCTCACCGCCTGCGGCTGGCGTTTGCGGGACGGGTCAACGGTTGCACTCACGGTTTCAACCTATCGAATGCATCTGTCGTTCGGGAGGCATAGGAGCCTAGTCGCGAGTGCGTTGCCTGCCCTTGGCCGCAACGTCGGGCGTTACCGGGGAGGCCGCGACCAGCCAGGCACCGACGCGCACGTCCGCGGCGAGCACGGCGACCGTCCGTCCGGGCAGGATCACGGTCGACCCGGGTGCCAGGTGCTTGCAGGGGAGTTCCCCGGGGAGCCCGGTGTGGGCAACCACCCGGTAACCCAGCGCCCAGGGGGCTCCGGGCAGCGACAGCTCCACCGGCTCGGCGTCGGCGTGGAAGTAGATGAGGAAGCCCTCGGAGCGGTCGGACAGGTACATGCCGAGCGTGCGGCGTCCCATGTCGTGCCAGTGCTCGGTGGTCATCTCCGTGCCCGATTCGGCGAACCAGGCCACCGGCGAGCGGCCGAGGCCGTGCCCGGCGTTGTCGGCGACCTCGCCGTGGTAGCGCCACTGCTCGGGACGCAGCAGCGCGTGCTCCGCGCGCAGCTTCAGCAGGGTGCGGGTGAGTTCCTCCTGGTCCGCCCATTCCTCCTGCTCATACCAGTTCACCCATGAGACCGGTGAGTCCTGGCAGTAGGCGTTGTTGCTGCCGCCCTGCGTGCGTCCGCTCTCGTCGCCGGCGAGGATCATCGGGACGCCGGCGCTGAGCAGCAGGGTGGCCATCAGGTTGCGGGCGGTGCGTTGGCGAACGGCGATGATGGCCGGGTCATCGGTTTCACCCTCGTAGCCGTGGTTCCAGGAGCGGTTGTCGTCGGCCCCGTCACGGTTGCGCTCGGCGTTGGCCTCATTGTGCTTGAGGTCGTAGGTGACCACGTCGCGCATGGTGAAGCCGTCGTGGGCTGTGACGAAGTTGATCGATGCCGTCGCGGGCCGGCCACCGTGGTCGAAGATGTCGGACGAGCCGGACAGCCGGGTAGCCAATTCCTGCACGCCGCCGAGAGCGCCGCGCCAGAAGTCGCGGGTGAAGCCGCGGAAACGGTCGTTCCATTCCGACCAGCCCACACCCCAGCGCCCCACCTGGTAGCCGTAGGGGCCGAGGTCCCACGGCTCGGAGATCATCACCTTGCCGGCGAGCACCGGGTCGGCGGCCACGAGCAGTTTGAAGGGGTGGTTCTGGTCGACGTGGTGCGCGTGGTCGCGGATCAGCGTGGTCTGCAGGTCGAAGCGGAAGCCGTCCACGCCCATGTCGGTGGCCCAGTAGCGCAGGGAGTCGAGAACCATCTTCAACACGCCAGGGGTCGAGGTGTCGACGGCGTTGCCGCAGCCGGTCACGTCGTAGTCGTTGCGCTGGTCATCGGTGAGCCGGTAGTACGCGCCGTGGTCGATGCCGCGGAAGCTGAGCGTTGGGCCGTCGTGGCCACCCTCGCCGGTGTGGTTGTAGACGACGTCGAGGATGACGGCGATGCCGGAGGCGTGCAGCGCGGACACCATCTCCTTGAACTCCGCGACCTGCTCACCGAGCGTGCCGGAGGAGGAGTAGGCGCCGTGTGGGGCGAAGAAGCCCAGCGTGTTGTAGCCCCAGTAGTTGGTCAGGCCCCGTCCGACGACGAACGGTTCGGAGACGAAGTGCTGCAGGGGCAGGAACTCCACGGCGTTCACGCCGAGTTCCACCAGGTGCTCGACGACGGACGGGTAGCCCATACCTGCGTAGGTGCCTCGCAGGTGTTCGGGCACGGACGGGTGCTGGCGGGTGTAGCCCCTCAGGTGCGCCTCGTAGATCACCAGCTGGGAGACGGGGATCGGCGCAGGCAGCGCCGGCGGCGGCGCCGTGTCGGCCACGACCACGCTGAGCGGCACGGCGGCGAAGGAGTCGGTGGGATCGGGCAGGAAGTTGGACTCCCGGGTGTGGTCGGTGATCGGGCCGGAGTAGTCGACACCGCCGGTGATGGCGCGGGCGTATGGGTCGAGCAGCAGCTTGGCCGGATTGAACCGCTCGCCGGTCTCCGGCGACCACCGTCCGTGCACCCGGTAGCCGTAGCGCTGCCCCGCGGTGACGCCCGGGACGTGGACCTCCCAGACGCCAACGCCTGTGGGCGTGACGTCGTAGTTGGTCTGGCGACGGTGCTCATCCACCAGGGCCAGTTCCACGCGGGTGGCGCGAGGTGCCCAGAGCGAGAACCGGGTGCCGTCGGCATCGACGTGCGCACCCAAACGCGCGTCGTCGCCCGGTGACGGCTGGACGGTTGGGTTCATGAACTCACTCTCGGGAATGGGATCGCCGCCCATTAGTCTGACCTAATCTGGCACGAACGGTCACATTCGACCCTCGCATCTTGAAATCGATTGACCAGCGTCACCCGAGGGGAGGACACGTGAGCCGGCGCAGCTATCTCGACCATGCGGCCAGCTCGCCGACCCTGCCTGAAGCGGTTGCTGCCATGACTCGGGCACTCGGGATGCCTGGCAATCCAAGCTCCCTGCACACCGCCGGACGCACCGCGCGACGCGTCCTCGAGGAGGCGCGGGAATCCCTCGCCGCCGACCTCGGTGCGGCGTCCGGAGAGGTCGTCTTCGCCTCCGGCGGCACGGAGGCGAACAACCTCGCCCTCCTGGGGGCGGTGAATGCCGAACGTCCGCAGGTGGCAAGTTCGGCCATCGAGCACCCCTCCGTTGCCGCGGCCGGGGGCAGGCTCGAGGTCCTGGCGTTGCCGGTGCGACCCACCGGGCACCTCGACGTGGAGGCGGCAGCCGCTCTCGTCGGGCCACGCGCCGCGCTGGTCTCGGTGATGTGGGTGAACAACGAGACCGGCGCCGTGCAGCCGATTCCTGACGTGGTTTCACTGGCGCACGCCGTTGGAGCCCTTTCCCACAGCGACGCAGTGCAGGCCTTCGGCCACCTGCCGCTGCATTTCGGCAATTCCGGGCTCGACCTGCTCAGCGTCTCTGCCCACAAGCTCGGCGGGCCGGTCGGCATCGGGGCGCTCGTCGTGCGTCGGGGGGTGCTGCTGGCACCGCCGGGATTCGGCGGGGGGCAGGAGGCCAGGCTCCGGTCCGGAACGGTACCGGTGGCCCTCGCTGTGGGGTTCGCAGCGGCCAGCCGGGTAGCGATCGAGCGCCGGGCACAGGAGGCCGTACGGCTTGCTGAACTGCGTGACCGCCTGATGTCCGGCGCGCAGGCCGCCGTTCCCGACGTTGTCATCAACACCGTCGAGCCCTGCGGTCCTGCGATCGTGAACCTCACCTTCGCCGGCACCCGCGCGGACGACGTCCTGCTGCTCCTCGACGCCGCCGGCGTCGATGCTTCCACGGGCTCGGCGTGCACGGCAGGGGTGCACCAGCCCAGCGAGGTGCTGCTGGCCATGGGACGGACGGAGGCCGCCGCCGCGTCCAGCCTGCGGTTCTCCTTCGGCCCCGACACCACCGCCGAGGCCATAGACCACCTGCTGGCTGTGCTGCCCGGCATCGTGGGGCGCGCGCGCAAGGCGCACTGATGCTGCGCAACTACGCCATCCCCGTCAGCCAGGGGCTGCTCGCCTTCATCGTGCTCGCCGTGATGCTCTGGCTGCCGTACGTGATCTGGCTCTACCGGCGCTACGGACGGGTGTCGCTGCGCCGGGTCATGGCCCAGAGCGCGTTCTTGTTGTATCTGCTGTGCGCCTGGGCGCTGGTGCTGCTGCCGTTCTCCGACCCGTCCGTCCCGCGACAGCCGACACTGGTGAACCTCGTGCCGTTCCTGTGGTGGCAAGAGACCTTGACAGCGCTGGCACAGACCCAGGGCGGCTGGCGGGCCTGGCTGACCAACGGGCCGCTGCTCGTCCGCATCTTCAACGTCGCCCTCACCGTGCCCTTCGGCATGTTCCTGCGTCGCTGGTACCGGCGAAGCTTCTGGGTCACCACCGTCGCAGGGTTCGGACTTTCGCTCGCGTTCGAGCTCACGCAGCTCACTGGCATCTGGGGCATCTACCCCGTGCGATATCGGACCTTCGACGTCGACGACCTGATCGCCAACGCCGCCGGCGCGGCGCTGGGCTGGGCGCTCGCGCCCCTGGCGTTCCTGCTGCCCGCACGCCACCACCATGACGACACCCGTGCAGCCGGGGCGCCCTCGCCGGGCCGGCG
>JADGPA010000054.1 GCA_017882685.1 Propionibacteriaceae bacterium | reverse complement strand
CGACGCTGAACACCTCGGAGCAATGTGGGTGCGCATTTCGACGCGTCAGCGAACTGTCGAATGGTAGCTACCGAGCCGCGATCGGCGCATTGTCATTAAGTGCCGATAACCTACATTATGTCATTATAAGGAGTGCGGATGTCATCTGGTGCCTCATTCGCATCCCCTCGGTGCGTGGCCCGACGTTCCCGGCTTGGCCGCCCGGTCGATTGCCCGGTTGACCTGAGCCGACGGTGTGCCGTCGCGGTGATGCGAGTGTGTCATCAGCGGTGTCACATCCCTCCGATTTGCTCGGACGGGCCGGCCGTCTCGAGGTCGCTGACATTGGGCTATTGCGGTCTGCCCACATTGGATGCGAGAATCTCGCATCGGATGTGAGGCGTGGTGGAGGTTGCGAATGGCCGAAGTGCCGCGTGGGCCTGGTGTCGCGAGCCTGCACTTGGTCGGTCGGGGGCCGGTGTTGCATCCGGCCGAGGGGATGTTCGAGGCGATGTTGACGGGCTGGCGTTCCCAGCAGCTCGCCCGCGGTCTGAGCTTCGGGACGATTGATGCTCGGGAACGGGCGGTCCGCCGGTTCCATATACACAGCAACGAATGGCCATGGGTGTGGACGACGCAGCACGTCGACGAGTGGTGCGCCGATCTGCGAGTGGTCGGCAGGGTCAGCCTCTCGACGTTGCGTGGGCTGCAGGGCTCACTGCGTCAGTTCTGCTGGTTCGTCACCGATCCTGCCTACGGTTGGGCTGGTGAGTGCGAGCGGGAGTTCGGCACGCACCCGGTGCAGGTCTGCCACGACGAGGCGATGGCCCGCCATGTCGCCGAGGTGGAGTCCCGGCCGACGAAGCGGGCGTTCAGCCGCGACGAACTGCAGACACTGTTCGACCACGCCGACGACCAGGTGGCGACCGCGCGAGCCTCTGGCCGCAAAGGCTGGCTGACCGCGTTCCGGGACGCCGCGATACTCAAGACGGCCTACGGCTGGGGCCTGCGCCGCAACGAGGTCCGGATGCTCGACGTCGTCGACTTCGGGCTGAACCCGAAGGCCACCGAGTTCGGCCGCTACGGGGTGCTCTACGTCCGCCACGGCAAGGCAATGCGCGGCTCGCCCCCGAAGCGGCGCAGCGTGCTGACCGTCTGGGACTGGGCCGCAGAGGTGCTGGATGAGTGGGTCAGCGAGGTGCGACAGCACTACCCCAACGCTGGCGCCGGGCCGGCACTGTTTCCGTCCGAGCGCTCGGGACGGGTGGACTTGACGCACCTGAACCGGACGTTCGCCCGTTACCGCCGTGAGCTCGACCTGGACCCGGCCCTGGACCTGCACTCGCTGCGCCGCTCCTACGTCACCCATCTGATCGAGGACGGGTTCGACGCCCTGTTCGTCCAACAGCAAGTCGGTCACGAGCACGCCTCCACCACCTCCCTCTACACCTGCGTGTCCTCGGACTACCGCACCGCGATGCTGCGGCACGCTTTGGACCAGACGCTGCGCGCGGCGCTGCCAGAAGAACAGGGGCACCGATGAAACGGCAACCGACCTACCGCTGGCGGCTACGCGACCTGATGGCCGACCACGAGATGTTCTCCACCACCGCGCTGTCACCGCTGCTCGCCGAACGGGGCATCGACCTGTCCCCCTCCCAAGTGCACCGGCTGGTCACCCAGGCCCCCGAACGGCTCAGCATGCCGATCCTCGCGGCGCTCTGCGACATCTTCGGCTGCACCCCAGCCGATCTCATCGTCACCGACGTCGAGGTCGTCGCCGAGCGGAAGAGCGCCGCCGGTGGCAACGTCGTCGACCTGGCTACGACCGGGCGGCCTCGCCGCGCCCGGGTCCGCCGCGATGAGTGAGCGCCTCCCCGCGACCTGCACCCGATGCGCGCTGACCGGGCCGCGCCGCGGGGTCAGCTGGCCCGAAGGCTACGTCTGCCGGCGCTGCTACCAGCAGGCCACCCGCCGGCGAGGCAGCTGCGCCAACTGCGGCCAGGAAAAGCTGCTGCCCGGCCTGGATGAGGGCCACCAGCCGATCTGCACGGACTGCGCCGGCATCACCCAAGACCTGACCTGCACCCGGTGCGGTGAGCAGGACGAGCCGCACCGGCGCGGTTTGTGCGCCCGCTGCTGCCTGCACGAGGACCTCACCCGGTTGCTCGACGACGGCACCGCCAACATCGCACCGAACATGGCTGCTCTGCTGGAAGCCCTGACCGGGCAGCAACACCCGCGCAGCGCCATCATCTGGCTGCGCAACCCCGACGTCACCCGGCTACTCACCGGCCTCGCCCGAGGCGAGCTGTCCATGAGCCACGACACCTTCGACTCCGAACCCGCGCAACGCACCGCGATGCACCTACGCGAGCTACTGATCCGCTGCGGGACACTGCCACCCAGGGACCGGGTCCTGATGCTGTTCGCGGCATGGCTGGACAGAGCCCTGCCGCGCTACTCCCCCGACACAGCGCGGCTTCTGCACGCCTTCGCCACCTGGCACCACCTGCGCCGAATGCGGGAGCTCTCCGCCCGCAACCAGCTACGAGTCGGCAGCGCCCACAACGCCCAGCAGGAGATCACCGTCGCCGGGCAGCTGCTGACTTACCTCGAGACCCACAGCATCGCCTTCGACCAGTTGCAGCAGGCGCACCTCGACAGCTGGCTCGCCGAAGGACCGAGCACGCGCTACACCGCACGCACCTTCGTCGTCTGGGCAATCAAGGCCCGCCGGCTGCCCGCGGTGACGTTCCCACACCGGAAAGGTGGTGACAGCCCGATTCTGACCCAAGACGAACGGCTGGCGCTGCTGCGCCGGTTTCTCCACGAGCCCGGCCCCACCGCGGAACGCCTCGCCGCTGTCCTACTGCTCCTCTACGCACAACCGCTGACCCGAATCGCCCGGCTCCGCCTCCAGGACATCACCACCGTCGACGCCACTACGGCCCTGCACCTCGGCGGGGACGCCGTCCCCGTCCCAGAACCCGTGCTGCCGCTTCTGACACAGCACCTCGAGCAGCGGCGCAACACCAACACCGCCGCCAACGTCGACTCCCCCTGGCTGTTCCCCGGCTACCGGCCAGGACAGCCTTTGCACCGCTCCTACCTGATGAAGCTGGTCCGCGACAACGGCGTTCACCTCCTCGGCGGCCGCAACAGCGCCCTCCGACAACTCGTCCTGGAAATGCCGCCGGCGATCGCCGCACAAGCCCTCGGCTACAGCCCGCAAGTCGCCGAAGCCCACGCCCGCAACGCCGGCACCACCTGGGTCACCTACGCCTCCTACCGCACCCGCGGCACCGGCCCCGACCAAGGAGCTCTCTCCAGTGCCCACTGACTGGTTCCGAACCCCTGACTGGGACGCAGCAGCTCGCGACGAGTTCGAGCGCCGCCTGGCCCGGGCACGCCCACACAACCGGCCCCAATACCCGAAGATCAAGGCACTCGCGCTACGAGACGCCGACGAGACGGAGCCCGCCCGAGCGCTGCTACACCGAGCGCTCGCCGAGCCTGGTGTCTACGACTTCGAAGCCGCCCACGTGACGGAGTTGCTCGGTGACCTCAGCCGCGAGGACGGCGACGGTGACGAAGCCGAGGCTCGCTACCGACACGTCCTGGCGACCTGGCCAACCCTGAAGGGAACGTCCGGCAGTATCGAGATCTCCCTGGCGGAGCTTCTCGTCGACCGAGGAGGGAACCAGCCAGCCGAGGAGGCCATGCGCCTGCTGGACACGTGGCTCGCGAGACCACAGCTGCAATTCGACTCGCAACTGTTTCGCTGGCACCTAGCCCTTATACGGCTCAGCCTCCGGGCCGGAGACGAGGAAACCGTGCAACGCGCCGCCAACACGGCCCTGACGCTGGCCGCACGTGGCCCGCAACTACCGCGGCACAAAACCGTCGGCCTCGTTACAACGGACGAAGCTACGCTGCGCTGGCTCCGTGACCTCGCCGAGGGACCAGGTCGACCGAGGCGATGGCCAGTCAAGCGGAGACGAAGGCCCGCAACCATGTGACCCCGCCGGCACTCGCATCATCGCAACACGCAGCGGCGCCAGTAGAACCAAGATTGTTGCGCTGAGTATCCCGCTACACCCCCACGCCGCCCCAGGCGCTCCAACCGCTGATCGAGCTGGCCCGCCGACAGGGCGCCCGTCACCAGTTCGACCCCAGCGTGGGGCAAGCGGTGCAGCACGTCTTCCTGGTCCGCGGGAAGCTGCTGTCCAGCGCGTT
>JADGPA010000053.1 GCA_017882685.1 Propionibacteriaceae bacterium | reverse complement strand
TGGTCTGTGACGGTAGCCGGACTCAACCGCTGCCGCGTTCGGAGATCAGGAAGCCCAATTTGAGCACTCATACTCCCGAGGGGATCACCAACCCGCCCATCGACGAACTGTTGACCCGGGTGGATTCGAAGTACCGTCTGGTGCTGTTCGCGGCCAAGCGAGCCCGGCAGATCAACGCCTACTACTCCCAACTCGGCGAAGGCCTGCTCGAGAACGTCGGCCCGCTGGTCGACATTGGCATCCAGGAGAAGCCGCTGTCGATCGCTCTTCGCGAGGTGAACGCAGGCGTCCTCGAGTGCACCCAGTTCGACCCGGAGGCGGAAGCGGTCGCGCGTGCAGAGGCCACGGCTGACCCCGACTTCTCGCTCGACCCGTTCGGCACTGACGACCTGAGCTGAGTCCGCGCCATGAGCCGGATCGTGCTCGGTGTCTCGGGTGGCATCGCGGCCTACAAGGCGTGCCTGCTGCTGCGGCTCTTCACAGAGGCCGGTCACGACGTCCACGTTGTGCCGACGCAGAACGCGCTGCAGTTCGTGGGCGAGACGACTTGGGCTGCGTTGTCCGGCAAGCCCGTGCACACTTCGGTGATGCCGGAGGCGCACCTGGTGAACCACGTCCGGCTCGGCCGTGAGGCCGACCTGGTCGTGGTTGCTCCGGCGACGGCTGACCTGATCGCACGCGCCGCGTCCGGACGGGCCGACGACCTGCTCACCAATGTGCTGCTCACCGCCACCTGCCCGGTGGTGCTGGCCCCGGCCATGCACACCGAGATGTGGCTGCACGCCGCCACCCAAGCCAACGTGAACCTTCTCCGCTCCCGCGGCGTCGTTGTGCTCGAACCCGCTGTGGGACGGCTCACCGGCGCCGACTCCGGGCCCGGGCGCCTGCCCGAACCAGAAGACATCGAAGCCTCTGCGCTTGCGGCGCTCGCCGACGCGGGGGCCGCCGCGGCGATGGCGTCGCAGGACCTCGCCGGCCGCCGGGTGCTGGTGAGCGCCGGGGGGACGCGCGAACCGCTCGACCCGGTGCGCTTCGTGGGCAACAACTCCTCCGGGCTGATGGGGGTGGCGCTCGCGCGGGCTGCCGTCCAGCGTGGCGCGGAGGTGACCCTCGTCGGCGCCAACCTGGCCGCGGAACCGCCCGCAGCCGTCCATGTCGTGACGGTGGTCAGCACGGACGACCTGGCGACGGCCATGGCCGCAGAGGCAGGCTCCGCCGACATCGTCGTGATGGCCGCTGCCCCGGCAGACTTCACCCCAGTGAGCCCGAGCGCAACCAAGCTCAAGAAGTCCGGTGACGCCGGGCTGACCGTCGAGTTCCGCCAGACCACCGATGTGCTCGCCGGCCTCGTGGCCAGCCGGCCGCCGAAACAGGTCGTGATCGGCTTCGCTGCCGAGACCGCGTCCGACGAGGCCGAACTGATCGCACTCGGCACGACGAAGCTGGCCCGGAGGGGTTGCCAGCTGCTCGTGCTCAACAACGTGTCCGGAGGGGCGGTGTTCGGGGCGCCCGACAACCACGTGCTCCTGCTCGGCCCAGACGGCGTGCTCGGTCGCTCCGCGGGAACCAAGACCACGGTGGCCCACGCCATCCTGGACGCCGCCATCACCGTCAAGGAAGGGAAGTCCGCGTGAGCAGGTTTTTCACCTCGGAGTCAGTCACCGAAGGCCACCCCGACAAGGTTGCCGACGCGATCTCCGACTCCGTCCTCGACGAGCTGCTGCGCCAGGACCCGACCTCACGGGTGGCGGTGGAAACCCTTGTCACGACCGGGATGGTCGTCGTGGCCGGCGAGGTGACGACAGATGCCTACGCCGACGTCGCCCAGCTCGCTCGTGACCGGATCATCGAGATCGGCTACGACTCCTCGGAGAAGAGCTTCGACGGCCGTTCCTGCGGTGTGCTGGTCTCGCTCGGCGTGCAGTCGCCTGACATCGCCCAGGGCGTCAACCACGCTGAGGAGGAGCGCGCAGAAGGATCGCTGGACGCATTCGACGCACAGGGCGCCGGCGACCAGGGCCTGATGTTCGGCTACGCCTGCTCCGACACCCCGACGATGTTGCCGCTGCCGATCGACATTGCGCACCGGCTGGCGGAGCGCCTGGCTGCCGTCCGCAAGGCCGGCGAGGTCGACTTCCTGCTGCCCGACGGCAAGACCCAGGTAACCATCGAGTACGACGGCAACCCTTCGACAGGCTCAGGGCAGGCCAGGCCGGTGCGGGTCGACACCGTCGTGGTGTCCACCCAGCACATCGAGGCCGTGAGCCACGACACCATTGCCGCAGAGATCCGTGCCAGCGTGATCGATCCGGTGCTGGCCGGCTACGAGATCTCTTCCGTTGGGCTGAAGGCCTACGTCAACCCGACCGGCAAGTTCGTGATCGGCGGCCCCATGGGCGACGCCGGCGTCACCGGACGGAAGATCATCGTCGACAGCTATGGCGGCATGGCACGCCACGGCGGCGGCGCATTCTCCGGCAAGGACCCGTCGAAGGTCGACCGCTCGGCCGCCTACGCCATGCGCTGGGTCGCCAAGAACGTGGTGGCGGCCGGGCTGGCAGAACGCTGCGAGGTACAGGTGGCCTACGCCATAGGACGCGCGCACCCGGTGGGCTTCTACACCGAGTGCTTCGGTACCGAGAAGGTGCCGGTGGAGCAAATCACGCAGGCGGTCCTCGCGACCTTCGACCTGCGGCCGGCTGCCATCATCGCCGCGCTCGACCTGATCCGTCCGATCTACTCCCAGGTGACCAACTACGGCCACTTCGGACGCGAGCTGGACATCATGACCTGGGAGCGCACCGATCGAGCCGAGGCCCTGGCCCGCGCCGTCAAGGGCTGATCACTGTCTGACAGGTGACGAGTGACTGGCCCTCGAAGCCGGTTGACGTCGCAGCCTGCCGCGACATTGTCATCGGCGAAATAGCGTTCACACCACCGGCGCGGCAAGAGTGCGCGATCCCAGTTAAGGGGAGAACCTTCCTCCGTCAGGGTGAAGGATCCTCCGCACAAGCAGTGGTTCACTGCTCGCGGGCGAACGCACGATTCTCGGCATTATGCACGTCGACCTTCGACAAGCTCAACCAACGTCCCTGGACTCGCCAGATCCTGGCGCCCGCTGATGTCGGCGACGACCCCTACCATTCGAGGCATGGAACGACCGGTGGCGAAGGTGGCGGTGGACCTGCCGCTGGCCAACCTCGATCGGCCGTTCGACTACCTGGTGCCCGAGGCGCTGGACGCAGAAGCTGTCGCCGGCGCGCGGGTGAAGGTGCGCTTCGCCGGTCAGCTGCGCGATGGCTTCATCCTCGAACGCACCGAGCCGGGGGAGCGCACCGACCTGTCCCCACTGGCCAAGGTGGTCTCGCCCGAGCCCGTGCTGAGCGAGCCCGTTACCGCCCTGGTCCGCGCGGTCGCCGACCATTACGCCGGTGGGTTCGCCGACGTGGTGAGGACAGCCGTGCCGCCGCGGCACGCCGCCACAGAGAAGGCTTGCGCGCCCGAGCACCCGGAGCCAATCCTCACCGACCGTCCCGGACCGCTGGCCGGCTATCCCGGCGCAGCCGGCTTCCTCGAGGCCCTCGCAGCGGGCGGACGTCCCCGCGCTGCCTGGACGGTGCTGCCCACCCCTGGACCGGCGGGGGATTGGGCCGGAGGCTTCGTCGAGGCGGCGGCCGCCACGCTGGCCGCCGGCCGAGGAGCGCTACTGCTGGCCCCTGATGCCCGCCACCTGCATCTGCTCGCCGATGCGGCGACCGCCCGGTTCGGCCGGGGCTCCTTCGCTGTCCTTGCCGCCGACGCGGGTCCTGCGGCGCGATACCGCAACTTCCTTGCCGCCCGTCGCGGCGGCGTCCGGCTGGTGCTGGGGACGCGGGCAGCGGTCTTCGCGCCGGTGGAGAACCTTGGCCTTGTAGCGCTGTGGGACGACGGCAACGACGCCTGGTCTGAGCCGCACGCCCCCTACTGGCATGCCCGCGACGTTGCAGCTCTACGCGCGCACCTGGCCGGCTGCGGGCTGCTGCTGGCCGCCCACGCCCGCACCGCGGAGGTCCAGCAGCTCGTCGCACGCGCCTGGCTCGCCACCATGCAACTGCCGCTGACGGACGCGCGCCGCCTTGCAGCCGCCGTCCGCAGCTCGGCCCCGGACAGTGCCCGCGACCCGCTCGCCGGGGTTGCCCGCCTGCCGCACGACACCTTCACCGTCGTGCGTGCGGGCCTTGCGGCAGGCCCGGTGCTGGTTCAGGTACCGCGTGCCGGCTACCTGCCCGTGCTGGTGTGCGCCACCTGCCGCACCGCTGCCCGCTGCCCGACCTGCGGGCAGGCCCTGACAAGCACGGGCAGCCAGGGTCCCGCGTGCACCTGGTGCGGGCCGCCGTTGCGACAGTGGCGCTGCCCCGAGTGCGGCGACCAGCGTCTGCGCACCCCCGTCGTCGGGGTGGCTCGCACCGCGGAGGAGTTCGGCAAGGCCTTCCCCGGCACACCTGTACTGCAGGCCAGCGCCGATCACCCGCTGTCGGCCGTCGGGTCTGCCCCGGCACTGGTGCTGGCCACGCCGGGCGCCTCGCCGCCGGCGGCGGGGGGCTACGCCGCCGCTGTCCTGCTGGACGCGGAGCTGATGCTGGGCAGGCCTGACCTGCGCGCCGGCGAGGAGGCCCTGCGGCGCTGGCTCGCTGTCACGGCACTGGTGCGCCCGGCAGCCGACGGCGGCACCGTTATGGTGGTGGCCGACGCGGCCATCCGCGAAGTGCAGGCGTTGCTTCGGCTCGATCCGGTGGGCTACGCCGAGCGGGAACTGGCCGACCGCGCGGCCGCCGGGTTCCCGCCCGCGCTCAAACTGCTCACCGTCGAAGGCTCCCTCGACGCCGTCACGGCAGCACTCGGAGCCCTCGACCTGCGCGAGCCGGTGCAGGTGCTTGGACCGTTCGAGGTACCGGGCGACGGCGCGGAGCCGCTCGCTCGGGCCACCCTGCGCTGCCCGATCCCGGCAGGCTCAGGCCTTGTGGCCCGGGTGCGGGCGATGCTGTCGGTTCGGGCGGCCAGGAAGGACCCGCCGATCCGGGTGCGGGTGGATCCCCAGGTTCTGGGCTGACCAGGACACGGGCTACGGGCTAGGGTGCCGCCATGTCCACTGCCCGGATCGCGCTGGCCAACCTGCCCTTTCCCGAATCGCCGGACGCTGCGGTGGCTGCAACCAAGGCTGCGATCGTCGGGGCTGCGGACGCCGGTGCCGACCTGGTCTGCTTTCCCGAATGCTTCGTGCCGGGCTACCGCGCACTCGGCGCGCCCGTACCACCGGCCGACGCCGCCTGGCTCGAGAACGCGCACACGCAGGTTGCGCATGCAGCCGGTGTGGCCGGGATCGCCGTCGCCCTCGGCACGGAACGCTTCGTCGCTGGAGCGCTCCGCATCACCGTGCTGGTGATCGGGCCAGACGGCAGCCGGCTGGGCTGGCAGGACAAGGTGCAGCTCGACCCGTCTGAGGACCACCTCTACGAGCCCGGCGCCGGACGCCAGGTGTTCACGGTCGGCGACCTCAGCTTCGGGATCGTGATCTGCCACGAGGGCTGGCGCTACCCGGAGACGGTGCGAGCTGCTGTCCTCGCGGGCGCACAGCTCGTGCTGCACCCGCACTTCGCCCCGTCCGAACCCGAAGGGTTCCAGCCGGAAGGTTACGCCGAGGCAGGCAACAGCTTCCACGAGGCAGCCGTGCGGTGTCGGGCTGCGGAGAACACCGCGTGGTTCGCCACGGTGAACTGTGCGGCCGAGGGTGCACCGACCACATCGGCCGTCGCCCGACCGGACGGGAGCCTGCTCGCCTTCCAGCCGCACGGGCTGGCGGGGCTGCTGGTCTGCGACCTCGACCTGTCCGAGGCGACCCGGGAGCTCGCGCTGCGCCTGAGGGAATCGTCGCAGGGAGACCGCGGTAAGTAAGCTGCGGCCCATGCGCCTGGTCTTCGCCGGAACCCCTCTCGTCGCGGCGGACACCCTCGCCCACCTGCTCGCGGACCGCGGCCACGAGGTGGTGGCCGTCCTCACCCGTCCGGACGCGCCGCAGGGACGCAGTTCGCGCCCCGTGCCCAGCCCGGTTGCCCAGCTCGCCGCCGAGCACGGCATCGAGGTCCTGCGTCCCGCGCGGGCCTCCGACCCGGCCCTCGCGTCCCGCTTGGCTGAGCTCGAGCCCGACTGCTGCCCGGTGGTTGCCTACGGCGGCCTGATCCCGCGATCCCTCCTCGACCTGCCCCGGCACGGCTGGGTGAACGTCCACTTCTCGCTGCTTCCGCGCTGGCGAGGTGCGGCACCCGTGCAGCATGCCATCCTCGCCGGGGATGAGGTCACCGGCGTCACGGTCTTCGAGCTAGTCGAAGCGTTGGACGCCGGCCCGGTCCTGGCCTCTGCTTCCTACCCGCTGCACCCGGCAGAGACCTCCGGCGATGCCTTGGGCGCCCTCCAGCAGCTCGGCACAGAGGAACTGGTGCGCACTCTCGACCGCCTCGCTGCCGGGACCGTCGCGGCCGTGCCCCAGCCCGAGGACGGGGTGACCCTCGCACCGAAGCTCACCGTGCCAGGAGCACGGATCGACTGGAACCGGCCCGCTGTGGAGATCTCCCGGCAAGTGCGGGCCAACAACCCGTCACCGGTGGCGTGGACGGAGCTCGACGGCGAACGCTTCCGCGTGCTAGTGGCCGTGCCGGCCGAAGGTGAGGCGCTGCCGGCGGGCGAACTCAGTGCAGGCAAGCGCTCGGTGGTCGTGGGCACCGGGTCCGGGCCACTGGAACTGCTGGTGGTGCAGCCGGCGGGGAAGCGGCCGACGACGGCAGCTGACTGGGGCCGCGGGCTGCGCGGAGAGCGACGGTTCACATGAGCCGCCCCGCCCGTCGCAGGGACGCCGCCCGCACTGTCGCCTTCACGGTGCTCCGCGAGATCTGGGGCAACGGTGCCTACGCCAACCTCGAATTGGCCCGCCAGCGGAAGGGTCTGTCGCCGGCCGACGCTGCCTTCGCCACCGAGCTCGTCTCCGGAACCTGCCGGGCGCTGGGCAGCTACGACCTCGTGATCGCCAGGGCAGCCGGGCGTGCCCTGAAGAGCCTGCAGCCTGCTGTCGTCGACGTCCTGCGGCTGGGCACCCACCAGCTGTTGGCAATGCGTGTCCCGACCCACGCCGCCATCTCCGCGACAGTCGACCTGGCAGCACTCGAGATCGGCGAGCGGGTGGCGGGGCTGGTGAACGCGATCCTGCGCCGTGTCGCCGAGCGCGACTGGCCCGGGTGGCTCGAGCTGCTCAGCGATGGCACCGACGAGGTGGGCCGACTCGCCCTGACTACGCACCACCCACGCTGGGTCGTCGACGCCTGGTCGCAGGTGCTGCCCGGTCACGAGCTGTTGCAGGCCCTCGCGGCGGACAACGTTGCGCCCGCACCCTGCCTGGTGGTGCGTCCCGGGCTGGCCGAGCGGGCGGAGCTGGGCGGTACCCCGACCCGCTGGTCACCTTTCGGCGCCCATCGCGACGGCGACCCGTCCGCCGTCGCAGCGGTGCGCGAGGGCCGCGCCGGGGTGCAGGACGAAGGTTCGCAACTGGTGGCCCTCGCCCTTGCCCGCGCGAGCGCACCGGCAGGCGCCTGGCTCGACCTGTGCGCGGGTCCCGGCGGGAAATCCGCGCTGCTCGCCGGGTTGGCCCGGCAGGCGGGGGAGCGGCTCGTCGCCTCCGAGCTGCAGCCGCATCGCGCTCGCCTGGTGGCTGGCAGTCTGCGTGCCTATCCCGGACCGAACCGCCCGGTGACCGTCGTAGCGGACGGCACGCTTCCGGCCTGGCGCGAGGGTGCGTTCTCCCGAGTGCTGGCCGACGTGCCCTGCACCGGGCTGGGCGCCCTGCGGCGGCGTCCGGAGAGCCGGTGGCGGCGCAAGCCAACCGACCTGCCGGGGCTGGTCGCGCTGCAAAGCGAGTTGCTGGCAGCGGCGATCTATTCGGTGCAACCCGGCGGCATCGTGGCCTACGTCACCTGTTCCCCACACCCGGCCGAGACGGTGGAGGTGGTGGCCGGCGCCACCGGCGTACAGCTGCTGTCCGCCCCCGAGCACCTTCCCGAAGTGCCCGACGCTGCGTCCGGTGACTTCGTGCAGCTGTGGCCACACCGGCACGGCACCGACGCGATGTTCCTCGCCCTGTTGCGCCGCAACGGGTGAGCCGGGAACTCGGTAGGCTCCGCACGTGGGGATTCGAATCACGCCGAGCATCCTGAATGCCAACCTTGCCGCGCTCAACGACGAGATCGCGCGGATTCCGAGCGCCGACGCCGTGCACCTGGACGTGATGGACAACCGGTTCGTGCCGAACCTCACCTTCGGCCTCCCCGTGGTGCAGAGCGTGCGGGCCGGCACGGACAAGATGCTGGACGTGCACCTGATGATCGCCGGGGTGGACCGCTGGGCACCCGGGTATGCCGAGGCTGGCGCCGAATCTGTCACGTTCCACATCGAGGCCTCCGACGCGCCGGTGAAGCTCGCAAGGGAACTGCGGGCCCTCGGCGCGCGGGCGTCGATGGCCCTGCGGCCGGCGACCCCGATCGAGCCCTACGCCGACCTGCTCGACGAGCTGGACATGGTGCTGCTGATGACGGTGGAGCCGGGCTTCGGCGGCCAGTCCTTCCTGGACGTCGTACTGCCGAAGCTGCGACGCACACGCGCCCTGCTCGACGCCCGCGGCGGTGACATCTGGCTGCAGGTGGACGGCGGCATCAGCGCAGACACCATCGAACGGTGCGTCGAGGCGGGCGCTGACACCCTCGTCGCCGGCTCGGCCGTCTACAGCTCCGCCGACCCCGACGCGATGGTGCGCGCCCTGCGGGTCAGCGCGGAAGCTGTAGCCGCCACCTGAGCCGGCTTCGCGTTCAGCGCCGCGGTGCTGGTCAGCGAGCCGCTGCTGTATCGCCACCGCGACGACGTGGCCGCAGCCGGCGCCCCGGTCAGCCGCGCCGACGGTCCCGACGCCTGAGGTAGCGCTCGAACTCAGCGGCGATCACGTCACCGCTCGGCGTGGTGGTGGACTCGTCCCTGCGTTCCTCGAGGGCATTGATGTAGCTGGAGATGTCCGGATCGTCGGAGACCAGCTCATTGACCTGTACGATCCACTGCTCGGCGTCCTTCTGCAGCTCGCCCGGATCGAGCGGCAGGTTCAGTACATCCTCCAGCCGCGTCAGCAGCGCGAGGGTGCCCTGAGGGTTCGGCGGTTCGGCAACGTAGTGCGGCACGGACGCCCACATCGACACCACGGGCATGCCCGCACGCGTGCATTCATGGGCCAGCACGCCCACGATCCCGGTGGGACCCTCGTAGTCGGAGACCTCGAGACCGAGTTCGTCGGCGAGGGCGCTCGTGCTCGCCGTCCCGGTGACCGGCACCGGACGTGTGTGCGGGGCGTCGGTGAGCAGCGCACCGAGCAGCACAACTACTTCCGGCTTCACCGTCCGCAACATGGACAGCAGGCGGCTCACGTACTCCTGCCAGCGGTAATTCGGCTCCGGGCCGCCGATCAGCACCAGGTCACGTTCGGGCAGGCTGGCAACGAGTACTTCCGTCGTCGGCCACTCGATGATCCGGTTGCCATCCACCAGCCGGGTCGTCGGCCGGTTCACCTGGAAGTCGTAGAACTCCTCCGGATCGACAGCAAAGGCGAGGTCCGCCTTGTACTGGTCGACCAGATGATCGATCACCCCACTGGCCGCTTCACCGGCGTCGTTCCAGCCGCCGAACCCGGCGATGACCGCCGGATTTCGCAGCCCTCTGAGCCCTCGAGCCTCTGCCATGGCGACCACTGTAGGCGGACTCGCCTATTCTGCTCCCTATGTCCCGCGATCTACGCTCGGCCCTTGCTTCCCGTGTCCTTGTGGCTGACGGGGGCATGGGAACGATGCTCCAG
>JADGPA010000052.1 GCA_017882685.1 Propionibacteriaceae bacterium | reverse complement strand
TGGTGGCGCTGACGGCCATCACGCTGGCCACGGGCGCCGTCACCGTCCCGCTCGCCGCCACGGCACGTTGGCTGGCCGTGGCGGCGTCCTGAGCGGCGACGTGGCTGTCGGGCTCAGCCGCGGGTGAGCTTGCGGTGCGCGGTGCGGTGCGGACGTGCGGCTTCCACCCCGAGGCGGGCGACCTTGTTCTCCTCGTAGTCGGCGAAGTTGCCCTCGTACCAGAACCACACGGCGTCGTCCTCGTCCGTGCCCTCCCAGGCAAGGATGTGGGTCGCGACGCGGTCGAGGAACCAGCTATCGTGGGAGATCACCACGGCGCAGCCCGGGAACTCCAGCAGCGCGTCCTCCAGCGACTGCAGGGTCTCCACGTCCAGGTCGTTGGTGGGCTCGTCGAGCAACAGCACGTTGCCGCCCATCTTCAGGGTGAGTGCGAGGTTCAGGCGGTTGCGCTCACCGCCGGACAGCACGCCGGACAGCTTCTGCTGGTCGGGTCCCTTGAAGCCGAACGATGCGACGTAGGCCCGCGACGGCATCTCGAAGCTGGCCACCTTGATGTGGTCGAGGCCGTCGGAGACGACCTCCCAGACGTTCTTGGTCTCGTCGAGCCCGGAGCGTCCCTGGTCGACGTAGGAGAACTTCACGGTCTCGCCGATCCGCATCTCGCCGCTGTCCGGCTTCTCCTCCCCGATGACCATCTTGAACAGGGTGGTCTTGCCGACGCCGTTCGGGCCGATGATGCCGACGATGCCGGCTCGGGGGAGAGTGAAGCTCAGGTTCTCGATCAGCACCCGGTCGCCGAAGCCCTTGGTGAGCTTGCGGCCCTCGAGCACGTTGGCGCCCAGGCGCGGGCCCGGCGGGATGTTGATCTCTGCCAGGTCGACCACGCGGTTGCGATCGGCCTCTGCTGCCATTTCCTCGTAGCGGGAAAGGCGCGCGCGGCTCTTGGCCTGACGGGCTTTCGGGTTCGACCGCACCCATTCCAGCTCGCGCTCCAGGATCTTGGCGCGCTTGGCGTCCTTCTTGCCCTCGATCTGGAGCCGGCCCTTCTTGGTCTCCAGGTAGGTGGAGTAGTTGCCCTCGTAGGGGTGCAGCTGGCCGCGGTCGATCTCGCAGATCCACTGGGCCACGTTGTCGAGGAAGTACCGGTCGTGGGTGACGGCGAGCACGGCGCCGGGGTAGCTCTTCAGGTGCGCTTCCAGCCAGGCCACGCTCTCGGCGTCCAGGTGGTTGGTTGGCTCGTCGAGCAGCAGCAGGTCGGGCTGCTGCAGCAGCAGCTTGCACAGCGCAACCCGGCGACGCTCTCCACCGGACAGGATGTCGACGGGTGAATCGCCGGGGGGGCACTGGAGCGCGTCCATGGCTTGCTCGAGCTGGGCGTCCAGGTCCCAGGCCTCACGATGGTCGAGCTCGGTCTGCAGGTCGCCCATCTCTGCGAGCAGGGTGTCGAAGTCGGCGTCCGGCTCGCCCATCGCCATGGAGATCTCGTTGAAGCGCTCGAGCATGCCCTTGGTCTCGGCCACCCCCTCGTACACGTTCTCCATGACGGTCTTGTCCTCGCTGAGCGGCGGTTCCTGCAGCAGGATGCCAACGGTCTTGCCCTTGGACAGCATGGCGTCGCCGTTGTCGGCGCGCAGCATGCCGGCCATCAGCTTCAGCATCGTCGACTTGCCGGCACCGTTCGGCCCGACGACGCCGATCTTCGCGCCCTCGTAGAACGACAAGGTGACGTTGTCCAGCACGAGCTTCTCGCCCAGCTTCTTGCGGACGTTGTGCATGGAGAACACGAACTCGGGCATGGCGATCTTCCTCAGCGATGGTGGGACCGCCGTCAAGTATGCCAGCCGCCACCACCGCTCAACTCCGTCCCGGCCCCATCCCCACCACCCGCCCACGTCCCCAATCGCCAAGGTGGACAGGTTCAGGCGACATCGCCGGGGAAGCGTCCACTCTGCGGTTAGGGGGTGGCGTTGGCCGGGGTGGTCAGGAGTTCGGCGAGGGTGAGGGCGCGACGGTCGGCCAGGTCGGCCAGCTGGAGGCGGCAGGAGAAGCCGTCGGCGAGCAGGACGGCGTCGGCCCCGGCGGCCTCGACGGCTGGCAGGAGGTGGGTGTTGGCGACGGCGACCGACGTCTCGTAGTGGCCGGCCTCCACGCCGAAGTTGCCGGCCAGCCCACAGCAGCCCTCGACAGTGACAACGCTGGCACCCGTCCTGGCCAGAAGGGCAGCGTCAGCCGCCCAGCCCAGGACCGACGAATGGTGGCAGTGTGGCTGTGCGACGACGACGGTGCCGGTGAGGTCCGGCGGGTCCCACTCGGTGGCCGTCGAAAGCACCTCCGCGAGGGTGTGGATGCCCGTCGCCAGTTCGGCCACCCGGGGGTCGTCGACGAGTTCGGCGGCATCGCTGCGCCACACCGCGACGCAAGACGGCTCGAGCCCGACGATCGGGGTGCCGGCGGCAACGATCGGGTGCAGAACCTCCAGCGAGTGGCGCAGCAGGCGGGCGGCATGGTCGCGTTGCCCGGTGGTGATCCACGGCAGTCCGCAGCACGCCGTCCGGCGCAGGACGGACGGGGCGTAGCCGGCAGCGACAAGGACCGCCAGCACCGCATCCAGCCGTTCGGCGTCCAGGCTGTCGGTGAACGAGTCCACCCACACCACGACCGGCGTGCCGGTTGTGGCCGGCTCACGCCCTGAGCGCGCCCGCCGGGACGCGAAGCGCGGCAGGCTGCGCCGCTGGTCGACCCCGGCGAACCAGCGGGCCGCACGGCCGATGCCCGGCGCAGCGAGTGTCGCGTTCACCACAAAGGCAAGGCCGGGTACGGCGGTGATGGCGCGTCCCCACGTCGGCAGCCAGCCAAGGGCGTAATGGCTGCGCGGCCGCAGCCGGTGGCGATGGGCCTCGGCGAGAACCCGCGACTTGTAGGCAGCCACGTCGGTGCCGGTGGGGCATTCGCTGGCGCACGCCTTGCAGGACAGGCACAGGTCGAGCACCTCGGCCACTTCCGGCGCCCGCCAGCCCTTCGTCACCAGGTCGCCGTTGACCATTTCCTGCAACACGCGCGCACGCCCGCGGGTGGAGTCCTGCTCCCTGCCGGTCGCCTGGTAGCTGGGGCACATGGTTCCCGAGCCGGCCAGGCACGTGCCCACGCCGGTACAGCGATGCACATCGGTGGTGAATGCCGCGTCCAGTCGTCGCAGGGTCGATCGGGAAGCGGCGGGCAGCCGCAGGTCGGCGTCCAACGGCCGGGGGTCGACGAGCACCCCCGGATTGAGCAGGTTCAGCGGGTCGAAGATGTGCTTGACGGCAGCGAACAGCGCCAATGCCTGGCTGGAGTACATGCGTCCCAGCAGCTCGGAGCGCGCCCGGCCGTCCCCGTGCTCGCCCGACATCGAGCCGCCATAACCCGCCGCCAGTGCGGCCGCGTCCTCGACGAAGCTGCGGTACCTGGCGACCCCGGCAGCACTCGACAACTCGAAGTCGATGCGGATGTGCACGCAGCCCTCGCCGAAGTGGCCGTAAGGCAGGCCGTGGAGGCCATGTCGTCGGAGCAGGCCGTCGAGGTCGCGCAGGTAGGCCCCGAGTGTCTCGGGCGGCACGGCCGCGTCCTCCCAGCCCGAGTGCGCGGGCTTGCCGAGCCCGACGCTGGCAAGGCCGGCCCCGTCCGCCCGGATGCGCCACAGCCGGGCAGCGAGGGCCCGGTCGGTGATCACCTCGCCGGCGAGGCCGCCGGCAGACGCCAGTAGTTCGGCGGCCCTCGTCGCCAGCAGCTCCGGGTCGGCGTCGGTGAGCTCGATGAACAGCCAGCCCTTCCCGGCCGGCAGTGCGGGGACGGCTGCGGCGCCCTGCCGGTGCCTGACGACGTCGACGATGCGGGAGTCGAGGCCCTCAACTGCGCTCGGACGGGACGGCAGCACGCGCGGCATGGCGTCGGCTGCGGCAGCCATGCTGCGATAGCCGATCACGACGAGGGCGGCGTTGGGCAGTTCGGTGACCAGCCGGACGCGCGCGCCGGTGACAACGGCGAGAGTGCCTTCGCTGCCGACGAGGAAACGGGCAACGTCGAAGCCGTGCTCGGGTAGCAGGTGCTCAAGGCTGTAACCGGACACCTGCCGCGGAAACCGGCCGAACTCGGTGCGGATCACGCCGAGGTTGGCCCGCACCAGCGCCTCGAGGGCGTCCAGGGTGGGGGAGTGGGGACGGTGCCCGGCAGCGAGGGAGAGCCGTTCGCCGGTGCCGGTGATCACCTCGAGGCCGAGCACGTTGTCAGCTGTGCGGCCGTAGCCGAGCGCGCGCGGCCCGCACGCGTTGTTGCCGATCATCCCGCCGATCGTGCAGCGGTCGAAGGTCGACGGGTCGGGGCCGAACCGAAGGCCGTGCCGGGCTACGGCGGCCGTCAGCCGGGCGGGCACCACGCCGGGTTCGACGATGGCGGCGTGCCCGCCGGCGTCGATGTGCGCAACGGCGTCCAGTCGCGAACAGTCGAGCACCAGACCCGGCCCGACCGCGTTACCGGCGATCGAGGTGCCAGCGCCGCGCATCGTGACAGGCAGGTTGGCCTCGCGTGCGGCATCGAGGGTGGCGATCAGTTCTGCGACGGTGCCGGGCCGGCAGACGGCTGCGGGCGGCACCCGGTACAGCGACGCGTCGGAGGAGTAGAGAGCCCGCGTGAGCGTCCCGGTGTCGGGCTCGAACCCGGCCGCGACCAGTGCGGTCAGCTGATCGGCGAACCCTGCTGGCACATGCTCAGTCTTGCACGCCGGTCGCGCCGGGCACGCCAGTCACGGCGTCCATGGCGCGCCCGAGCGCGGCGAAGTCGTCGGGGTCGACCGGGTCGACCAGGGCCCGGCGGACGGACTCGACGTGGGCGGGTGCGGCTTCGACGAGCAGCTCGGAGCCCCGGGTGGTCATCAGGGCGATCACGCCGCGACGGTCGGACGGACACGCCATGCGCGAGACCAGTCCCTTGGTCTCCATGCGGGCGACGGTGTGCGTCAGCCGGGAACGCGACTGCCGGACACGATCGGCGAGGTCGGACATCCGCAGCGAACGGTCCGGCGACTCCGAGAGGTGCACCAGGATCTCGTACTCACCGAGGTCGAGACCGAAGCATCGCAGCTCGGCTTCGAGGCGTTCGTTGATCCTGGCCACGCCGTTGAGGAAGGATCGCCAGATCCGCTGCTGGTCGGCGTCCAGCCAGCGGGGTTGGAGTGTCGTGGTCACGGGAAAATCCTAGCAAAGAAGTTTACGGTTCAACAACAACTTGCCGGGATCTTGTTTTGGACCGCCCGTTCGTCACGTGTGATCGGGAGGCTACCCGAACTTGCGTGGAGTCCTCAACTATTCGTGAGGAGGGGCCGGACGCGCTCTGTGGGGAAATCCGTGACGCGCATTTGTGGCTGCTATCGCGGGCCTGTGGGCGCCCTTAGACTTCACGCACGATCCAACGGTGAATGTGATGGGATGGCGGCACAGATGATTGATGTCGAGGCGGTCATGCGATCCGCCCAGCCCTCCGTGGGGGCCCTGTTCCGGTGGCGCGTGGCGAAGACCCCTTCGAAGGAAGCGTTCCGGTACCCCGATGCCGACGAGGTCTGGAACTCCATCGACTGGACCGAGACCCGGCGCCGTGTCGACGACCTCGCCGCCGGCCTGCTGGCGCTCGGCCTGCAGCCGGAGGATCGGGTGGCGATCGTTTCCAACACCCGCATCGAGTGGATCCTGATCGACTACGCCATCAACTGCGCGGGGGGCGCCACCACCACCGTCTACCCCAACACTCAGGGCAACGACTTCGCCCACATCGTCACCGACTCGGGCTCGGTCATTCTCGTCGCAGAGAACGCGGAGCAGCTGGCCAAGCTCAAGGACTCCACGGAGGCCAGCGCGCAGATCCGCAACGTCATACTCCTCGACGGTGAGGGTGACGGCGAGCACGTCATCAGCTGGAAGGAGCTCGTCGAGCGGGGACGCGCGGTGCTGGCCGAGGACCCCGGCGTGGTCGACCGCGCGATCGAGACAGCCACCATCGACGGCCTGGCGACCGTGATCTACACCTCCGGCACCACCGGCATGCCGAAGGGCGTGGAACTGACCCACCGGTGCTGGATCTACCAGGCCCACGTCCTGGACGCGATGAAGGTCATCGAGCCGTCCGCAGTGCAGTACCTGTGGCTGCCGTTGTCGCACGTCTTCGGCAAGGCCTTGCTCACCATTCAGCTGGGCATCGGCTTCAGCACGGCCGTGGACGGACGGATTGACCGGATCGTCAGCGGGCTGGGGGTGGTGCACCCCACCTTCATGTGCGGCGCCCCGCGCATCTTCGAGAAGGTTCGCGCCGCCGTCCTGCTCGCCTCTCCGCAGCGCGGACTCAAGGGCCGGATCGCACGCTGGGCGTTCGCGGTCGGGCGCGCGTCCCGGGAGTACCGCTTGGACGACCGGCCGCTGCCCGTGTCGATGCGCCTGGCCTACGCCGTCGCCGACCGGCTGGTGTTCAGCAAGCTGAAGGACCGCATGGGCGGCAACATCGATTTCTTCGTCTCCGGATCGGCGAAGCTGAACTCCCAGGTGCAGGCCTGGTTCTACTCGGCGGGCCTGGTGATCATCGAGGGCTACGGGCTCACCGAGACCGGCGCGGTCACCTGTGTGAACCTGCCCCTGCCCGCCCGCTTCGGAACGGTGGGACCGGCGATGCCGGGCACCGACCTCCGGATCGCAGAGGACGGCGAAATCCTGACCCGGGGCCCCGGTGTGATGCGCGGCTACCACAACGACCCGGAGCTGACCGCGGAGGTGATGGTGGATGGCTGGTTCTACACCGGCGACATCGGCAAGCTGGACGCCGACGGCTTCCTGACGATCACCGATCGCAAGAAGGATCTGATGAAGACCTCGGGCGGAAAGTATGTCGCCCCGTCGAAGGTCGAGGGCGTTGTCGCGGCCAGCATTCCCTACGTCTCGCAGGTTGTGGTCGTCGGGGACGGCCGCAAGTATGTGTCCGCATTGCTGACCATGGACCGGGACAACCTGTCCAAGTGGGCCACCCGCCACGGGCTGGGTGACCTCGACTACGCCGAGGTCACCCAGCACCCCGACCTGCGCAAGACCGTGCAGCGCTTCCTCAACTCGGCCAACGCCAAGCTGGAGCGCTGGGAAACGGTGAAGCGTTTCGCGATCCTTCCTTCCGAGTTCAGCGTGGACGACGGTGGGGTCACCCCGAACATGAAGATCCGCCGCAAGTTCGTTGCGGACAAGTACGCCGACGTCGTGGAATCGCTGTACGACGCCGAGCCCGCCGACGAAGAGTGACCGGCCACCTCAGCCGCGTCCCGCTGCGCTGGGTGGACCTTGACGCCCAGGGCCACGTCAACAACGCCCTTGTCGCCGACTACCTGCAGGAGGCGAGGGTCGACTGGCTGCTGTCCGGGCCCAACGCACACCTGCTGGGCACCTCGACGATGGTCGTCTCCCACCACATCGAGTTCCTCGGGCCCGTGCTGTTCAGCACCGAGCCGGTCGAGGTGGAGCTGGTGGTCGGCTCGGTGGGCGCTGCCCGCTTCCAGCTGGGCTACTCGCTGCGGCAGGATGGGGTGGAGTTGGCGAGGGCGCATTCGACCCTGTGCCTGTACGACTACGGCGCCGGGCGGCCGCGCCGGATGACCACCGCCGAGCGCACCTGGTTCGCCGCCCAGTCCGGGCACCTGGAGCCCTTCCGTTCACTGGGCCGCTGGCACGTCGGCGACCAGGCGCACGAGCACCCCTTCGTCGTGCGGTGGTCGGACCTCGACCCGTACGGCCACGTGAACAACGTGCGCGTGTTCGACTTCCTTGCAGAGGCGCGGATCCGGATGAATCCCGACTCCGACAGCGTCACGCGGATGGACGCCGCCGCAGAGGACGACCTCCTGTGGATGGTGGCCCGCCAGGACGTCGACTACCTGGGCCAGATCAACCATCGCCTCGAGCCCTACCGGGTGCGCTCAGCGGTGGCGCGGGTCGGGCGTACGTCGGTGACGATCGTCGCACAGGTGGAAGACCCGCTGGACGGCATGACGCTGGCGCGGGCCCGGACGGTGCTGGTCAGCGGGGACTCAGCAGGACGCCCGGTACCGCTGCCAGAGGCCATGCACGCGGCCGCCGCGAAATGGCCAGCGCAGGTCCACTGACTCACGCAGAGTGGACCGAGTCAGGAACCGTCCCCAACTCGGTCCACAGTCTTGGGGTTCCGCACCTGGTCGGCGATCACCTGAGCGCCGCTGGTGAGGAGCGCCCGCTGCCACGGCAGGGAGCCCTCGATCTCGATCTGGATCGCCATCGAGAGCACCGTCCGGATCAGGACGATGAGGCCGAGGATCAGGGCGTCCTCCAGCGACGGCTTGGACGTGATGGTGCGGATCAGGTCGGCGGCGACGAGCACTTCGAGGCCGAGCAGGATCGCACCACCAAGGGTGTTGCGCAGCGTCAGGAAAGCCGCGCGGCCACCCTCGCCGCGCATCAGCGAGCGTCCGCCGACCCAGACGGCGATCAGGGTCCCGACGATCATCGCGGCAGCGCCGAGCACCTCGAAGGCGACGGCTATCCCCGTGAAGACCTGCTCCATGTCCACGGGGACAGCTTAGGGTGGCCGTCTGCCGTCGTCAGGCAGCGGGCGGTGCCAGACGCCGCACCCCTGCGGTGGTCCGACCACTCAGGTCGGTCACGGTCAGGCTGCCCGGCCAACCGAGAACCAGAGTGCGTTCACCGATCACGATCACCGGCTCGTCGGCCACGGCACCATCCACGAAGCGCCGAACGACGCCGACTGGCGGTGGGCAGGACTTCCGGGGTTCGAGCCCTGCCGGCTGGTCGGTGTCGAGCCAACCACTGGAGCAGCTGCCGGGAGCGAAAGGGACGGCGAGCAGGTGGTTGCTTCCGTAGTCGGCCGAGATGACCCCATACCCCTGCGCGCACAGCCTGGTCACGAGCACCGTCTCGCCAAGGATGTGAGTCTCGCCGACGTCTCCCGGAACGCCTGCGCTCGCCTGGGTCAGGAGGCTGCGCGGGTGGATGCGCAACCCATGACCGGTGCGTTCGACCCGAAGCAGCTGGATTGCGCCGGCCGTTTCGTTGACGCCCAGTTGTTCCGACGGCACCCCGATCGCCACGCGGTCGTCGAGGATGGACACGGCCTGGCCGAAGCCGTCGAAGTCCTCCGGTCTTCCGGGGACGCCCCTTGACCCCTGGAGCACCCGGGTTGCCCAGTACCGCAGGCCGGGCTGCAACTGGAGGACGTAGACCGCGCCCGCAGTCCACCTGGCGCCGGCATCCGGCGCACCGATCACCAGCAGGTCCCCTGAGGCCGACATCGCCGACCCGAAGGCCGTATCCGAAAAGGCCCTGCCGACAATCCCCGCCGAACCGATGGTGATCCGGCGCCGTTGCCCGAGGTGTCCGTCGTCCCGCACTCGATACAGGTCGACATAGCCGGCTTCAGAGCTTGAGCCGACGGCAAGCACCGGTTCCGGGAGCGGGATGAAGGCGAGGCTGCCACCGACCCCCCCGCCGGTAGCGAGCACCGTCGTCCGCGATGCCGAGATGCCGGCCGCGGATCCCCACAGGGCCCAGACTCGTCCGGCGTACTCCGAGGCGCTCGGATCGGAGACCACAACGTCGGCGTAGCCGTCCCGGTTCAGGTCCCCGACCACCAGCCCTGAGCCGAACAACGAGTCCTCGAACAGCCGGTCGTGGAGCTGGCTCGTCGTCACCTGCTGCAACTTGCCGTCGCCGAACAGCACCTGGACGGAGCCGCCGTACCCGAGTTGGTCGTCATCGGGTTTTGCCACCTCTCCGGGGTCGACGAACACCACATCGAGCTTTCCGTCCCCGTCGATGTCATTGATCCTGCTGGGTCGGGTGGGCCTCTCGGGGGCGGCAGTTGGCAGCATGCCCGGTTCAGGCGGATGTCGCGGTTCGGCGCCGGCTGTGGGCGCTGCGACGAAGGCCATCGCAGTTATCAGCAGTGCCGTTCCCGCGCAACGGGATCCGAGCATCGCCGTCCTCTCCGCCAGGATTCACACCATCATGCTCGACGGCGTACGGACGCGCCAAGATGTTCGGCGAACTCGTACGCCGCCGAACGGGTTACGAGCCGAAGCTCACGCCCTGCGCCAGCTGGACGCCGCCGGAGTAGTTGATCGTGTTGGTGGAGCGGCGCATGTAGGCCCGCCAGGCGTCCGAGCCGGACTCCCGTCCGCCGCCGGTCTCCTTCTCACCGCCGAACGCCCCGCCGATCTCCGCGCCGGATGTGGCGACGTTCACGTTGGTGATGCCGGTGTCGGCAGTGGCGAGGAACAGCTCGGCCTCGGCCTGGTCGCGGGTGAAGATGCCCGCCGACAGTCCTTGGGAAGCAGCGTTGTGCAGCGCCAGCGCCTCGTCGAAATCGTCGTAGGCGACGACGTACAGGATCGGGGCGAAGGTCTCCCGCAGCACCACCGCGGTCTGGGATGCCATCCGCACCAGCGCCGGACGCACGTAACAGCCACCCGCTCCGACGTCGACACGCTCGCCACCGGCGACCACCTCCCCGCCGTCGCTCCGGGCCTCGTCCAGTGCTGCCGCCATGGCCTCGAAGGCACGATCGGTGATCAGCGGCCCCACCAGCGTCGCCGGGTCCAACGGGTCACCGATCGGCAGGGATGCGTACGCCCGCGCCAGCCGGTCGACAGCGGCGTCGGCCACCGACCGGTGCACGATCAGCCGGCGCAGGCTCGTGCATCGCTGGCCGGCTGTGCCCGCTGCGGCGAACACCATCGAGTTCACCGCCAGGTCCAGGTCGGCGGACGGGGTCAGCACGACGGCGTTGTTGCCGCCGAGCTCGAGCAGCACCCGTCCGAACCGGGACGCGACCCGCGGACCCACCTCGCGACCCATCCGGGTCGAGCCGGTGGCGCTGATGAGGGCGACCTGCGGGGAATCCACCATCACCTCGCCGACGTCGCGTCCGCCGAGCAGCAGCCCACCGACCGCCGGTGGCGCGCCGACGTCGGCCACGGCCCGTGCCAGCAGCGACGACGTGGCGAGCGCGGTCAGCGGCGCGAGCTCCGACGGCTTCCACACCACGGTGTCGCCACACACCAGCGCGACGGCAGCGTTCCACGACCACACCGCCACCGGGAAGTTGAACGCCGAGATCACCCCGACCACCCCCAGCGGGTGCCACACCTCCTGCAGCCGGTGCCCGCTGCGTTCCGACGGCATGGTGCGCCCGAACAGCTGCCGCGACAGCCCGACGGCCAGGTCGCAGATGTCGATCATCTCCTGCACCTCGCCGAGGGCCTCGGAGCCGATCTTCCCCACCTCGATCGTCACCAGGTCGGCCAGCGCCTGCTTGTGCTCGCCGATCAGCTCGCCCAGCCGCTTCACAAGCCGGCCGCGCACCGGTGCAGGGGTCAGGCGCCACTCCTCGAACGCCGCAGACGCAGCGGCGAGCGTCTCTGCCACCTCCGCCTCGGTGTGGCTCCCGACGGTGGGCAGCTCGCTGCCGTCGATCGGGCTGCGTCCTGGCATTGGCTCACCGGCCCCGCCGAGGAAGTCGGGCTCGAGCCCGAACTCCCGCAGCAGGTCGGCGGTGCGTTCGGCGAGGGTCATCGGTTCACCTCCGGGGTCGGGATGCGGAGCTCGACGCAGGCCGTCACCAGCGAGGCCCTGCTCTGCTCCGAGTACAGCTGCATGGGGTCGTGCACGGTGCGTCCGACGGCTTCTGCGATCCAGTCGGCGTCACGTGGTGAGCCCTCCGCGTGGGCGTCCCTGCTGCCCTTGCTGTCGAGGTTGGAAGCGAAGATGCCCGCGGCCGAGCGCGGCAGGAAGTCCTCGTACACGATCGGGGTGGCCACCAGCCAGCCCTGCTCGACCAGCCCGGACACCGTCCGCGGCGGGTCACCATCGAGCCGTCGGGCCGCAGCGGAGAACTCGAAGAAGCCCTCGCCGTTGGCAAGGAGTCCTTCCTCGTCGGTGGGCCAGTTGGCCTGCCACAGCTCGACCTTGATCGCGTCCCGCTCGGCAGGAGTCGCCGCCGCCGTTCGCTGGTCGATCTCGACGATCAGCCGGTCGTAGCGGTCGCGCCCGGCGGGGGTGAGCGCGATCCCGCGCTGCTCCACCTCGCCGAAGCGGACGCTGAGCGCGCCATCGGTGATGGTCCCGTCCGGCTCTCGGAACTTCCGCGGCTCAGCCAGCGCCTTGAACGAGGTCTGGCGCAGCAGCACGTCGGGGCCTGCCCACTTCGGCGGGCCCTGGATCTCGTCGATCATCGTGATGCCGAGACCCTCCATCCGCCGGTACAGGTCGTCGATGTCGAGCACCCGCGGCGTCAGGTGGTTGATGTGGGTGGTGGGCACCCCACCGATGTCGGCAGCCACACCGGAGATCGCCGACAGCCGGGCGTACCAGGCCCGGTCGACTGGTTCGGGGGAGAGCTCGAAGCACGCCGTGGTCAGCCGCAGGAACTGGGCGGCGTCGGCGTCGGGCAGGCCGCCGTCGGCCTCTGCGCGCTCGGCGAGGGTGAGCACGTCGGGCCCGAACAGCGTCCGCCGGGCGAGGAATGCGTCCAGTTCGCCCTGCAGCCCGGCGTCGAAGTAGCGCCGGTCGTCAGTGACGAGGACGGAGGTGAACACCCGGAACGGGTTGATCGCCAGCGCGTCCGGCGTGATGGAACGGAACGCCGTCGACACGATCGGTAGTGAGGTGGCCTCGGTGCCGCGCAGGTCGTAGAACCCGACCGGCTCCATGCCGAGCGCTGCGAACACCTGCGCCACCTGACGCAGCTCTGCAGCCGTGCCGACCCGGATCGCCCCATGCCGCTCGGCGGTCACCCGGTCGATCCGACCCAACCGCTCGGCCCGCACCGGGTCGGCGGCCAGCACGTCGGCGTTCACCTGCGTCGAAACGTCAACCAGGGTGTTGTAGGCCGGCACCTCCGTGCCGTACATCGCAGACAGCGAGCGCGCGAACCCCGCGCGCAGGTCATGCGTACTGAACATCGCCGTCCCGATCCCGGTCGTGCTCGACCAGCGTGACCGCCCGATCAAGTGCAGCAAGGGCGATCTGGATCGTCTCGCTGCTCACTGTCAGCGCGGGCCGCACCCGCAAGGACCGATGCCCGCAACCGAGCATGATCACCAACTCCCGGTCCATCAGGACCTTCAGCACCCGGTCGCGGACGTCGCGGTCGGGCATCGTGAGTGCGCACATCAGGCCGAGCCCGCGGGGGTTCGTCAGCAGCGGGTGGGTGGCGGCGAGGTTCTGCAGGCCGTCGAGCAGTTCCGCGCCCCTCACCTGGGCGGCCTCGAACAGGTGGTCGGCCTCGATGATCTCGAGGATCCGCCGCGATCGCACCATGTCCGTGAGGTTGCCGCCCCAGGTCGAGTTGATCCGGGATGGGACGTGGAACACGTTGTCAGGTACCTCGTCCACGCGTCCGCCTGCCATCACACCGCAGACCTGCAGCTTCTTGCCGAACGCGACGACGTCGGGCTCGACGCCTTTCCACTGGTAGGCCCACGGCTTGCCGGTGAGGCCGCCGCCGGTCTGCACCTCGTCAACGACGAAGAGCGCGTCGTAGCGGTGGCACAGGTCCTTCATCGCCGCGAAGAACTCCGGACGGAAGTGGTGGTCGCCGCCCTCGCCCTGCACCGATTCCATGATGAAACAGGCGATGTCGTGCGGGTTCGCCTCGAACGCCTCTACCGCCTGCGCCAGGGCGCGCCGTTCGTAGGCGGGCACGTCGCGCTCGTCCGCGATCCACGGCGATTCGATCCGGGGCCAGGCGAACTTCGGGAACCGGGCCACCTTGTTGGGGTCGGTGTTGGTGAGCGACATGGTGTAGCCGCTGCGTCCGTGGAAAGCCCCGGTGAGGTGCATCACCTGGGTGCCGAGGTCGGGGGAGATGCCGTGGGCCTCGTTCCAGCGGCTCTTCCAGTCGAAGGCCACCTTCAGGGCGTTCTCCACAGCAAGGGAGCCGCCCTCGATGAAGAACAGGTGGGGCAGGGCGGGGTCGCCCATCACGCGGTCGAACGTCTCCACGAACCGGGCAAGGGCCACGGTGTACACGTCGGAGTTGCTGGGCTTGTTGAGCGCGGCCTCCAGCAGGTCGCGCCTGAAGTCGGGGTCCTCGGTCAGCCCGGGATGATTCATCCCCAGGGCCGAGGACGCGAAGAACGTGAACATGTCCAGGTAGCGTTCGCCGGTGGCCTGATCGATCAACCAGGACCCCTGCGACGCCGTCAGATCGAGGACGAGCGGTAGCCCGTCGACGAGCATGTGCTGCGCGAGGAGTCGGTGTACTCCAGAAGCACTCGGATTGGTCGTCATTTTCGGAGCATAGGGGCGCCGACCGTCCCGCCGACAGGGGCGCGCAGGTGCCCTCCCGCCTGAGTTCAGTCAGAGGCGAGCGTCAGCCATACCGTGGTGTCCGTCGGCACCCGTCCGTCGACAAGCGGCGCGGAAGCGACGACCACCTCGGCGCCGGAAGGAAGGTCCACCGGCGCCCCGGAGATGTTCACCAGGCACCCGAAACCGGGCTCGCGGGTGAAGTACAGGACCTTGCCCGGGTAGGTGTCGCCCCAGGCCAGCGCGCCGTCGCCGAGCGCGGGGTGGGTGCCCCTCACGGCCAGCGCCCGCCGGTAGAGGGTGAGGGTGGAGTCGGCGTCACCAACTTGTGCTGCCGCGCTGAGCTCAGCCCAGACCGGCGGCTGGGGGAGCCAGGGCTGCGCGTCGGTCCCGAAGCCGTAGGGCGGCGTGGTAGCCGACCAGGGCAGCGGCACGCGGCAGCCGTCCCGACCCTTGGTGCGACCGCCGGCGCGGAAGAAGCTCGGATCCTGGCGGGCGGCGTCCGGCAGGTCCTCCACCTCGGGAAGGCCCAGCTCCTCGCCCTGGTAGATGTAGGCAGGCCCGGGCAGCGCGAGCTCCAGCAGTGCGGCCGCGCGAGCGCGGCGCCGGCCCAGCTCGTTGTCGGTGGGCATGGGGGTGAAGTAGTCCGCGAACCGGTACTGCCACTCCGCTGGCGGCCCGTCGAGCGTGAACGGCCTGCCGGTCTCCGGCTTGCCGTACCGGGTCACCACCCGGGTGCAGTCGTGGTTGCCGAGCACCCAGGTGGTCGGCGCCCCGACGGTGGCGTGGGAGACCAGGTTGCGGTCGATCATCGCCCGCAACGAACCCGCCTCCCACTCGCACCACAACATGTCGAAGTTGAAGGTTGTGTGCATCCGGCCCGCGTCGACAAACCGCATCAGCGCGTCCAGCGGTTTGGTGTTGGCCTCGCAGACGAAGATCCGCTCGCCCAGGTGCCGATCGGCATAGCCGTCGCCGATCTCGCGCCAATGCCGCTGGATGGCTTCCAGCTCGGGCTGGTTCCACCACGGGTGGCCGGGGTAGAAGCTGGCGATGCCAAGACCGGTGTCCGGGTCGATCGGGGTGTCCGGGTAGCCGGTTGCCTTGACCAGGCCGTCGGCGACGTCGACCCGAAGGCCGTCGACGCCACGGTCGAACCAGAACCGGATCACGTCGTCGAACAGGGCAACCACTGCAGGATTGACCCAATTCCAGTCGGGTTGTTCGGGGGCGAACATGTGGAGGTACCACTGCTCAGGACCGGACGGGCCGACGACGCGCTCCCACGCAGGGCCACCGAACAGCGAACCCCAGTTGTTGGGCGGCCGGGAACCGTCGGAACCGGTGCCGTCGGCGAAGTGGAACATCTCCCGCTCCGGCGAGCCAGGACCTGCCCCGAGGGCCGCCCGGAAGGCTGGGTGGGCCTCGGAGGAGTGGTTGGGCACCAGGTCGATCAGCACGCGGAGGCCGCGCTCGTGGGCGCCGACCACGAACTCGTCGGCGTCGGCAAGGGTGCCGAAGGACGCGTCGATGTCGCAGTAATCGGTCACGTCGTAGCCGCCGTCGGCCATCGGCGAGGGGTACCAGGGACTCACCCATACAGCGTTCACGCCGAGGTCCTTGAGGTAGTCGAGCTTGTCGATCATCCCCCGGACGTCACCGATTCCGTCGTTGTTCGCGTCGGCGAAGGAGCGTGGGTAGATCTGGTACACCACGGCGTCACGCCACCAGGCGCGGTCAGTGCTGGTCACACCGAAACACTAACGGCGTCAGCGGCGCAGGAAGTCCGACGACGCCCGAACGATCAGCTCGGGCTCGAACAGGACGTGCGGGGTGTCGGTGAGGAGCAGGTCGGCCGCAGCCCAACCCAGCTGGCGCATCGGCTGGCGGACGGAGGTGAGCGGGGTCATCAGTTCGGCGGCGAGATAGAGGTCGTCGTAGCCGACAACGGCCATGTCGGACGGGACGGCGAGGCCACTGCGGCGCAGTTCCCGCATGGCGCCCAGCGCGACGATGTCGTTCATGCAGAAGACGGCCGTCGGTCCCCAGCCGGATTCGAGCGCCTTGATCAGGCCCTGCTGGCCGTCGTTGGCTGTCAGCGCGGGCAGGGTGACCACCTTCAGGACCTCGGACGGGTCGAGGCCGGCGGACTGGATCGCGTCGACGGCACCCTTGAGCCGGTGACGGGTCTGCTGCAGTTCCTCTTGACCGGCGAGGAAGAGGATGCGCCGGTGCCCCTGCGCAAGCAGGTGGGCGACCGCCTGGCGTCCGCCAGAGACGTGGTCGACGCCGACGGAGGCGTGGTCGCGGCTGCTGGAGTCCATCAGTACCGACGGGATGCCGAGCCGGCGCAGGGCGGACAGCCGGTCCTTGGTCGTGGACATCGGGGTGACGAGGACGCCACGGACGCCCTGTTCGGCCAGGAGCCGCAGGAAGCGGGCCTCGCGGCGCGGGTCGTCGTCGGAGGAGCAAAGGATCAGGGTGTGGTCGTCGACGGCCAGCCGGTCCTCGATGCCGCGGGCGAGTTCGGTGTAGTAGGGGTTGCCGACGTCCATCACGATGGCCCCGACAGTGCGGGACACGCCGGCGCGCAGCTGCCGGGCGGAGGCGTTGCGGTGGAAGTTGAGCTCCTCCATGGCCTGCTCGACCTTGGCCCGTGTCCTCGCCGCCACACGCTCCGGCCGGTTGAGCACGTTGGACACCGTCCCGACGGACACCCCGGCGGCCGCGGCCACGTCCTTGACGCTGGCTCGCTGTGGGGTCATCGATGCCTCCTCGTGCTGCGGAATCGGCTTGAGCATAACCAGTGGCCCGCTCTGGAAGACGCAGATTCGCACAACTCCGTGAATCGATTCACGGCGGAACGGGGGGAACGGGTCCCCGTTTCCGATCAAGCCGAACAACGAGGATGCGTTCCGTTCGGGTCAGCGGCGGTAGGTGACGCCGCCCTTCCAGATGGTCGCGACCACCGGATCGGGCAGGTCGCGGCCGTGATACGGGTTGTTGCGGGCCCGGGACGCGGACGCCGCGCCGTCCACGACCCCGCGGGCGGAGGGGTCGACCAGCACCAGGTTGGCCGGCTCACCAACCACCAGCGGACGCCCCTGACCGACAACCCGGCCGATGCGTGCCGGGGCTGCGGACATCCGTTCCACGAGGGTCGGCCAGTCCATGCGTCCGGTGTTGACCATGACGTCAACCACCACGGCCAGCGCCTGCTCGAGACCGAGCATGCCGGGCAGCGCGACGTCGAACGGGTGGTCCTTGTCCTGGCGGGCGTGCGGGGCGTGGTCGGTGCCGACACTGTCGATGGTGCCGTCGGCGAGTCCCTCCCGCACCGCCTCCAGGTGCTCGGCGGTCCGTAGCGGCGGGTTCACCTTGAACGTGGTGTCGTAGTCGGAGACCAGCGGAGTGTCCAGCAGGAGATGGTGCGGGGTGACCTCAGCGGTCACGCGAATGCCGCGGGCCTTCGCCCACCGCACCACGTCGACGCTCTCCGCCGTGGACACGTGGCAGACGTGGAGCCGTGAACCCGTGAGCTCGGCCAACTGCACGTCGCGGGCGACGATCACGCTCTCTGCCTGCGACGGCCACCCGGGAAGCCCGAGGCGTCCCGAGTATTCCGACTCGTGGCAGCACGCGCCCGGACCGGCCAGGCGCGGGTCCTGCGAGTGCTGCGCGACGACGCCGTCGAACGACTTCACGTAGGTCAGCGCCCGACGCATCACCAGTGAGTCATCGACGCAGCGGCCGTCGTCGGAGAACACCCGGACGCCCGCGCTGGATGCGGCCATCAGCCCCAGCTCCGCGAGTTCAGCCCCGCCGAGGCCCCTGGTGACCGCGCCGACCACCCGCACCTGGCAGTGGCCGTCGCGCTCGCCCAGGGCCTGGACGTACTCGGCGGCCTCGGCGGTGTCGGTCACGGGGTCGGTGTTGGCCATGGCGTGCACGCAGGTGTACCCCCCCCGGGCGGCGGCAGCTGTACCGGAGGCGACCGTCTCTGCGTCCTCGCGTCCGGGCTGCCGCAGGTGGGTGTGCAGGTCGACCAGCCCCGGCAGTGCGAGCACCCCATCGGCGTCAATGCGCTCCACGCCGGCCGGTGCCGACGCCGGGTCGGCCAGCACTCCATCGCTGATGTACAGGTCTGTGCTGGTGCCGTCGGCGAGGCGCGCCCCGGTGATCAGCAAGCTCCCACTACTGGTCGTCACTGCTTCGCTCCTTCGTCCGAGCCCAAGAGGTGGTACAGCACGCTCATCCGGACGGCGACGCCGCCGGCCACCTGGTCGAGGACAAGGGAGTTCGCGGCATCGGCGGCAGCGCTGGAGATCTCGACGCCCCGGTTCATCGGACCCGGGTGGCAGATCGCGGCGCCTGGCTTCATCGCCGCGAGCCGGGCCTCGGTGAGGCCGTAGCCCTCGGCGTACTCGCGTTCGGAGGGAAAGAAGGCGCCGGCCATCCGCTCCCGCTGCACCCTCAGCATCATCACGATATCGGCCTCGGCGAGGGCAGCATCGAAGTCGCTGGTGACCGGACAGCCCCAGGTCTCCACCCCGGTCGGCAACAGTGTCGGCGGGGCAACCAGCACCACCCCGCCGCCGAGGGTGCGCTGCAGCAGGACGTTGCTGCGCACCACCCGGGAATGCAGGAGGTCGCCGACGATCGCGATCTTCTTTCCTGCGAAGCCGTCAGAGCCGATGCTGCGGAAGTGGTGGCGCATCGAGTACGCGTCCAGCAGCGCCTGTGTGGGGTGCTCGTGCTGGCCGTCGCCGGCGTTGATGACCTTGGCCTGCACCCAGCCGGCCACCTGGTGGGCAGCGCCCGAGGACGGGTGCCGGATCACGAAGGCGTCAACGCCCATTGCGTCCAGGGTCAGCATGGTGTCGCGCAGGGACTCGCCCTTGGAGACCGACGAGCCCTTCGCCGACACGTTGATGGTGTCGGCCGAGAGCCACTTGCCGGCGATCTCGAACGAGGTTCGGGTGCGGGTGGAGTCCTCGAAGAAGATGTTCACCACGGTGCGGCCGCGCAGGGCCGGCAGCTTCTTCACCGGCCGCGACTGCACCTGCTGCATCTCCTCAGCGACGTCGAGGATCGAGGTGGCGGAAGCGAGGTCCAGGTCGGACGCGCTCAGCAGGTGCCTCATCGTTTGCCCCCGGTCCTTCCGATGGTGACGGCGTCGTCCCCGTCCAGCTCGCTCAGACGCACCTGGACGCGTTCGTCCGCAGCGGTCTGGATGGTGCGTCCGACGTGGTCTGCGGCGATCGGCAGTTCCCGGTGCCCGCGGTCGACGAGCACCGCGAGGCGGACGGCGCGCGGCCGACCCAGGTCGCGCAACGCGTCGATGGCTGCCGTGATCGTGCGTCCCGAGAACAACACGTCGTCCACGAGGACCACCACAGCGTCGTCGATGCGGCCCGGGATGGCGGTGCGGCCCACACGGCGGGTGGGGTTGGCGCGCAGGTCGTCGCGATACATCGTGATGTCGAGTTCGCCGATGCGCACCGGACGACCCTCGATGTCGGCGATCAGCGCGGCCAGTCGCCGGGCGAGGAAGACGCCTCTGGTCGGGATCCCGAGCAGCACCAGGTCGTCGGCGCCGCGGTTGGCCTCGAGGATCTGGTGGGCCATCCGCGCCAGCGAGCGGGCCAGTTCGGGGCCATCGACGACAACGCGGGGAGAAATGCCTGAGGTCGGGGTGTCGGGTGCTGGGTCAGCCACGCAAACGCTCCTCGGGTTCTCGAACCGGTGTGGTGATGAGACTGTCCCGGTCCTCGAAGCGTCAATCTAGACGATCGCCTCGCGAACCGCGTCCGCGGTTCAAGAGGCGGAGTCTTGACGAGGGGGCGGAGCCTCGCGAGGAGCATCGTAGGTCGGCTAGCGTGTGACCATGCTTCCAGTCCCTGCACTCTTTCCGCTGGAGACCTTGCCCAGCTGGCCGGCGGTCACCGACCCCACCGTGCTGGAAATGCTGACCGTCACGCTGTTCGTCCCCCTGTCGATCACGCTCGTGCTGACAGCGGTCATCCTCGGCCCGGGCTGGCGCCCGAAGAGCTAGCGGGTCGCCGCAGCCTCCTGGCACCGCAGTGAGCGCTCGGCGTCGTCCCTGCTCTCGGCCACCTGACGCTGGACCGAGTCGCTGAGCTTGCTGCCCTGAACCCACAGCGCCATCAGTTGCAGCGTCTGTCGATCGGCCAGCGAACGCGGGAACAGCAGCCCCAATACATGCTGTCGGATGGTCGAACTGCGCTCCACCCAGCCGTCCCGACCATCGGAAATGGCCTGCGCGACGTCGAGGTAGCTCTGCACGTACGGGCGCAGCGCCTCGTCCTGGTCGTATTGCCAGAACTGCGTGCAGGTCTGGAAGTGGGTCTCGTTGGCAACGGTGTCGTCAGCCGTCGCGAGCTGCCAAGCCTCTGCCTTCGCCTCGGGGGAGGGGCGGGCGGCCCTGGCCCCTGCGGCCTTTTCTGCGCCGCGGGCGGTGGCGTCGCGGGCCTGCTCGGCCTCGATCTCCGCCTCTCCGGCCACGCCCACGCGCGCCAGGTTGGTGAGGATGTGCCAGCGCAGGTCGGTGTCGATGGCCAGCCCTGCTGGCGCCTCCTCGCCGGCAAGCCACGCCTGCAGCACCTGCACCACCGCGTCGGACCGCGCTGCGGAAATCAGGGAGCGGGCGAACGCGAGCTGGTGGTCGGAGCCGGCTTCCGCGTCCTTCAGCAAGTGGGCGAGGCCGGTGACGAACCGGTCGTTCAACGTCGCCCGGGCGTCCCGTGGCGAGTACTGGTCGATCGCCACGCGCGCCTGACCGAGGACGGCCTGGACGGCGGTGAGGTCGGTCTCCACGCCGATGCCCGACAGCACGAGGGTGACGAAGTCGGCCGGGTGCATCTCGGCGTCGCGACACATGTCCCAGGCCGCGCCCCAGCACAACGCCCGGCTGAGCGAGCTGTCGAGAGTCTGGATGCCGCTGATCAGGGTGGCCAGGGACCTGTCGTCGAGGCGGATCTTCGCGTAGGTGAGGTCGTCGTCGTTGAGCAGGACCAGGGAGGGACGGGCGTGTCCCACCAGTTCGGGCACCTCGGTGAGCTCGCCGGCGATATCCACCTCCACCCGCAGGACGCGCACGAGGCGTCCGTCCTGCTCGTCGTAGCAGCCGACCGCCAGACGGTGGCGGCGCAGGGTCGGCCACTGTTCGGGTGCGGTCTGCCGGATCGCGAAACTGGTGAAGGTGCCGTCGTCGGCGGTGTCGAACTCGGCGCGCAGCGTGTTCACGCCTGCGGTTTGCAGCCATTCGGTGGCGAAGTGCGACAGGTCGCGCCCGGATGCCTCGGTGAGGGCGGCGAGCAGATCGCTGAACTGGGTGTTGCCCCAGGCGTGCTTCGCGAAGTAGGCGCGTACTCCGCCAAGGAACTTGTCCTGCCCGACTAACGCGACCAGTTGGCACAGTACCGAGGCGCCCTTGGCGTAGGTGATGCCGTCGAAGTTCAGCTCCACAGCTTCCAGGTCGACCATGTCGGCGGCCACGGGGTGGGTGGAGGGCAGCTGGTCCTGCCGGTAGGCCCAGTTCTTGCGATTGTTGGTGAAGGTTGCCCACGGGTCATCGCCTGCCACACCGCCAGCACGGATCTCGGCCTGGCAGAAGTGGGACGCCCACTCGGCGAACGACTCGTTCAGCCACAGGTCGTCCCACCAGGTCATGGTGACCAGGTCTCCGAACCACATGTGGGCGAGTTCGTGCAGGATCGTGTTGTCTCTGGTCTCGTGGGAGGCCTGGGTGACGCGGGACCGGTAGAGGTACTCGTCGCGGATGGTGACGCAGCCGGCATTCTCCATGGCTCCAGCGTTGAACTCCGGCACGAACACCTGCGCGTAGTCGGCGAACGGGTACGGCATGCCGAAGTGCTCCTCGAAGACCTTGAAGCCGGCCTTGGTGGTGGCCAGGATTCGTTCGGCGTCCAGGAAGGGAACCAGCGACTGCCGGCAGGCCACAGACAGCGGAATCTCCGCGGCCTTGCCGGTGAGCGTGTCCTTCACGACGTGGAAGGAGCCGGCGATCAGTGCGGTGATGTAGGTGGAGACCGGCGGGGTGGGGGCGAACTCCCAGCGGGCCAGGCCGTCGCCCAGTGAGGCGGGGTCGACGGCGGGGGAGTTGGAAAGAACCGTCCAGGCGTCGGGGGCGACGACGGTGAGGGCGAAGGTGGCCTTCAGGTCGGGCTGCTCGAAGCAGGCGTAGAGCCGACGCGAGTCGGCGGGCTCGAGCTGGGTGTAGCAGTACACGAGATCATCGACGGGATCAACGAAACGGTGCAGCCCCTCCCCGGTGCGGCTGTAGCGGCACAGGGCGGTGATTACGAGCTCGTGGTCGCCGGCGTCCGCGCGGAAATGCACCTTGTGGTCGGCGAAGGCGTCATCGTCCAACGGCGTGCCGTCGAGGGTCGCTGCGAGCAGCCGGTCGGCAATCAGGTTGACGTAGGTGGCGCCGCCGACGGTGGTGAACCGCACGGTGGAGGTCGAGACGAAGGTGGCGCTCGGGTCGAAGTCGCCCGCGTCGGGCACCCGGCCCGAGAGGTCGACGAGCACCTCGTAGCTATGGGTGGACACCTCCGCCGATCGCTCGGCGGCTTCTGCGCGCGTGATGTTTGCCGGGTACATGCGACCTCACAGGCTTGGGGTTAGGAGCCTCGCTGACCCCACGGGTGTTGGGAGGTTGCTAGGCCCCTCGATCCCGCTCAACATACCCCGAGGTGCCCGTCAGCGGCGGGGGCGCTCCAGGCGCGCGAGGGCTGCTGCCACGACCCGTTCAGCGGCTTCCTGCTCGTCGGACCCGGGGCGGGACACGTCGCGGGCCCTGAGGGCGCGATTCGCGTCCACCAGGCCGGAGATGCCATCGCGGCCGAAACCGCGATCGGGCTCGGTATGGCGCTCGGTTCCGCTCATGGGGGCAGCGTAGACTCCCGAAACCCGTCACGCAGGAGATGAAATGCCCGAGGGTCACGTGATCCACCGCCTCGCCGCGGAGCTGGACCACGCCTTCGCCGGCCGGAGGGTGTCGGTCTCCAGCCCACAGGGCCGCTTCGCGGAGGCGTCTTCCCTGCTTGACGGGACCGTGTTCCGCACAGCCGAAGCCTTCGGTAAGCACCTGGTCCTCGACTTCTCCCCTCTCACGGTCCCTGAGGAGTTCGTGAGCGCAGCGAGCGAGCGTCACGAAGGGTCGCCCACCCCTCCAACGGTCCCTGAGGAGTTCGTGAGCGCAGCGAGCGAGCGTCACGAAGGGTCGCCTGCCACCTCCGGGCCGTTCGTCCACATCCATCTGGGATTGATCGGCAAGCTGCGCTGGGTGAAGCCGGGCGCGGTGGAAGGTGCCAGCACCCTGCGGCTGCGGCTCGAGACCAAGGAGCACGCGGCAGAGCTCCGCGGACCCCAGGCCTGCGCGCTCGTCGGGCCGGAAGAGGTGGCCGGGCTGGTGGCCACCCTGGGCCCCGACCCGCTGCGCGCCGACGCCGATCCGGATCGGGCGTGGAGGCGGGTGCACCGCTCGGACCGAACGATGGCCTCGCTGCTGATGGACCAACGGGTCGCTGCAGGCGTGGGCAACATCTACCGGGCCGAGGTGCTGTACCGGCAACGGATCCACCCGGACACCCCCGGCTCGTCGCTCTCACGGCGCGCCTGGAACCGGATCTGGGCCGACCTCGTCGAGCTGATGCCCCAGGGCGTGATGCACGGCCGCATCGACACCGTCCGTCCCGAGGATTCGCCGGAGGCGACCGGCCGCGACCCGCGGGTGGACCGCCACGGCGGCGAGGTCTACGTCTACCGTCGCGCGGGCCAGCCCTGCCTGGTGTGCGGACGTGAAGTCAGCATGCGGCTGTTCGAAGCCCGCAATCTCTACTGGTGCGCGCGATGCCAGCGCCGGCGGTGATGCAGTGGGGCGACGCTCAGGTCCGCGTCGCCGAGGACGGCACCAGCATCAAGCTCGTCCGGGGAGATGAGCTCGTGGTCGAACTGGCGTGGGTGGGTGCCGCGGGCGCGCCGGCCGAGCTGTCCGTCGAGGACGAAGTGGAACACACCCTGACGACCGCCTCCGGCCTGGTGATGCAGCGTCAGGCCGTGAACGGCGGCTGGCGGAACCGGTGGGTGCTCACCACCGAACCGGGACGCACGCTGCCGGTCACCGACCTGCTGCGGGTGCGGCCGGGATCGGAGTACACCCTCTGGAGCTGGGGGAGCGGGGTAACGGCGCTGCTGGCGCTTGCTCCGGCGCACGCCGCCGGACCGGTGCTCGGGTTGCGGCTGGAGCAGGGCTACCTCGAGGAGCTCGAAGACCCAGGCGCCAGCAGTGCGTGTGTCGACTACCAGGTCGCCCCGGCCAGCACGGGACTGGACGCGGGCCAGCGGCTGGTGACGGCAATCGGGGCCGACTGGTACGAAGGGATTGAGGACCTCACCCGTCGCCTCCCTCCGTGGCTGAACGACACCCAACTCGACGCCGACGAGCCGTGGTGGAGCGAGCTGGCCGACTTCGGCCTGAGCGGGCCCCCCGGGGTGCAGGTGGAGTACTCCGACGGGGTCGTCGGGGTGACTGGGCCGGTGGGCCGGCGGATCCTTGATATCCAGACGCCGCGTGGTTTGAGCCGGGTGCCGCTGGAGTGGGTGCCGGGTGCCGAATCGGTGCTGCACGCGGTGGCGTCGGAGGCCGTCAAGCGGGGCAACGGCCTGAGCCTGGCTGAGGCGGTGTGCGTCCAGCAGGCCGCGGACCGGCACGCTCTCTGGCTCGATCCAGCCGCAGATGAACTCCTCGACCGGGTCGACTGGACGACGGCCGACTCCGTGCTGGGTGCGGCGTTCGGGCTGAGTCGGGGCCGCAGCCTCGGCGAGGGCGCCCTGGTGTCGGACGCGCTCCGACTCCTCGCCCGGCTCCCGGTCGGTGTCGGCTACGGACGGGTGGTGATGGCGGCCTGGCTGGCGTCCATCTCACTGGGCATGGACATCCAGGCCCGGTGCCACGACCTGCTGGGTCGCTCGGCGATCGGCCGGACGGCATCGCTGGAGAGCTCGCTGCTGCATTACCGGAGCGTCGAGGTCGGCGGAGCTGAGTTGGCTGGTGTGGCCAACCGGTTGGGTGGGTCACTGCCCGGCGAGGCGCCGCTGCTCACCTGGACCGAGCAGGCCCAGTTGGTGGGGCTGCTGGAGCTGTGCCCGCCGGAGTGGGACAAGGCCGGGCTATACGCCCAGGTGGCCGAGAAGGCGCGGGGCCAGGTGCTGTGCGCCTATGCCGACGGTCGCATCCATGACGCAGAACCACTGGCCTGGCTGCTGCTCTCCCCGGAGCTGAGTCCGGGTCTGTGATCTTCACCGGAGTTGGCCGCCTCGCCGCGGCCCCGTAGAGTGGCGCCGGTTGACCGGGGCGTAGCGTAGTGGCTAGCGCGCCTGCTTTGGGAGCAGGAGACCGCAGGTTCGAGTCCTGTCGCCCCGACCATTTTGGCACTCGCTGTCTGACTAGGGATTACTGGTTCGCCACTAGGGGTTATACCCGAAACTGGCAGGGTCAGGAGTGGTCGGATTTGGGCTCTGGAGGACACCCTTTGCCCCAGATATGCCCCAAAATGTGAATTTTGGGGCAAGCGTTTCCCCTAGTCAGCGAGATATGCTGGAACCCAGAATTTCGGGGTTTTGGGGGTGCCTGATGGCTCACGGACGGCGGTCGTTCGGCAGCATCGAGCAGCGCTCCGGGTACTTCCGCGCACGCTACGTGGGACCGGACCAGGGGCGCTACGAGGCTCCGCACGCCTTTGTCTCAAAGATCGATGCCGAGTACTGGCTCGCAGAAACCCACCGCGAGATCGTGCGCGAGGAGTGGCGTCCGCCGCAGAAGGACGTGGACAACGACCCCGACGTCGGCTCGGTCGCCGGCTACGCCCGCCGATGTCTCGCTGAACGCGACCTCACCCCACGGACGCGCGAGGAATACGACAAGATTCTCGAGCACCTGATCCTGCCCACCCTCGGCACCGTGCAGCTGCGCCAGCTCGATCCTGACCGTGTGCGCCACTGGTACTCGACGGTGCTGAGCGAGGACCGTCCGACCCAACGCAAGCACGCCTACTCGCTGCTGCGCTCGATCCTTCGGGAGGCGGAGGAGGAGGGGCTCATCCAGCGGAACCCCTGCCGGGTTCGCAACGCAGGGCGAGTCCGTCGGACCCGCGACATCGAGCCGGCGTCGCCAGCCGAGCTGAACCGGCTGCTGGACCTGCCACCGCGTCAGGGACTGCCGGTACTTCTGGCGGGCTGGTGCGGGCTCCGCGCTGGTGAGGTCCGCGGGCTGCGCCGGCGCGATCTGGATCTCGCGGAGGGAGTCGTGCACGTCCGGCAGGCTGTCACTCGCACCAAGGGGCAGACCCACGTCGGGCCTCCGAAGACTCACGCTGGCGTGCGTGATGTCGGCATTCCTCCCCATCTGATCGGTCACCTCGCGAAGTACGTGGCGAGCATCCCGGTGGCGGGCCGGGACGGCTACCTGTTCCCGGGTCGCGACGGGATCTCGCCGATGTCGGAGAAGGCGCTTCGGTACGCCTACGCCCAGGCCCGCAAGATCACCGGTCGCTCAGACCTCACTTTTCACGACATGCGACACAGCGCTGCGTCGTTGGCTGGCATGACCGGGGCGACCACGGCCGAGCTGAAGGCGATGATGGGACACGCCACCGCCGGGATGGTGGAGCGTTACCAGCACGCGAACCGGACCTCACGCTCCAGGCTCGCGGAGAACATGAGCAAATTGGTCGACCTTTAGTCGGTGCCTGGCCGTGGCCAAAGCGCCCAGCTGCTGGAGGCCCGCGATCGTCAACTCGGGGCCCGCGATCGCACGATCATGCCGAATACAAGATGTCGGCTGAGCTCGACGAAGCCCCGGTGAGCGGGTGCTCCGATGCACGCCCGTCGGGGCGCCATGCGCCCGAGTGTGGATCCGTCCACCGTCTTTGGTGTGCGGATTCACACTGAGGGGCGGACGCCCGATTCTAGCCGCGACTGGTCGGTGTGATTTGCCG
>JADGPA010000051.1 GCA_017882685.1 Propionibacteriaceae bacterium | reverse complement strand
GGCCCGTCACGTACAGGAAGCGGCCCGGGGCATCAGTCGCGCCATGCCGCGCTGAAGAACCTTCGCAGTATGCCGTTGACCGGGTTGCTTGCGAGCTGATCACTTGGGTGGGCAGCGGCTCTGTTCCTTCTTGCGGAACGCGCACCGACAAGCCCGATCCGGCTGGATACCGTCAAGCAAGTGCGATCGATTCCCAGGGTCGCGCCCCTTCGAGTGAAGTGAGTCCAGTGTGGATCCCTCCATCCTCGCCACTGCGGCAGACCGGCTCCTGTCGGCGTACGAGTCCGGTAAGCCGATCGACCCGCTGACGACGACCTACGCGGGGTTGGACCTGGCCGACGCCTACGAGATCCAGCTCCTGCAGATCCGCTCCCTGACCGCCGGTGGGCGACAGATCAAGGGGCACAAGGTCGGGCTGACTTCGGTGGCGATGCAGAGGCAGCTGGCTGTGGACCAGCCGGACTACGGTCACCTCCTTGACGACTTCTTCTACCTCGAGCACGTGGCCATCCCGGCTGGGCGTTTCCTCCAGCCGAGGGTGGAGCCGGAGATCGCCTTCGTCCTGAAGAAGCCGCTGCGCGGTCCCGGGGTGACTGTCCATGAGGCCCTGGCTGCGGTGGACTTCGTGCTGCCCGCCCTGGAGATCGTCGACAGTCGTATCAGCGACTGGAAGATCGGTCTGCTGGACACCATCGCCGACAACGCCTCCTCTGGTGGGGTGGTTCTGGGTAGCACCCCGACCGATGTGTCCGCGGTCGACCTGCGGCTGGCCGGTTGCACGTTCCACAGGAATGGCGAGCTCTTTGCCACTGGTGCTGGTGGCGCTGTTCTGGGCTCTCCGCTGAACTCCCTCGTCTGGCTCGCCAACACTGTCGGTGCCCGAGGCATCACCCTTGAGGCGGGCCACGTCGTCCTGCCTGGCTCGGTGACGTCGATGGCGGCGGTGGAGCCGGGCGACACCTTCACCGCGACGTTTGCCGGACTCGGCAGCGTTACCGCGCGATTCGCCAAGGAGCAGTCATGACCGCAGGACGGCGCGGCATCGCCGCGATCGTTGGTCCGGGCAACATCGGCACCGACCTCATGTTCAAGCTGATGCGCCGCAGCCAGGCCATCGAGCCGCGATACATGATCGGGGTGGATCCCACCAGCGACGGCCTGCGGCGCGCTGCCGCGATCGGCCTGGAGGCCAGCTCGGAGGGCGTCGACTGGTTGCTGGCCCAGCCCCAGCTACCCGACATCGTTTTCGAGTGCACCTCGGCGAAGGCGCACGAGGCCAACGCGCCCCGGTATGCCGAGGCCGGGATCATCGCGGTGGACCTCACCCCGGCCGCGGTCGGGCGCTACATCTGCCCGCCGGTCAACCTGCACTTCAACCTCGAGGCCGTCAACGTCAACATGATCACCTGCGCCGGGCAGGCCACCACGCCCATCGTCAAGGCGATCAGCAGCGTGGTGGAGGTGCCCTATGCCGAGATCGTGGCCTCGATCTCGTCGAAGTCGGCCGGGCCCGGCACTCGCGCGAACATCGACGAGTTCACCGAGACGACGTCGGCGGCGCTCCAGGTCGTGGGGGGAGCGGCACGCGGCAAGGCGATCATCATCCTCAACCCGGTCGACCCGCCGATGATGATGCGCAACACGGTGTTCTGCGCGATCCCGGCGGAGGCGGCCGAACCCGGCGACCTGCAGGACCGGCTCAACGATTCGATCCACGCGATGGTCACCAGGGTCCAGGACTACGTTCCCGGCTACCACCTGCGCGCCGACCCGCAGTACGACCACCCCCGTGACATCTGGAACGGGCAGGCCCGGGTCAACGTGCCCATCGAGGTCAAGGGGCGCGGGGACTACCTGCCGGACTACGCCGGCAACCTTGACATCATCACGGCCGCGGCGGCCCGGGTCGGCGACATGCTCGTCGCCCACCGCCTCGGCATCCCGTCCGGCTGGGTGGCCGCCGGCGAGTCCGCTGAACTGGCAGGAGCCCTGGCATGAGCAACAACGACCACACCACCACCACGGCTGCCGGCGAGAGTGCCGCGGCGCCGGTGCGCGACCTGCGGATCACCGACTCGACGCTGCGGGACGGCTCGCACGCCATGCAGCACCAGTTCACCGAGGGGCAGGTCCGCGGGGTCGTCTCGGCCCTGGACGGTGCCGGCGTCGAGGTGATCGAGGTGTCCCACGGGGATGGTCTCGGCGGCTCGAGCTTCAACTACGGCTTCTCGCGGGTCGACGAGTTCGACCTCATCAAGGCGGCGGTCGATGAGGCCAAGCAGGCCAAGATCGCGGTGCTGATGCTGCCTGGGCTCGGCACCGTCGAGCACCTGCGGCACGCCCATGAGGTCGGCGCGTCGGTGGCCCGGATCGCGACGCACTGCACCGAGGCGGACGTGTCCATCCAGCACTTCGGCGCCGCCCGGGACCTGGGCATGGAGACCGTCGGCTTCCTGATGCTCAGCCACAAGGCGACACCGACCGTCCTCGCCCAGCAGGCCCGGATCATGGTTAACGCCGGCGCCCAGTGCGTCTACGTGGTCGACAGCGCCGGCGCGCTCGTGCTCTCGGATGCCCAGGAGCGGGTCCAGGCTCTCCTGGACGAGATCGGCGCGGAGGCACAGGTCGGATTCCACGGCCACCAGAACCTCTCGCTCGGGGTTGCCAACTCCGTCCTGGCCTACCAGGCCGGCGCCCGCCAGATCGACGGCGCGCTGTGTGCCCTCGGAGCCGGAGCCGGAAACAGCCCCACCGAGGTGCTGGCCGCGACGTTCGACCGGCTCGGTGTCAAGACCGGCGTCGACGTCCAGGGCCTGCTCGCGGCGGCCGAGGACG
>JADGPA010000050.1 GCA_017882685.1 Propionibacteriaceae bacterium | reverse complement strand
GCCCCAGCCGACAGATGGCCGCACCCGGCCGTGGCTGAGCTTGGTGACCAGCCAGGCGCACCCGGCCGTGCCCAGCGGCTTGCCAACCAGGTAACCGACCACGATGCCGAGCGTGACCGGCGAGGTGTATGCCTTGGCCAGGAACCCGGCGTTCAGCACGATCCCCGCGTTGGCCAGGGCGAACAGCGGCACGATGACGTAGCTGGTCCACGGGTGGAACAGCTGGGCCAGCCGGTCGTTCGGCGAGATCGCGGTACGCACCTCGTTGCGCGCCGACTGGGCCAGCTCGGCGGTGGGCTGCTCGCGGAACATCCGGAACGCCTCGGATGCCTGCTCCAGGGACTCCCGGCTGGCCGAGTACGCGTAGGTCAGCAGCCCGAAGATCAGGCCGACCACGATCGGGTCCACGCCCGACTTGAGGAACGCTGCCCAGCAGGCAATACCGACGATCAGATAGAGAAGCCCGTTCCTGTAGCTGCGCGCTCGCAGGATCAGGACCATGCCGATCAGCCCGAGGCCGACCAGCAACGGCACCACCTCGATGTGCCCGCTGTACGCGATCGCGATGACCGCCAGCCCGGCCAGGTCGTCCACGACGGAGAAGGTGAGCAGGTAGGTGCGGACGCGATCGGGCAGCCTGCGGCCGACCAGCGCGAGCGCGCCGAGTGCGAAGGCGGTATCGGTCGACATCGCCATGCCCCAGCCGTGCTGGGACGGCCGTCCGGCGTTGAAGAGCAGGTAGATGCCGATGGGCACGACCATGCCGGCCAGCCCGATCAGCAGCGGCAGCGTCACCCGTCTGCGTTCGCGAAGGTCGCCCATGTCGAACTCGCGCCGCGCCTCAAGCCCGACGACGAAGAAGAACAAGGTCATCAGCCCGCTGTTCACCCAGCCACGCAGATCCTGGGTGACCCCCCAGTGCGACAGCCGGATCGACAGGTTCGCGTGCCACACGTCCTGGTACGACGCCGGGCTGAGGTTCGCCCACAGCAGGGCGACCACGGTGGCGGACAGCAGCACCGCCGCGCTACCGGTCTCGGTGCGCAGGAACTGGCCCAGCGGCGCCTCGAGGTTGCGCGCCCATGCCGTCCGCCCCGACAGCGGTGCGGCGGGCGCCCCGGAGTCACTCATCCGACGATTGTGGCCGAGCGCGGACCGACGAGCTTCCCGAGGTGCAGCAGCCCGGTGAGGACGTACGGCCCCACAGCGGGCTGACCTGCCGCCCTAGCCTTGCCTCGAGTTGCGTCCGCGAATCTGTCCGGGCTCAACTGCACGTGGCACTGGGGGTGTCATGATCATGAAGTTCCGGCGCACGACCGTCGCCGTTGGTGCATTCCTCGCTCTGACAACTGTCCTGCTCACGCTGTCGGCCTGTGCCGCGGGCGCGGACGTCGCAGCCGCCGGGGCGGCCCAGCCGGCCGGGTTCTGGCTCGGCCTCTGGCACGGGGCGATCTGTCCGATCGCCTTCATCGTCTCGTTGTTCAACCACAACGTGGGCATCTACGAGGTGGTCAACAACGGCGGCTGGTACAACTTCGGCTACGTGTTCGGCCTGTCGATCGCGTTCGGCGGATCCTCGCGCGCGACGTCCGCCACCCCACGGCGCCGCAGGCGCGGTGAGCCCAGCCCGACCCTCTGAGTCGCCCCAGCTGAGACACCCGCTCGATCGGGTCAGCCGGACACGATCGAGTCTCCTTCGACCTTGACCGGCACCGCCACCAGGGGCGCCGGGGCAGGGCCACCGGTGTTCTTTCCGGTGGCCGCGTCGTAGGTCGACCCATGGCACGGGCACTTCAGTTGCAGACCGGTGGCGGGGGCGACCGTGCAACCCATGTGGGTGCAGATCGCGGTGAACGCGACCACTTTGCCGGCGGACGGCTGGGCCACGATGATCGGCTTGCCGTCGGCGGTCTTGGCCGAGATCGCCGTCCCGACCTTGACGTCGGACAGCGTGGCCAGAACGCCGCCGCCGGATCCCGAGCCGGACGTCGCAGACGCCGCGGGAGCGGCGGCGCTCGAGGCGCTCGTCGCGGGGCTGCTCGAACCACCGCACGCGGCCAGAGCTCCGGCGCCGGCCACCGTCACCAGACCGGTCGCGATCACCTGCCGGCGCGATGCCACCGGGCTGGAATCTTGGCTCATGTCATCTCCTTGAACGCTGATATCCCTCCCCAACGGTTGGACTGCCGACCCGGTTCAGCGGTCCCACAGGTCCGCGCTGCGAGCGGCCACCAACTCGCCGATCCGGCCCAGCGCCTGGCCGGCCGGCATCGCCTCCAGCCGACGTCCGCTCCGCAGCCGGAGCGAGACCTGATCGTCGACCGCCTCGTGCGGCCCGATCACCGCCTGGTACGGAGCATGCCGGGCGGCTCGGATCCTGGCGCCCAGGGTGCCGTCGTGCGGCCCGGAGACCTCGACCCGCAGCCCCGCCTCGACCGCACGTCGCGCCACCTCGGTCGCTCGCCCGACCTGCGGCTCGGACACCGGAAGCAGCACCAGCTGGACCGGCGCCAGCCAGCCGGGAAAGGCGCCACCGTAGATCTCGATCAGGTGGGCGACCAGTCGTTCCACGCTGCCGACGATGCTGCGGTGCACCATAACCGGCCGGTGCTGGTCGCCGTCCTGGCCGGTGTAGCGCAGACCGAACCTCTCGGGCTGGAAGAAGTCGACCTGCACGGTGGACAGGGTGGCTT
>JADGPA010000049.1 GCA_017882685.1 Propionibacteriaceae bacterium | reverse complement strand
CATCGGGACACGAGCCCGGCCACGGCACCCACGGCGGCGACCGTGCCCAGCAGCACCCCCACGGCGCCGAACGCGTCCGCGAGATGGCCTAGGCGAGCGGGGAGGCCCAGCGGGTTCTGCCAGTGGGTGAGCCGGGTCTCCTGCGCGGTTGGGCTGAGGATGCTGCTGAGGAACAAGCAGGTCACGGTGGCGCCGACACACCAGGCAAGCCAGCGCCACCGAGGGCCCGGCAGGCGGCCATCCGGGAATGCGACCGGTACGGCCAGGACGGCAAGCACCCACCCGACTCCACGCAGACCCGGCCCGACCGCGGCGAGGTAGTCGGCACCGGGGACCGAGCCGGAGGAGGTGACGACCCCGTGGACACCGGCTTCGGTCAGCGCAACCCCAGTTCCCAAACTGGCCGCAGCGCCGAGCAGCAGCCACCCGACGCGATTGCTGGGAACGGTTAGGACGACGATCGCCCCCACGGCGGCAACCGTCCCGATGGCGAAGGCGGTCGCCAGCGCATTCGTCATGTCGGTGCGGTCATAGGAAGTGGCCACGGCGGAACCGATGAAAGCGACCAGGACGGCGGCGCCGGCCGCAGCTGCCCTGAGGCGGCCGCGGCCGGGTTCTCGCCGTGGGATACCCACGGGGTCATCATGCCGCAGTTGCGTCGGCGTTCCCATGGGCTCGCCCGTTCGGCCGCGTCCTGCGATCAGGCCGTGACCCGGGATCGGCGGCCGCCGACGAGCACAGCGATCACGGTGATGAGTCCGGCCAGCGAGATCACGGCGAAGCCGATTTGGAAGACCCAGTCGAGCGCGTTGTGCCGCGTCCAGCCAGGGAACGAGACCACCTCGAACAGGCAGAGGATGCCGACAAACACCGTCCCAGCCGTGACGCGGCGGCTGCGAAGCAGCCAGACGGCCAGCAGGAAGAAGAATCCGAAGGCGACGGCGGCCTCCGGGAAGCTGTCGGGGTACGCCTCCACCTTGATGATCAGCGCGCTGATGAACTCTCCGAGGCCGAGGACCGCGGCGAGGCCGGTCAGGACATTGAGTGTGCGAGTGTGCATGGATGCCTCCTCAGGGCGGGATGATGCGCACCACCCTCGGTGGCAACGTTTCCCGCCCAGAAGAGGCCCCTTCCCGACCAAGCCCGGGAAGTTCTCCTAGAGCTACGCCCTATTGCTGCGAACTACCTTGCGTCCGGTAGTAGTCCTTCCAGATCCGTCGATGGATCGGGATCCAGCGCGGCAGCGAGCGGACTCCGGGCAGGAACGGGACAAGCACGAAACCGAGGCTCAGGACCATCATCAGGACCCACACCAGCGCGTCGGCATTGCCCGAGGACTTGAACGGCTCGACCTGGTACCAGAACGAATAGAGCCACATCCACGACTGCCCGGGATAGCTGGCGGTCTCGTTCATCATCCCCCACTGGTCGCCGCCCAGGTGCTCGGCAACCGCGTGGTCCTCGAGGTAGGCACCATCGGCGAGGAACAAGATCGACTTCGTGTAGTTGGTGGTGTAGAAGCCACCCTCGCCCTGGATCACGCCCTCCAAGGCACCGCTCTGCGCCATGCCCAGAAGACTCGCCGTGAGCACCGGTACGGGGCCGTAGTCGCCAGTTGCGACCTTGGCTGGGTCGCCGTCGGCGGCGGGCTCGGCCAGGGCGTCGGAGTACGCGCCACCCCAGGCCTGCTGCTGTTTCGCCGTCGCTGCCTTCCACTGGGTCAGCGCGTCCGAGAGTGGGGCCGCGGGCGGCAGGGACGACAGCGGGGTGATCACGAAGTTGTTGACCGAGTCCACTGGGATCCGGACGCCGGCAGCCTTCTGCAGCCCGAACGGACCGAACTTCTGATTCCCGCCAGTGGTGTTGTACGGCGCTCCGAGCTCGCTTTCGCTCACGCTCGTGCCCGCCAGCTCGGCGGCCGCCGTCGCGGTGAAGTCGTTCGGCGTCGACTTCGACCACGCCTTCAGGGTCAGGCTCTTCTCGTCAGGTGAGCTGAAGACGGCGGCGAGGCCGAGCACCATGGCGCCGACCACGACGATGGCGATCACGAACTCCTTGAGGAGGTCGTACTCGCGTTCGGGGCCCGTCCACGGACGGTCGGCGATCGAGTTGGCCTGGTGCCGTTGCCGCGGGGTGGGTCGGTGTTCGGTTGTCTGGTTGGTAGTCACAGCTGCGCTCCTGTCTCCTGTGCTTCCAGGGGAGGCACGACGCCGCGCTTGCGCACCAGCACGATGTGCCAGGCCACGAGGAAGCCCACGACGAGCGGGAGCAGCGCGACGTGGAACAGCAGCATCTGGCCGAAGTTCGTGACGTTGAACCAGGCACCGATGCCGACTGAGTTGAGCCCGTCCTTCGCCTCGGAGGAGATCCACTGGGAGTCGAAGTTGGTCTGCACGAGGTAGCCGGTGAAGGCGGTACCGATGGAGGTGAGGAAGGACACGACGCCGGTGATCCAGGTCATCGCCCGTCGGCCCCGCCATGCGGCCATCCAGAACTTGCCCCACAGATGCACGACCATGAACACGAAGAAGAGCTCGACGCTCCATAGGTGCACGCTGTTGACGAAGTGACCCTTCGACGAAACGTGGTACCAGGCCGGCCCCATCAGGGTCAGCAGGAGGCCGCTCGCGATGACGAAGAGCAGCGCCGCAAGGGTCGCCACGCCGAAGACGTAGATCCAGGACTGGACGTAGACCGGCTGCGTCTCGGGCAGCAGCTTGTCCGGCGGCAGCATCCGCACGGCGCGTTCGCGAGCTCGACCAGTCCAGGTGTGCGGTTGGGCGCTCGGGCTTGCCTCAGGCGCGGTCACGGTCGGCTCTTCGACTTGGGGAAGGGCAGCACGATCGCGAGGACGAACAGGATCACGATGATGGCGATCACCACGAGATTCGCCAGCGAGATCTGGATCGGTCCCCAGGTGAAGTAATGCGCTGGCCCGTCGAGCCCGACGGCCAGCAGCTGGTGGACGCTCATGGCGACTCCTCTTGCCGGCCAGTGAGGCCGACTCGGCCAAGAAACTATGGGTGGACCTTTAACCTGGAGCAGGGCACAAAGTCCCTGCCTCAAGCCTCCGATCTGACTGGCTTAGGGCGCGTGAGTCCTGACGTCCGTGGCGATCTTCGACGATCGCACCCTAGCCCTGCCGCCCCGGGGCGAACCACCCGGCGTCGATCCTGCGTGTCGCCGTCGTGGGTCAGGTCGCCAGCCCGTTCCCTGGCTCGTCCCGGGGGTTGGCCGTCATCGCGTCCAGCTCGCTTTGGAGTTCCGCCACGAGCAGCCGCAGATCTGGACAGGCCGCAGGATCAGCGACGACGGTCACCACCAGCCTTCCGGCGTAGGAGAGCACCGCGAAGGCGACCGTGATGTTGCCCGTGATCATCGACACGGGGATCACGTCGGTGATCGGCGTACCGAGAAACGACAGCTGCTCCTCCGGCCCGCGGAGGTTGGTGACGAACGTGGTGACAAGGCGCTGCCGGTCGACGAACCGCCGAAAGATGCCCAGCCTGGCCAGTGCCCGGAACGCCGGCCCGAGCAGCGCCGCGGAGGACGCGGGGGCGGTTGTCTTGCGCTCGCGGGTGATCCGGGCGATCGCCTCGAGTCGCAGCCGAGGGTCGCCCGTGGCCGGCAGCGCGACGGGGATTACGCCCACCTGGTTGCCGAGCCGCGTGGCGCTGGCGTCACGTCGGGCCGAGACTGGCACCGATATGACCAGGCGGCCGACCGTCTCACCCCGGCGTCGCAGAACCGTACGCAGAGCGCCCATCACCGCGCTGAGGACGACGTCGTTGACCGTCCCGCCGTTCGCTCGCGCCACCGCGCGGACCGCAGACAGGTCCGCGCGCGCTACCGCGAGCCTCCGGTCCGGTCCGGTCGGACGGTTCAGCGAGCACCGCGGCGCCCGGACGATGCCTCCTGGCGCGAGTTCGGCCACCGCACTCCGCAGCCGGCGGATGCCGGTGGGGAGGCCGGAGACGGCCCGAAGTCGCGAACGCATGGCATCGACGAGCAGTTGGCCACGGAGCGGAACTGGTCGGGGAAAGGACGCAGGGGGTCGCCCAGTCTCGATGCCGTCGACGAGTTGGGCGAGGACGGCCAAGCCGCCGATCCCGTCGGCGAGAACGTGGTGGAAGACAACGATCAGCGCGGCGCGTTCGGCCGCGAGTCCGGTGACGAGCGTGACCGACCACGGCGGTCTGCCCGGCGGCATCCGGTGCATGACCGCCTCGGTGGCGACGCCCAGCAGAGCCTCTTCGTCGCCCGGAGCGGGGGCCCGAATTGCGCCGACGTGGTTCTCGATGTCGAACTCCGGGTCATCCACCCAGACAGGGCGACCACACCCGGCGGGCGCGCGAACCAGGCGCTCGCGAAGCCGGGGCACGGCCCAGGAGCGGTCCGAGATGGCGTTCCGAACCGCAGGCAACCCCAAGGCAGACCCGGTGTCGAGCACCAGGATCGCGGCGACCTGCATCGGAGCGTCGCCAACGTCCGAGGCGAGCTCCATGAGGTCGGTCGGACTCGCCCGGTCGATCGTCACGCTTCACTCACCCTCCAGACCCCAGAGTGGCAGAGCGGGCTACGCTGCCGGCCGTGCCCCGGAGACGTACGGAGCAGATCGCGTATTCGGAGAAGATGGCGGCGATGCTCGATGAGCCGAGCCGGCGACGTAAGGCTGCCAAGATCCTCGCCGTGCTCCGGCACGCATTGGGCCGAGCTGACCTGCACGGGCTCACCGCCGTAGACGTTGGTTGTTCGGCGGGTTTCATCGCTGATGAACTCGCGCTTGCGGGTGCCACGACCCACGGGGTGGACATCGACGAACCGGGTCTGGCCAAGGCGTCCGCGCGGTT
>JADGPA010000048.1 GCA_017882685.1 Propionibacteriaceae bacterium | reverse complement strand
TCGAGGAGCTGATCGCCGAGTACAACGCCGGCAGCGTCAACATCGACGAGTACCTGCGCCGGCTCATCTCGCTGTCCAGGGACCTCAGTGCGGAGGAACGCCGGGCGGTCGTCGAGGATCTGACCGAGGCAGAACTCGCCGTCTTCGACCTGCTGACCAAGCCTGAGCCGGTGCTCGGTGACGCTGAGCGCGAGGTGGTTCGGGCGAGCGCCAAGCGGTTGCTCGCCCACCTGCACGACAAGCTGGTGCTGGACTGGCGGCGAAAGGCGGCCACGCTGGCCGAAGTGCACACCACGATCCTCGACGTATTCGACGATGACCTGCCGGCGGACTCCTATCCGCCCGAGGTTTTCGACGCCAAGGTGCAGGCCGTCTTCGACCACATCGTCACCGCCTATGGCGATGACGGCTCCAGCGTCTACGGCGCCGAGGAGACAACCGACGGATCGAGCCGGTCAGCAGTCGCGGTGCTCGCCGAGCCCGACCTTGACGCGATCACCGCAAGCATGGTGGAGCGGATTCGGGTCGACGCCCAGTTCGCTTCGCTGGTGGCCGAGCAGCTCGGAGTGGTGGGCGGGGCGGCGCTGCGAACAGTCGCCGACATCATCGCCAACGACGAAGACTTCGCGGTCGAGTTCAAGTCCACCGCACGCTGGGACCTGCGAGAAAACAAGCCGAACAAGGCGATGGAAGACGCCGTGGTGAAGACGGTCGCCGGCTTCCTCAACACCGAGGGTGGGACGTTGCTCATTGGCGTTGGACCAGACCGAAAGGCCGTCGGACTGGGCCACGACTATCAGAGGGTCAAGCCGCCCAACGGCGACGGCTTCGTCAGTTGGCTCACCACCCACCTCACCAATGCCTTCGGTCACGCGGCGGTGATGCGTACCCGGGCGAGGATCACCATCCACGACGGAAAGGAGATCTGCCGGCTCGACGTCGCCCGGTCATCCCAGCCGGTGTGGGCCAGGACAAGCAAGGACGACCGGGTGTTCTTCGTCCGGATGAACAACTCCACCCGGGCACTTCCTGAGACGGAGTTGCCGGCCTACCTCGCCGACCGCTGGCCGATGGCCCGCGAGGCGCGAGCGGCAACCACGCTTGCCCCGTGAGGTGAAAGCCGTCGGCGACCACGTCGGGCCGGGACCCCTAGCTAGGCCTGGACGGGGCGTTTCGCGTGTTGGTGTCGGCCACGTTCAGCGCCCGGACCGCGGCCGGCCGGTCCGTCTACGACCTGCACGGCCACGAGCTGCGGCCGCGACCCGGCACGGTGCTGCCGGGGCGGGTCCACGTCGCCTGGCACACCCGTGAGGTGTTCAAGGGCGCCCCGCTGGCGGCCTGAATGCCCGCCTGTACGGCGGGCATCAGTGCATGCAGTCTGCGCCGGTCAAGATCCGCTGCCCGCGTCACGGAACTCGCACTCGACGCATGGTGACGACGGCGAGCCACCGCCGTGGTCGCCGGAGTTGACTAGGCGTTGGGGACGCGGACGGTCCGGCGCCAGAACGCTCGGCACGGCGCGCAGGAGACTTCCTCGAACACCGCGTCGAAGGGCACTCCCTCCAAGGCCCGGGCGGCTCCTCCGGTGCAGGCCAACACTTGCCGGTTGGCCACCTCGACGACCAGATGCGTCGGTGGACTAGGCCCTCTTCCCCACCGGTCCGAGACCCCGACTACCACGTTCACGACCACACCACCCGTGGGAACGCGGTCTCCCAGGAGAGCCGGCGACGCCCGCGCCCGATGACCGGTCGCCGCGACTCGCCTGGGCCACCCCGAGCGGGCAGTGCGTTCTTGCCGGTCGACCGCGTCGATATCGCCATGCCCTTTACATCGGTTCAGGTCGCAGTTGTCTTGACCTGCAGCCCCGGCGGCGGGGTTTCGTGGCTCTTCGCGGTGAAGCATGAAAGAGGGCCCTTGACCGCTGTCGTTTCCCTTCACGATTCAGCAGTTCTGGCGCACGCCTGACGCGATGGACACCGAGTCGGCTGGCCGCCTACGAAGCTTTCAAGCAGGCGGGCTCCAGACGGCGGCGGGATTCACCCGTGGCTAAAACCCACTTCACCGGTTCGTTCTGGCCCGTGACAGTCGAGGGGATGACACGACGCCCAGACCGGCCTCACTACAGGAAGCTGATCAGAATTTGGCCGAGGCAACTCGATCGGTTGTCCCGGGTCTGACCGCGTGCCTCCTTTTCGGAACCGTCAGTCAAGTCGTCGGCGGAGCTGCGCGGGCTCCGCGGCGCCCGGCGACGTCGCGTGGCCATGTCCCTCACGATGCTGCCCGCAGATTTGGACGTTGTCGCAGCTGATGAACGAGACCGGCGAGGTGCTTGATGTCAGTGAGGACGGCGCTCGGGGCCCGAGCGACGTCTAGCGTCCTGACGTGGATCCGCTTGCCCGCGGCGTCGATGTTCACGTCGTGGGGCACGTCCTCACCCGCGGCGTACACCAGCAGGCCCTCCGGCTGGTCAAGAGCCGTCAGGTAGGCCAGCATCTGGTAGACGTCAGCGTTCGGGACGCTGCCGGTCGTTTTCTTGTACTTGCAGTCACCGACGAACACGCACACACCGCGTTCCCACCACGACAGGTCCGGCTCCAGCGACACATACCGGCCTGTGTCCAGGTGCACGGCAGCTGCCGCTTTGCCGGAGGGAAACGCACTGTGCCGCAACCGGAGCTGTTCGCGAAGTGCCTCACGCACGAAGCCCTCGAAGACCACGTTCATGTCGATCACGAAGGCGCTTGCATCCTCACCGCCGGCTCGAGCCTCCAAACCGGCGGTAGTCACGATCAGGCGGGCTAACGAGGCGGCTGGCCGGTAGTGCTCGTTGAGTCGCGTCCAAGTCGGCTCAGGGACGCTGTGGCGGGTGAGTTGAAGGCTGCTTACCGGCTGAAGAAGTTGGTGCAGGCGGCCTAGAGACAGTCGTGATGCCGGGTGCCGCAACCGCAGCCTCCCGAGAATGTCGACGGCAGTCCGCAGCAGTTGGTTCTCGAAGATGTCCGGCGTGAAGTCGTCGTAGACGACCTCCACCGGCAACGGGAGGCCGGTGCGCGCGCGCATCTGCTGAGCCATCCGGACCCGACCCCGAACCGTGGTCAGCGTGTCCTCATGGCGTCGATAGCCGTGCAGTAACCCCGGCCGCAGGGCGTCACCGACCACTCGACTAAACAGCGGCACGACCGCCTCGGCGAGGTTCAGGTCCCGCGCCAGCGCGGCGGTCGGCTCCCGCCAGCCTCGAGGGTCCAGGGCGTACGACAGGAGAAAGAGGACCGGTGCAATGCCGACCTTCGGCCGAAGCTCCACGGTGAGGTCACCGACCCGTACGACGCCGACCGAAGATCCGCCCTTCAGCAAGTACGTGTCGGTGCTGCCCGCGACCGGCTCGGCCGTCAGACCCGGAACCAGCGCGCGAAGGGCGTCCCGTTCGGTGACCGACAGCACGACCGGCTCGCTGGGTCGGTATTCGGTGAGGACGACCGGCGGCCGGTTCACGTGACGGAGGGTTGGTCAGCCGACCTGGCCTCCTCGTCGTCCGCGCCCGTTGTGGTCGGGGCCGGCAAGCGAAGGCGATCTAGCGCGAACCTGCCCACCTGTTCCGGGTCGGAGAAGAAGTGCTCCTCCAGAAACGGCAAGACGGACGCCTCCCACGTCAGGGTCACGAGCTCGTCTGTCAGGTTGGGCTTGAGGAAGTGGCTGGGACCGATGGCGACGTTGCGGTCGTCGAGGAGCTCATTCGCGCGGTCGACGACATCGGCGACCCACACCTTGTCCGGGTGCCGGTCGGTCAACCAGCGCCGCAGAAGCGTGTTGATCGGCGGGGTGTGCGGGAAGAACGGCACGAAGTGAAACCGGCGGCGCAGAGCAGCGTCAACAAGCGCGATCGACCGGTCGGCAGTGTTCATCGTGGCGATGATCTGCAGATTCGGTGGCAAGGAGAAGGGGGCGTCGGAGTACAGCAGCCGGATCTCCTCATCGCGGTACTCCAGCAGGAACAGCAGCTCGCCGAGGATCTTCGACACGTTGCCCCGGTTGAGCTCGTCGATCAGGAGCACGTGCGTGACGTCAGGGCGCTCCTGCGCTGTCGCTGCGAGCCGCTTGAGCGCGCCGTCCACGACCTCGTAGGTCACCTGCCCGTTCACCAGCCGCGGACGGTAGCCCTCGATGAGGTCCTCGTAGGAGTAGCTGGCGTGAAACTGGATCTTCTCGACGGTGCCTCCGCCACGGGCGATGTAGCCGGCCAGCTTGCGGGCCGCATACGTCTTCCCCGTGCCCGGAGGGCCATAGAGGACGATCTGTCCCTTGTCCTCGAGCAACCGCAGGATGCGGGCCAGGAACTCCTCATTGAGGTAGAGCTCGGCCGAGAGCGCCGTCAGCGGCGATTCCGGAACGTGCTCGCGGTGCAGCAGCCACCAGCCAAACTCCTCCATTCCCCAGGGGTCACCTGGCAGGTGCGGCTCGAGCAGCGCACGGATCGCGTCGTTGGACGCCGCTGCACGACCTGCGGCGGACTCCGCTTTCGGTCGGTCGACGCCGAGCAGGTCCAGGATCGCCAGCTTGCCGACCTTGCCGTCGGTCACGTAATTGGGGAACCACCGGTCCGGGTCGATGACCGCCAGCGCCTTCACCATCATGGCTTCGCCGACCTTCGGCAGCTTGCGATCGCCGCTGACGCACTCGTGCAGTCGCTCGACCACCTCACCGGGCCCGTACAGCAGGTACTGCAGCGTGTCGGCGACGCGGGCGACGCCGTCGTCGCTCTGCAGGAGCGTGTTGAAGCCGGACTGAGGGCCGGGCGAGCCGTACGCGGGTCCGGCCAGGCGGCGGAGCAGCCGAATGTCTGGTTCAGCGAGCGCTTCCAGGGTCAGCGCCGCCGCCAGCTCGCGCCGTTGATCGTCTCGCTCGGCCCGGCGCTCGGGCGAGTACCCGACGTCGGTGCGGAACTGCTCGACCCGCTCGGCGAGCTCATCCACGGTGCGTCCTTCCAGGAAGCGCTTGTACGACCGCACGTCAGCGTCCGACCAATCCGGGGGCGCGTTCCCGCTCCGCACCTGCCACAGCAGGCCTTGGGCGTCCAGGCGGTCGCGCAACTGCACCCCTCGACCGCGGCACTGCTCGGCGTAGGCGTCGAGGAAGGCCAGCGCTTCTTCGTAGCGTTCTGCCGGGTCCGCCTCGGGCTCGAATCGCCACCCCGTGAGTCCGTACGCCTGGTGGAAGGCGGTGACGCGGAAGACGGGCCATGTGGTGACATCTCGCCCAGCGAGCAGGAACGACGCGAGATTGGCCTGCGTGCCGGCGCCGGAGACGGTCGACGGCAGCAGCCTGCAGAACGCGTCCATCCGCTCGTGCAGCGTGCCCTCCTCCGACCACAACGCTGCCAGCGAGTGCTCGGCGTCCGCGCGCTCGCGGTCCACCCAGTCCAGAAAGCGACCGTGCATCTGGAACGGCGTGAGGTTGTTCGGATTGCCGAAGGCCCGGCGCAGCAGCTGGGGCCAGTCGGAGGCGTCGCGGCGCAGCGCCTCGGCGGCCGCGACAACCCTGTCCGCGATGAGGAGCTTGAAGGAACGCTCCATCTCGTCAAGGTTGAGCGACTCGGCGAACCGCACCGACCAGGAGATCAAAGGTTCCCAGTGCACGCCGGGTGCGCCGGGTTCCAGCGGCAGCAGCCGACGGATCGCGCGCCACTGGTCGACGGTCATGGCCAGGTTGGTTCCGCCCCAGGGCCGATGCAGCACTTCGAGGTCAGCTAAGTCCGGGTCCGCCTGGACGTGCTGCTTGGTGATCGGCGGCTGCACGTGCCTCTCGATGACCAGGTCGACGCGGTACTCCTGCTCCTGCGCGCCCGGTCGGAATTCGGGCTTGGCGCGAAGCTCCGGCACCACATGCAGCCGACCGAGCGCCAAGATCGCAGCGTTCGCACCGCCTTGCCAAAGCACGACGCCGTCCCCAGGGTGCATGTCCTGTCGGTGCCTGGTGACGGTCCAGTCCTCCAAATGCCCCGGCGGCATGTCGGGTAGGTGCGCAAGCAGGTCCCACTGCTTGGGGTTGGCCTGGAACAACCAGAAGCGCCGATCGCCGGCTGCCCATGGTGAGCCGGGCGGCCACCTGTCGTGGAACGCCTGCTGCGTCTTGTCGGCGAAGTCGGTGTCGACCGGGAACAGGTACCCCTGCTTGACGCCGCCAGCGGCGTTAAACGGGCCGCCAGCGCTGCGCTCCAGCAGGTCGGTCAGCGGTATGGGCTCCACGAGTGGGAAGTACTCGACTCGCGTCAGCCACCCGTTATCCCGATCGGCAGGCACTCCGTACGGCCGGTTCGCCTGTACCGGGCTTGCCACAGCTTCGCCGAGTGCGACCACCTTGCCGTGCCGGTAGTGCAGGACGACATCCCCGGGCCGCATGCGGGCGACGTTGAGGTGGTGCGCCACCAGTGGTGCACCGCTGCCGGCGAAAATGATGCCGGCCGCGAGCTCCTGCTCGTACGACAGGCCCTGGTTGACCCACCACAACCCGGTGCTGGGCTGCTCCACCGCCCGGTTGAAACGCGGCCGCTGCTCGGCTACCAGCTGCGCTTTCAGCTGACGGGGGCCATCGGTAAGCGTCCACATCACCGTGCCCTGGCCGAGCCAGGCTGCGACGTCAGCGGCCGAGGCCACAGCCGTCTCGCTGTCAAGCTCCCGGCCGACCTGTTCGTGCAAAACCGATGCTTGGCGGCCGCCCTGCAGATGCTGGCGCAACCTCCGACGCACATTCCCGGAGGATCCGACGTAGATGGGCACGTCGTCGGGTGCGAGCACTACATGCACGCCCGCCTCCGTCGGAGCCTGTCCGGCCGCGTCGGCGGTGAACGGCAGCGGAGTCGAGAAGCCGGCGAAGAGGGCCGTTGTTGAACCGGTCACGGGATCACTCT
>JADGPA010000047.1 GCA_017882685.1 Propionibacteriaceae bacterium | reverse complement strand
TGCTGCTGCGCGTTCCGGGCGAGCTCAGGATCCAGCCGCCTGATGCGCTCGCGGGCGGCGCGCAACAACTCCTCGACACTACGGCCAACTGGCGGGCGGATGCCGGCGGCTGTCATTGCCCGACCGCCTGCTCCGGCTCGGTGGTGCACACTGTCCGCTCGGCACGCAACCCCCGCCGGGTGGACCGGTAGTAGGTCATAACGAGCCGCCGGTTGATGCCCTTCTGCAAAGTGTCGACCGCGGCAGTGACGTCGCCCCCGCTGCCGCCCTCCGGCTTGACCCAGGAACCGACCAGTGCACCGGCCTTCGGCGCGACCGGCCCGGAGGTTGCCGGCGTCCCGCCGGTTCTGGAGGTGGCACCGGGGGTCGGTGTCGGCTGCTGTTGGGATGTCCCCGAGCTGCCGCTGCTCAGCGCCACCACGGTGAGGGTCCCGGCCAGAACAACGACGAGCGCAGTCCACAACGCCCAGCGCGGCACTCTCGATGGGCCCGGAGTAGGTGCGCCCGCGTCAGATTCGGCCGAGGTTCGTCCGTGACGAAACAAACGCATGAAAGCAGGCTCCCGGGGACGATCGGTGCGTTGAGTATATGACCGATCTTCCTTTACCGGGCCTCGGCCGAGGGCGGCACCGACAGGGCGCTGCCCTCGGACGGACACCGGACGCTAGCGGACGCTAGCGGAGAGCTGGCACGACCCTGGAAGGACCGGGACCCTAGAAGGACGACGTTAAGCTCGGGTTCGACGCCCCCTGCCGGAATGCCGCAATCTGGTCGCTGCGGTCGATGATCCACCGGCACCCCGGGATGGCGTCACCGTCGTTCTGATAGAAGGCGGCGCGGATGCTGCCGTTGGCCGAGATCGTGCGGAGTGCGTCGGCGATCCATGCCGCCTTGCGGCCGGCGTTGGCATGGTCGACGTTGGAGGCGAACTCCGGAAGCACGAGCGGCTTGTGGTGTGCCCGGGCGAAGGAAACCGAGCCGGCGATGATCTGGCTCAGCGGCCGCCAGCCGGTGCTGTTGCCGCAGTTCTGATACCAGTTATAGGGGTCCGCGCCGACGTAGTCGACGTAGCTGTCACCCGGATAGAAATGGACGGCCGACCGCCGGTCGCCTGCGGGGAGTCCGTAGGAGTTCGCGGACATGGTCAGCGTCCATCTGGCGTTGGACACACCACGCGAGCGGAAGACGTTGACCACGTTGCGCCAGGCGCCGACGAAGTCTCCCGAGCTGCCACGGCCGGCGGCGTTAGACGTCTCCGGCTCGTGGTGGAAGGCCACGAAGGTCGCACGCCCGCTCCTCTTTATCCCGTCTGCCCAGCGCACGATGTCGTTGTAGGTGGCCGAGCCACGTCGAGCCGCGGCGACAGTCGACCAGCGACCACTGGACTCGATATTGACCATTGTTCCCAGCGTGACGGGACCGTGGAGGGTCCCCCAAGCGTGCGTCGCCAGTCGCCTGCCGATCTGATGGGAGAGTTGACTGTTGAGCCCGTTGGCACCCAGGACGACCCCGCCCGAGGCGCCGGCAGGTACTGTGACTGAGGTCACAGCTCCTCCGGCGACGAGAGCGGCAACAGCCAGACCCAGTGCGGTGCGATTCCAGGCACGGTGAAGCGCCATGTATGAACAACCCCTCTTCCGAAACCGCTTGCCGGGTTAGCTGACGGGTTCGGGCGGGAAGGTCGCCCTAGAGCGCGTGCGCTCATTCACCCCACAAGCTCGGGTCCCCGGCTCCTGCAGGATTCAGCGGTGGCCGACGCCGCAACCCGGTTGGGTCGCATCCGTGCGCCGGACGAAACTTACTCAACACTGACCTCTGTCATGAGCACAAGAGGGCCAGCGCGAATGTGGGCAATCAGATACCGCGCCCCGTGGCGTGTGCGAGTCGAAGGACGAATTCTGCCTTGACCGCGCCGGTGCTCACCAACAGCGCAAGGTAGGCTCGCCTCTCCCGGCGGGACAACCGCAGCGCGCGGCCCGCCCAGCGGGCCGACTCGCGGCGCTCACCCAAGCCGCTGTGGGCGAACGCCTTCTGCCCGTAGATGCGAGCCAACCCGGCCGCGTCCAGGTGGAATTCCGGATGCTTGTCGAGAAGGTAGTCCAGCGCGCAGATGATGGTCTGCCAGCGCCCGGCGAAGAAGGAGGCCCGGTGCCACAGCACCCGCACCAGCGGCTGCTCGACCACGGCGATCGGACCGTGCCGGGCCGCGCGCAGGACCCAGTCGTAGTCCTCGCCGTACCCACCCGGAATGTTCTCATCGACCTCCCCGACTTCTTCGTCGAAGGCGCTGCGGCGGACGAGGACACTGGAGGGGTGCGCCTCGAAGGAACGACGGCGAACCAGGGCAGCCACCGTGACATCGGCCGGCGCGGGGATCCGTTCGGTGAGTGTGCCGTCGTAGTCGATGACGATGCCGGTGACGCAGGTGTCGGCACCCGTCTCGCACAGGGCACGGACCTGTAGCGCCAGCTTGCCGTCGAGCCAGACGTCGTCGTCGTCGCAGAACGCGAGCAGCTCCGCTGAGCTGGCCTGGGCGCCGCAGTTGCGGGCCCCGGCCAGTCCGGGCGAGCGATCGTTGGCAATGACGCGGACCAGCCGGCGCCCACCGGTTCTCCCGGCAGAGCAGTCGTGCTCCAGGGAGCGGTCCGGCACGCTCTGGTCGAAGACGACCACGACCTCGACATCACCTGGGTAGACCTGGGCGAGCGCGGCCGCCACCGCACGGCGCAGCAGCTCCGGTCGATCGCGGGTGGCTATGACCACCGAGACGTTGGGCGCGCTCACCTCGCGAGGTATCGGACCGGCCCCGGCGCGGCGCGGCCGGCCAGGGCCGGCATGTCAGGGTTCACGCGTTCCCGCCAGGCCATGGCGAAGACCGAGGTCGCGATGGGCAAGCCGAAGGGGATGAGCTGGTAGAAGAACATCTCCACCGGGACCAACCCAATCACCAGGGCCGCCGCCACGCCGAACGGCCGTCGGTCCCGTCTGGTTCGGAAGAAGGCGACGACGAAGAAGGAGACAAGGAGGCCGGCGCCGACGAAGCCGTGACTGAAACTGATCAGGTAGAACAGGCCGTGGGTGCCGATCGGGGGCGGGGAGCAGCGTGGGCAGTCGGCGGTGGACCCGCCGGCGATCGACTGTTCGTTGCCGTAGGGCTTGCGGGTTGATCCCCAGCCGAGGAACGGGGACTGACTGGCACCGGTCAACGCCGCCTCGGCGAGGTAGGTGCGTCTATTGTCGCTGTGGCCGTGGGCCAGCCGGTCGCTGACCACAGTGTGCAGGGGCGTCGCGACGAACGCCACCCCGCCAACCAGAGCGACCGCTACGACCATCTTGAGGATGGCAACCCGGCCACGCGCGAGCTGGACGACCAACACGTACGCAACGCTGATGCCGATGGCGATCCACAGGCCCCGGTTGAGTGAGTAGATGACGACGACCATGCAGACCGCGAGCACCAGTGGGGCCAGCCGCCGCCGCCACCGCTCCCCGTAGACCACCCAGGACAGGACGAAGAAGGGCAGCAGCAGGGAGAGGTTCGCGCCCCACTCGTTGGTGTAGGTGAACGGTGCGGCCGGTCGTGGCGACTCGTATCCGAGGAAGTCCTGCACCTGCGCGAAGGTGGGGTGCATCACCTCCCGCAGGTAGGAACCGGCGGAGACCAGGTGGTGGGGCAGCAGATACTCGGCGACCGAGGTGAACCCGCCCCTGGGCATCGCCATGCCCGCCACGCCGCCGATCACGGCCACAACGAACAGGAAGCCCAGCATCCGGGCGAACCGCAGCGTCGGGAGTTCCTCTTTGGTGAGATTGGCGATGTAGATGAGGAAGATCGCGGCCCCGATGACCGTCCCCTCGCGACTGAGGAAGGGCAGCAGCCGCTCGCCGAAGGACCCGGGCAAGGTGTTGGGTGCCACCTTGCCCAGCACCAGCACGCCCAGCAGCGTCCACCCGGTGAACAGCAGCCACAGCCCGGTGCCGGGCGGGAGTGCTATGCGCCTGCGCTGGATCAAGCGCAGTGCCATGGGGATGGCGAGAATCGGCACGATGATGAAGGCGACGCCCAGGGCCCACCACAGCGGAAACCCGACGAAGAATGCCGTCACCGGCCAGGAGGGTGGCAGCTGGCGCCGAGTCGAGTGGGACGGTCGAGGTGCGACCAATGGCG
>JADGPA010000046.1 GCA_017882685.1 Propionibacteriaceae bacterium | reverse complement strand
TGCCAGCTCGACGCGCGTTGTACCCAACCCTGCGTCCTGACAGCGAATGACCTCAGGAAGTAGTCATAGAGATTCACCCTTGGTCGTCCTCCAGGTACTGCGCGGCCTTCGAGACATGGGCCGAGTGCCTGGAGAAGGCCAATCGCGACGGCGAGTCCGATCAGGGCCGCGCCTACGTCGAACACCTGCACCGGATCGTCCTCGACGTGCACAAGTCCAACCTCCTGTGGCGGCTCCTCTACCTCGGAGAATCGCTACGAACCCGAAAGTGCCCAACCCATAGGGGCCGCTGGTCCGGGATCCCGACACTGCCGTGCCCTCTGGGCTGCGGCCACACCGGGTTGGCTGGTTGCTGAGCCCGAGCACGTTGACGTGCCGATCTACGCGACCTGTGCCCCCCCGACTGCGAGGCTGTGTTCGTGATCGAGGTGACCCGCCGCTTCGCAACGGGGGTCGATCTCCTGATGGCTGCGGCGGCCTAGAGTAGCGTCGTGACCTTCGGCACAACCGCGTGGGTGGCGTAGAAGCGCTTCAGCGTGCGCGGGTCCTTGTGGTTCAAGAACGCTGACACCTGGGCCGGCGCGTCGCCGCTGTTGACGGCCATGCTGCCCACCGTGTGCCGGTAGCGGCCGGGGGTGAAGATCTCGATCAGGTCAGGTTTGGCGCCGGTCTTCTGCGCCTCGGCCAGCGCCCGCACGTTGACGATCTCGCACGCCTCCTTCACGGCCAGCCGGTACTTGCCGATCGAGAAGCTGCCGCGAGCCAGGAGCAGCTTGCCAGCCTCAAGCACCTTCGGGCTGACCGACGTCCGCAGCTCGCCGCCGCCCTTCGCCTCTGGGCACACCAGGACGCCTGCAATGCCCTGGACCTTGCCGTTCGGGTGCTCCTCGATCGCCCCGGCCTGAGCGAAGCGCCGCACCTCGGTGATGTGCCAGCCCGTCCCGGCCTGGACGTCGATCGCCGCTGCCCAGTGCCCCGCCATGACGGCCCGTGCCCGCTTGTGGTGGTCAGCATCGATCACCTTGTTCTTGAGCGACCTCGCCCCCGGCTGCGCCTGCGGCACCATCAGCGCATCGAGCGTCGGATCCTCGCTGGGCACGATCTCGTTCGTGACCTTCCGCAGCCAGGCGTACACGGCCTTGATGGTGGCGATGCGGTGGGGTCGAGCGGTCTGACCTTCGAGGGCAGGGTGGATGTGCCCTTGGAGCGTCACCTTGCGGAGGTCGATGCCCTGCAGCTGCTTCGCCCACCAGGCCACGTACCGCTTCTGCTGGTAGAGCCACTCCGGCGAGTTCTTCTTCACATCGCGGCAGTGGACGAGGAACCGAACAGCCAGCGCCTCGTCCAGGAACGTGCCTTCTTTCTTCGCCACCAGCTCACCGGGCGCGTAGTTGCCAGGGTCGGCCTCGAACTTCTCCAGCTGCTTCAGCGCGGCGCGCTCGGTGTTGCAGCGGGTGGAGATCTCGAACTGCCGGCCGTCGATCCGCTTGCGGATGACGTAGACCGGGCGACCATCGGTGATGCGAACGTACCCACCCAACCATGGCTTAACGGCGTTGCGCATGAACCCTCCCGAGGGGATACTGAGGGGATAGGCTATGCACAAAAAGAAGCGGCCCGGTAGACTGTCGTCTAAAGGGCCGCAGATACTTAGTATTTCTGAGCCGACTGCCGGATTTGAACCGGCGACCTGCTGATTACGAATCAGCTGCTCTACCAACTGAGCTAAGTCGGCCTGGGAAAGGCGCCGCGCAGTAACATCCGCGGGGCTTCAGCGTCAACGGACCTTGTTGACCAGAACGTAGGTGACGGTGGCGTCGCCCCCGGCTGACTGGGTTGAGGCGATATCCGGATCCCCGTCTCCGTCGGCGTCGCCGACCGCTAGCGAGATCGGCGCTCCGGGTCCGAGGGTGACTTCGGTCGGCGCGAAGCTCCAGCCGCTCTGGTTCCTGCGGATCTGCACCTTGTCGCCGACCTGCCACAGCACGTCGGGCCGCCCGTCGAGATCGAGATCCACCACCTTCACCTCGCGCGCACCGACGGCGGGAAAGAAGCTCTTCGGTGCAAACCCGACCCCGGTGTTCTCCCACAGCGAAACGCCGGTCGCGTCGACCGCCGCCAGATCCAGATCTCCGTCCCCATCGAAGTCGCCGGCGCCGATCTCCAGCGGCGCGAAGGGAATCGACTGCGACGCCCCCGCGACCCACGCCGGAGCCAGGAACGACTGCAGCGTGGTGCCCGAAGCAAGCAGCGCGTCGAGCCGGCCATCGGCATCCAGATCCCCCATCGTCCCCGCGGTGAACGACGCCGCCAGCGTCAGCGGCCCCGCGCCCGGACGCTGCACCACCACCGCGCTGAAGGTCCCCGCATCCAGACAGCCCATCGCCAGCAACGAAGTGCCGCCGTCAGCCGGGCTCGCGACGCCGAGAAATCGGGTGACGCCACACCCCGCGTCGGGCAGCGCCTCGTAGACGAAGCTCGTCCCGGAATAGACGTAGCGATCCATCGCTCCATCGGCGTCGATCGACGCGACGTCGTTGCGCCCATCGCCGTCGAGATCCGCCGTCGCCACCGCAATCGGCGTCCGCCCGAACGACAGCTTGCGCCCGGGAAGGAAGCCCTGCTCGATCGTGTAGCCGAACGTCTCCACCCGCCCGAACGACGGCACCGCCATCACCAGGTCTCCCAGCCCCTTCGGCTCCAGATCCCCGATCACCGCTGGGCCGCCCTTCATCACCTGCAGCGCCGCTCCGGCCACGAACAGCGTCGGCACGCAGTGGCTGACGTCGAGCTGGCACGTCGCGGTGCACGACTGGTACCCGAAGCTGGCGCACGTTCCGACCCCTA
>JADGPA010000045.1 GCA_017882685.1 Propionibacteriaceae bacterium | reverse complement strand
GGGGAACCGGGTAGCTCTCACCTAAGCTGAAGGAACCGGCGCGGGGTGGAGCAGTTCGGTAGCTCGCTGGGCTCATAACCCAGAGGTCACAGGTTCAAATCCTGTCCCCGCTACAAGTAGGAACCCGCTTCTGACAAGGTGAAACAACCAAGTCGGGAGCGGGTTTCTTGTTACCCGGGCAAGTCATGGGCAACAGTGCTAGGCCGCTCCCCCGTTCTGGAGGGTTCACCTATGACCACCACCCATCCCGACCGAGTTCAATGGGGTCTCGCATGCAAGCGCGCCCTGCGCGCCGCGGGCGTCTCGCAGGCTCAAGCTTCCGAGCAGATCAACATGCCCCGCAGCACCCTCTGGCGCAAGCTCACCGGACGGTCCCCCATCTACATGTGCGACCTGTTCGAGTTCGCTGTTCTCTCGGGTTGTGAGGCTGCCGACCTCCTCGAGGATGCCTACGGCATTGCCGTGCGAGACGCCGGCATAGAGGGTGTGGGTGAGGCCGACACCCTCTAGACTCCACCCTGCCTGTCCGCCTTCCTGGGGTGGGTTTCGGGCGGACAGCAAGCTGCCCCGGGCTTCGGCTCGGGGCCGCTATGCTGTGTCTAGCCGGAAAGGTTTTTGGGTTCGACACCTGCGCGTCTCAGGACGTTCTCCCGGCTGAGGTCGCCGTCGAGGCGGGCCTTGCGAAGCGCCTGCTCAAAGGCGGCTTGTGGTAGGTCGGCCATCGCGATGAGATCGGCGATTTCCTCGGGCGCCATGTCGGGCAGGAGTGCGTGAATGTCGAGCGGCGGCAACGGGGGCCGGCGATACTTCTTGCCATCCAACCCGATGGTGACGTGGCCAGGGACCGCGGCGGAGCCCGCAGCACGAGCCACCAGGCGGGGCGCGGTGCCGTCCACCCGTTCGGATGAGAGTTGTATCCGCCCGGCTTTCTCCAGGACGTAGGCAGCGCGTCGGATGGCGTTCTGTTCGGCAGGTGTGTAATCGGGGTGGGTGAGGGCCACGGGGCCATCGGCCACGGCGGTGAGGATTGCACGCTGCCAGCGTCCAGGGCCACGGGACACGGTATCCACCCTTCCTTAAGTGTTGTGGTGTTCACACTAGCACCCCACCACAACACTTAGCCGTGACACGCCCAGCTTGGACGGGTGCGGCCCAGTCATCTCACGGAACGGGTAGCGCCTCAACTCGCTGGCCGGGTGGGTTATGGACGCGCCTGCATGCCAGACCCCCGGGGCCGGGGGGGCCTCATCCGGGGGTCTGTCCCTTGCAGGGAGGTCGAACGTCCGAGGGGGTAGGTCGTCCACCGATCGCGACGCTAGCACTCTTGCCTACCTAGATCGCGGAGGCTGGGAGAGTGGCTCGCCGTTCCTCAAGCAACATAGAGGCTTCACACGATGTTTGCGGGCGTCCCCTGAATGGGGTCTTGTCGGCCGGCGGTTCGTACATCTAGCCTCACATTTGCCTTCTCCCTGGCGGGGGCCTTGTCCTGCTCGGGAGTGCGAACTGTGCCTGGGCTTTCGGGGGGGGTGCCGTAGGCGCAATCGCGTGCTGGTTGAGCGCCACCCGCTGGTGACGCTCCCAGCAAGGCCCAGCGGCCCCGGGCTTCGGCTCGGGGCCGCGCGCTTGTGTCAGCGGCCTCGTTCTTCTGAGTGGAGCGCCACCCAGGACCACGCCCGCCGCGATTTCTATCTGAGGGCTTTTTTCCACCCCGGGCCTCGGCTCGGGGCCGCTGTTGCAAGGTCGATGACATGCCAGACCCCCGGGTCGCGGGGGGCTTCCGGGGGGTCTCTGCCCAACGGGGGGCGGGCGGGAACACCGGGGGTTGGCGTTCACCAGCTACGAATGGTAGCACCCGGGCATTCGTTCCGATGTCCCCTGAACGGGGTCTGGTCAGCGGTCGCGTCGTGCACGTAGCGTCGCCCTTGCCTTCTCCTTGGTAAGGCTTTGCTATGCCCGGGAGCGCGACTGTGCCGTCTTTGGGGGGGTGCCGGCAACATGGTCGCGTGCTGGGGGCGCCATCTGCAGTGGCGTTCCCAGCAAGGTCCCGGGCTTCGGCCCGGGGTCGCTGCCACGTTCGCTTGCTATCTCCTGCGGCGGCAAGCGCACAGAGGTCAGACTGCGACCCATGACGCAACCGCAAGAGGTCATCCCAAGGGAGAAGCTGGTGCAGTTCTGGGATGGGCTAGACCCGGAGACGCAGGCGGAACTCAAGGCCGCCGTGCACGATGAGGCCGCGCTTGCGGCGGGCCGAACATGACCATGCCTGGACGCGGGACGCGGGACGCGGGACGCGGGACGCTGCCGCGCGGCGGCGCCCCTGTCAAGGGCCGGAGACGGCCAGCTCTGCACGCATTGCTCGCGACAGAAGTGGGCGTTCACCGCGCCATGGCGACGAACATGGGGCTGAAGTAGGGAATCAGCCAGACAACCCATACCAACACGCTGAACCGGTGGAACTTCCTGAGGGCGACCTCGTCTTGTTTGAGGAGGACGACGAGCGCCCAGACGGCATGAACGAACATGAGCAGGATGGCGATGAGACCGGAGATGCCGTGGACGTCGAAGGTCATGCCGCCGACGAAGTCGAGCATCATGCCGGTGCCCACCGTGTCGCAGGTGAGGCCGAGGACGAAGAACACGAAGTTCCACCATTTGAGGCGGCCGACCAGGCGCTCGCCCCACACGCCGATGGAGTAGAAGACCAACGCCGCGGTGATGAAGGTGCTGGCAAGCGGATTCACGGAGGCTCCTGAGGACGGACCCGTCCAAGGCTAGTGACATGCCAGCGTTGGTCGTGCGGGATCCGGACTCGGTACGATCCGCCGCGTTCCCTGCGGCCAGATGCGACTTGCGCGATCGCGGCACGAGCTGCACGGATTCTCGCTATGGAGACCCCCTCGAGGTGCACTCTGATGCCATGCGGCGTCGTGAGGCCCTGGCCGAATACCTGAATGCATCACTCTTCGTGCTGCCGTTCATCTCCGGTGCGATCTCGATCCTGGTCGGCTGGGTCGTGTCGATGGTCGAGCCAGCCCCTGGCAGCTGGCTAGGACTTCTCGCCTTCCGGGGATCCTCAGCCCAAGCGCGGGACGCGCTGACGGCGATCTCCGGGACGATGGTCACGGTCATGGCACTCGTCCTGGGCCTCTCGGTGGTCGCGCTGCAGACGTCGTCCACCCAGTTCTCGCCCCGGCTGCTACGCAACTTCCTTCGTGACCGGCAGAACCAGTGGGTGCTGAGCGTGTTCATGGGCACGTTCTGCTACTCCGCCGCAGGCCTGTACACCGTGGGCGTCGAAAGTGACCCAGAGGACTTCCCGCGCCTGGCCGTCAGCGGATCCATCCTGTTACTGTTCGCGAGTCTCGCCGCCGTCGTCTTCTACGCCGACCACGTGTCGCATGCGATCCAGGTCGACTCGATCATGCAACGCGTCGAAGTCGAGTCGCTCGCGGTCGTCAGCCACATGCACGAGGACGTCGACCTCGTCCCGCCAGAGCCTCCCCCGTGGGCGATCACGATCCCGGCCCGATCGTCCGGCTACGTCGTGACAGCCCATCCCCAGTTGCTGGCGCCCTTGGCCACCCGCTGCGGAGTGTCGATCGCCCTGAGCAAACGCGTCGGCGAGCACGTCGTCCAAGGGGTACCGCTCGCCAGGATCTGGACGCCCGGCCCCGACGATCCCCAGCCGGACGCGAGCGTCTTCGCCCACGCCCTGGATGACGCGGTCGGCATCGGCTTCGAGCGCACCCGCCAGCAGGACGCCGCCATGGGCATCCGGCAGCTCGTCGACGCCGCCTGCAAGGCGCTGTCCCCGGCCGTCAACGACCCCTACACGGCGGTGCAGGCGGTCGACCACATGGCAGTCATTTTCGCGGCGATGGCGCAGCATCATCTTGGGCCGCGCGTGGTCTGGGCTGGGGACCACGTCGTCGTCGTCGTCCCCAGCCGGCGTTTCGGCGAGTACCTGCGGACGATGTGCGGCCTCGTGCGCCGATACGGAGCCAGCGAACCGACGGTCGACCTCGCCTTGCTACGGCTGCTCGACACCTGCGCCACTATCGTCCACCGGGACTGGACGCGGCTGAGCGACATCGCCGACGAGGCGAAACTGATCCTCGCCGACGCCGACCGCGAGATCCGGCAGTCGGCCGACTCGGTGCCCGTTCATCGCGCGGCAGACGCGCTACTCAGCCGAATCGCCGCTTACCGGCCGCAGGCGGAGTGACGCCTGCCCCAGCGTGGGGCCGGCTCGAGTGGGACCATGAATGCATGGAGTCAGTCGGGGTGGACCATCGGCGCGGCGCAAGGAGGCGTCTCCGGTGAGCGACACCCTTGCACTCGCGTATCCCTTCGCCGGACGCTGGCTCGTCCAGAACAGCCCGGCCGATCGTGTGCCGAGTCACGGCACGCGAATGTTCGCCACGGCAAACGCGATCGATTTCTTGCCGGTCGACACGCGGGGACGCTCGGCCCCCTTCACCTTCGGGTCCCTGATCCGTCCCGAGCCTCCCGACCGGTTCATCGGCTTCCGCATGCCGCTCTTCGCACCTGTCTACGGCATCGTCGCCACCGTGCACGACGGCGAGCCCGACCACGACGCGTTCCGGGGCCTGCCATCGGTGGGCTACGCGCTCACTCAGCGTCGCCGGGCCGACGGTGGGTGGTCAGGGCTGGCGGGAAACCACGTCGTGATCGAGGTCGAGCAGGGAGCAGTTGTGGCACTGTGCCACCTGCGACGGGGCAGCATCACGGTCGCCCCGGGCCAGGCAGTCACGGCTGGGTTCCCCATCGGGCAGTGCGGGAACTCCGGCAACAGCACAGAGCCTCACGTCCACCTCCAGGCCATGACCCACGCGGACGCGAACCGCGCCAGCGCCCTCCCCATCTCGTTCCCGGACGGCCTGCCGCGCAACGGAAGAGTCGTCATCGCCTAGCACCTGCGCGCGGTTCCCCTTGTCGGGCGCTTCGAGGGGCGAGGAGACTGTCAGGAGTTCCGGCACCCGGATTCCAGGAGGAACCATGGCCAACCTCGTCGTCCATTTCGAGATCCATGCGGCCGAGCCGCAGCGGCTGATCGACTTCTACTCCGCCCTGTTCGGCTGGACGTTCACACGGTTCGGCGAGGTCGAGTACTGGGTGATCAACACCGGCGATGGCTCGATCGTGACGGGCTCCGCCGGGCATGGCATCAACGGCGGCCTCGTGCAGCGGCAGGGCGCGAGCCCACAGGTCGGCGGCCCGGTGGCAGGGGCAAACCTCGTCCTCGGCGTCGACGACGTCGACGCCGTCTTCACCAAGGGCATCGAGCTGGGCGGGGTGGGCGCGCTGCCGCCGGCCGACATGGCCGGGGTGGGCCGTATTGCCTACCTGATCGACCCAGACGGCAACATTTTCGGCTTCATTTCACCCGTGCTGTCCGATGGGACGAATGTCATGGACGCCGCAGGCGCCAACTCCGGGCAATAGCAGGAGGAGGGCCCGAAACCGACGTCATTGTCGGATCCGGGCCCACTCATCAGGACGCGATCAGCGAGCCTGCTCGAACGCTTCCTTGATTTCAGAGCTGATCCGTCCGCGGGCAGCCACGACATAGCCATGATCGTTGGCCCATGCGCGGATGGCTGCCAGGTCCTGAGGGTTCCTGGTCGATGTCCTGCGCCCGCGGGCTGCTCCCCCGACCTTGGTGGCGGCCGCGACGTACTTCTCGAGCGCCGCGTGGAACGCATCGGCATTCGTGGGGCCCAGGTCGATGGTGTAGGCCCTTCCACCAACGGTGAACTCGATCGTGACCGCCTTGCCGTCCTCGATCACCTCGCCAGTCAGATCATCCTTGATAACGGCCACGTAAGAGCGCGCCATGTTTTCCTCTCCCGGTGTACGAACTCGTACGACTCTAGGGCTCAGGGAGTGCACTGATCAAGCAGGCGCGACACAGCAATCACAGGTTCCGACAACGCATTTCCCGCTACCGCGGCATGTGCCCCGGATCGGAGCGGGTTTGACCTGGCGCGGTCGGCATGGCAGTCGAAGCGTCGCGCGGATGACAGCCCACCGCTCTTCTCCCGACCTCCTCGCCCTGCACGGCGTCCGGGTGCTGGGGTCGCCGGGTGGGACCCGCCGGGCCGCAACGACCACTCCGACCTGCGGTGGGGCGCCGCTGCCCTGGACGACCTCGAGCGTGCCGACGCCGGCCTGGCCATGATCTGCGGTTCACCGCCGTCCTTGCCCGTTTCGATGGGCACGCCCAGGCGCACCACGCCGCCATCCAGCGCGTGCGGCATGGGGACGGGGCGTGGCTGGACGATCCGCACAGGGCCTCCTGCCAGCTGGTGTTGATCGGGTTCAACGAGGACCTGCTGGCCACCCTGGGGATCCCTCGCGGCAGCGACGACTGAGCCCGCTGACGGCGCCTCCCTCGAAGCGGCTAGAGGTCGAAGTCCTCGCTGCCTTCGGCCAGCTGCGTCCAGTGCGGCACCAAGGGACGAAGGTCTCGTCCCGTGGGCAGCGGCACCCCGAAGAACTCCCGCTGCACCCACTCCATCAGGTCGACGCCGAAGTAGACCACGTCACTCTGGACAACCGAAAAGACCGGGCTCGGGGACGCGAGCGGGCCCGGCGGCAGGTAACGGTGGCTGTACAGCGGGAGGAGGCGTGGCCAGCCGGCGAGATGTTCGGACGCCACCCCAAGCGCCGTGGTGGGGTCGCTGACGCGCTCACCCCAGGATGCCGGCCAGAAGTCGTTGTGCTCCACGTCGTACAGCAGTCCGTCGGTCGGAACCCTCAGCAGCAGTGCGACCGGCTCGGCGGGCCCGCGCCAGTCGACCCAGCCCTCACCGAGAGGGACGGCCAGCCGAAGGAACTCGGCGTGGTCGGCGGAGAATTCGACACCCCACTGGTCCTGCACAGTCGCCAATTCCTCTGCGGTCAGGCCGGGGGTGAGGAGAGCGCCCGCCTCCCGCAGTGCGTTAACGACATCCTCTGCAAGCGTGCCCATGAGGCCATCATGGCCCGGCCGGCGACCCATTTCCGAGCTTTCGTCGTGAACAGTGACACGACCGCCGCGCGGCCTGCCACAGCACGCGCGAATCCGTCCCCCGGCCAGGGGCGGGCGGGGCCAGCGGCCCGCCCCTAGACTCGCCAGCGCCACACGATCCGGGAGCCCTGATGACCTACGACGTCGCCGCCCTGCGCGACCAATTCCCGTCCCTGCGCTCGGGGACGGCCCACTTCGACGGCCCCGGCGGCACCCAGACCCCATTCGAGGTGGGCGCCGCGATCCTGACAACCCTCACCTCACCGCTGTCCAACCGCGGGCTGCTGAGCCCTTCCGAGGCGAACGCGGAAGCCGCCGTAACCGGCTTCCGGGCTGCATACGCCGACCTGCTGGGCGTACCCGCCGGCGGCATCGTGCACGGCCGCAGCGCCACCCAGCTCACGTACGACCTCTCCCGCGCCCTTGCCAAGCAGTGGCGCGCGGGGGACGAGGTTGTGGTGACCCGTCTCGACCACGACGCCAACGTGCGTCCGTGGGTGCAGGCCGCCGCAGCCGTGGGGGCCGTGGTCAGGTGGATCGACTTCGACCCGGCCACCGGCGAGGTTGACTCCGAAAGTGTCACCGCCGCCCTGACCGCACGCACCCGCCTGGTCGCCGTTACCGGGGCGTCCAACCTGATCGGCACCAAGCCGCCCCTCCGGGCGATCGCCGCCGCGGCCCATGCCGTCGGAGCCCTGGTGCACGTCGACGGCGTCCACTACGCCGCACATCAATTCGTCGACGTCGCGGCCCTGGGGGTCGACTCGTTCGTGTGCTCTCCCTACAAGTTCCTTGGCCCGCACTGCGGCGTCCTCGCCGCTGCTCCGGAGCTCCTGGCGACCCTGTGGCCCGACAAGCTACTGTCCTCCACCGACCAGGTTCCCGAGCGGTTCGAGCTCGGCACCCTGCCCTACGAACTGCTGGCCGGCGCCACGGCCGCCGTCGACTTCCTCGCCGCCATCGCCCCTGGCACTGCCAGTGGCCGCCGCGAACAACTGCGTGCGTCCCTGCACGCCGTCGACGCTCATGAGCTGCGGCTACGGCACCGCCTGGAAGCTGGCCTGGGCGAGCTCGGCAGCGACGTGGTTGTGCATTCCCGCGCCGCCGACCGGACGCCGACGCTGCTGCTCACCCTGCCTGGACGACACACCTGGGACGCCTACGAGTTCCTCGCCGCCCGCAAGGTGCTGGCACCAGCCGGCTCCTTCTACGCCCTTGAGCCGTTCACCCGGCTGGCGCTGCCTGACACCCACGGCCTGCGACTCGGCCTCGCCCCGTACAGCGACGACGATGACGTCGACCGGGTGCTGGCTGGGCTGAAGGAGTTCGTCGCCCGCTGACGCCCTACCGGGGCGTCGGAGGCAGCCACCATAATGGCGCCCATGGCCTACGATCAGGAGCTCGCCGCCCGCATCCGCGCGGCGCTGTCCTTCGAACCCGGCATCACGGAGAAGCGCATGTTCGGCGGTTGCGCCTTCCTGTTGGGCGGCAACATGACCGCTGCCGCCAGCGGCGGGGGCGGACTGATGCTGCGGATCGATCCGATGGTGGGCGAATCCCTGCTCGAGCGGGACGGCGCGCAGCCGTTCGACATGCGCGGCCACAGGATGAGCGGCTGGCTGCGTATCGACGACGCGGTCCTCGTCGACGAGGCCGCCCTGCGCTGGTGGCTCAATCAGGCGCTGTCATTCACGAGGACGCTGCCGGCGAAGTAGCAGGCTTCGACAGGCTCAGCCGGCGTCGCGGCCCGCGAGAAAGGCGCGCAGGTGCTGCACCACGAAAGCGTGGTCCTCCAGCTGGGGCAGCCCGGAGACGCCGACAACACCGATCACCGTTCCGCTCTTCAGGCGCAGCGGCACAACGCCACCGTGGGCGGCGTACCGAGAGGGATCGAGGCGCGAATCGGCGTCAAAGTCGCGCCCGCGGTCGCGGAAGCTCTCCCCCACCGCAAGGGAGGCGTTCCCGTAGCGCAGCGCCACCCTCGTCTTGCGGGCCAGCCACTGGTCGTTGTCGGAGCTCGAACCCGGCAGGGCGGTGTGGAAGACCCGCTGCTCGCCCAGCTGGATGCCGATCGCCACCGGGAGTCCTGCCTCCTCGGCGGCCGCACGCATCCGGGAGCCCAACACCCAGGCGTCCTCGAGGCTGAAATCGGCGAACCGGAGCTCGCGCTCTTCCGCCTCCAACTGTTCGGTCAACTCGCTCATGCTCACTCCTGGTACGTGCGTGGACGGGACCGACGATAGCTTCCCGGCGCCCTGGGGAGGCGTGGAACACTGGCGACATGCGCGTGCACCTGGGCTCCGACCATGCGGGGTGGGAGCTGAAGTCCCACATCGTCGGCTGGCTCGTGGCCAACGGCTACGAACCTGTCGACCACGGCCCGGACCGCCCCGTCCCGGACGACGACTACCCCGTCTACTGCCTCCGCGCGGCCGCTGGCGTCGCTGCCGACGCCGATGCCGGTGTGGAAGCCCTCGGCGTGGTGATCGGCGGCTCGGGCAACGGCGAGCAGATGTCGGCGAACAAGGTGCGGGGCATCCGAGCGGCCCTGGCGTGGTCGGAGGAGACGGCCCGGCTTGCCCGGGAGCACAACGACGCTCAGGTGGTCGCCATCGGGGCGCGGATGCACTCGACGGTGGAGGCCACCGGATTCGTCGCCACCTTCCTGGCCACACCATTCAGCGGCGACCCGCGGCATGCCCGCCGGATCGGCTTGCTCAGGAGCTACGAGGACTCGGGCGAACTGCCCCCGCTGCCACAGGGCTGACGCCGGCTGGCGCATACCCCAGGAGGCGTCCGGTCTGAAGATCGACACACACAAGGGATGGCGGCACTGAGCCCGCTGTGCCGCAAGTTTGCCCATACCGGGGCTTCACAGCCGCATCGGACGATAGTCGGTGCAGGCATCGCCGCCCGTAGGCCTGCGACCACGAAACGCTCGGAGGCATCAATGCGGGTAGTTCGCATCCTCATCGCCACTACTGCCCTCGTGGCAGGGACGAGCCTGATCATCGCGACCCCGGCGGGGGCACGCACCACGAAGCCCGCGCCCACCCCCACCACCAAGGTCCTGACCACGGCCGTCGGCGCACCCTTCAATCTCGAGGTGCGCCATGGCAACATCCTGGTCGCCGACGGCGCCGGCCTCATCGGCAAGGTCAAGTCCGACGGCACCGTGAAGACCCTCGTCAGTGATGTCACCGGTGCCTCCGGCGTCGCACTGTCGCCGGGTGGCAAGTATCTCGCCTACACCCACACCAGTGAGCAGCCCGTCCCCGACAGTGGGGTCACCATCGCCGGTCCGCGAGCCTTCATCGCCAAGGCGAACACCCTCGCGTACGAGAAGGCGAACAACCCGGACAAGGTCAACCAATACGGCCTGTCCGACCCGAGCCAGTGCACCGTCGATCCAAAGAACCCGCAGGCTCCCCCGCTGAGCTACACCGGAGCCATCGATTCCCACGCCTATTCCCTGACCGCTTATGGGAACTCCTTCGTCCTTGCTGACGCGGGTGCCAACGCCCTGCTGCGCATCAGTCGAACAGGGAAGATCTCCACCCTCGCCGTGCTGCCGCCACAACCGGCCCAGGTCAGCAAGGAGGCAGCAGCGGGAGCCGGGCTCATCTGCTCCGGTGACGTCACCTACAGCTTCGAGCCGGTGCCGACCGACGTCGAGGTTGGCGGCGATGGGTTCCTCTACGTGACAACCCTTCCGGGCGGCCCGGAGGATCCCAGCTTCGGCGCCCGCGGCAAGGTGTACCGGGTGAACCCGTGGAACGGCAAGGCCAAGGAGATCGCCACTGGCCTTCTCGGACCGACGAACCTCGCCATCTCGGACGGCAAGATCTACGTCGCTGAACTGTTCGCGGGACGCATCTCTGTGATTAGGCACGGCAAGGTGGCTGAGTACCTGCCGCTGCCGGGCGCACTTGCCGTCGAAGCGGGCAGGGGCGGCAAGTTGTATGCGACCACCGTCGACTTCACCCCCCCGACCGGCCCGGTAGGTTCAGTCGTAAGGATCGACACCCGCAAGGGCTGGCGGCACTAATCGCCGCCGGTCCTCCTCACACCGGTCCGGCGGGGCGTGCGGCGACGCCCCGCCGGACTGCCATGTTGTGGGGCCTCTGGTGCGATGTGGTGAGATGGGCAACGTGGCCTCGTCCGATCAATTGAACTACCCGATCCACCAGCGCACGCTCGACAATGGCCTGCGTGTGGTGGTCAGCCCCGACCACAGCGTCCCGATGGTGGCAGTGAACCTCTGGTACGACGTTGGCTCACGCGACGAACGTCCCGGCGAGCACGGCTGGGCGCACCTGTTCGAGCACCTCATGTTCTCCGGCTCCGACCACGTGGCCACCGGTGAACACCTGAATCTGCTGCAGTCCCTCGGCGGAGCGGTGAACGCCACCACCTGGTTCGACCGCACCAACTACTTCGAGACGCTGCCGGTCGGGGCGCTCGAGCTGGCGCTGTGGATGGAGGCAGACCGGCTCGCCAGCCTTCCCTCCCACCTCGACGAGACCAGCGTCGACACCCAGCGTGAAGTGGTGAAGGAAGAGAAGCGGCAGCGCTACGACAACGTGCCCTACGGGGACGCGATGCAACACCTTGTCAGGCTCGTCTTCGGCCCCGACCATCCCTACGGCCACACCACGATCGGCTCGATGGTCGACCTGGATGCCGCCACCGCCGAGCGTGCGGCGAACTTCTTCCGCAACCACTACCGGCCCGACAACGCCGTGCTCACCCTTGTCGGCGACGTGAGCGCGAAAGAGGGCTTCAAGCGAGCTGAACGCGCCTTCGGGCACCTGCCGGCCTGGAACCGGCGACTCCGGCCCCCGGTCACATCGCTGCCGTCTCTTCAGGGCGTCCCGGTGTTGCAGGTACAGGCACGGGTGCCCGCCGCGGCCACCTGGTTCGCCTGGCGGCTCCCGCCACGCGACACCCCCGACTTCGACGCCTGCGAGCTGGGGCTGGTTGCACTCGGCGGCGGGCAGACCTCCCGGCTGCACCAGCAGTTGGTGCGCAACCTCGGCGTCGCAGCGGGTGCGGGCGCCTCGGCCGTCCCTCTGGTGGGCGGCAATTCCTTCGGGCTCGTCCAGCTGCGTGCCCTGCCGGGAGCGGACGCGAGCGCTGCCATCGAGGCTGCGCTCACCGAGGTGGAGCGGCTCGCCGCAGAAGGCCCGACGGCGGCGGAGATCGCCAGGGCGAAGGCCCAGTATGCAAGGGAGTGGCTCAGCGAACTCGCAGCGCTCGACTCCCGCGCCGACATGATCAGCGCCTACGCCACGCTGCACTCCGACCCGGAGCGGGTCAACCGACGGCTCGCGGAGGTCGAGGCCGTCACCCTCGACCAGGTGGCTGCAATGTGCGCTGCGTACCTGCAGCCCGGGCAACGGGCCCAACTCGACTACCAGCAGGAGGTTGGCGATGCGCAGGCCTGAACACCGTCCCGAGGTGAAGGCACCGCCCCGCTGGATCTTCCCGGAGCCGGCCCGCTGGTGGCTCGACAACGGCCTCCAGATACTCGCTCTTCACCGTCCCGGCCAGTACATCGCCGCCGTCTCCCTCGTGCTCGACACCCCGTTGAGCTCCGAGCCGAGCGACATCGAAGGCGTCGCGACCATCACACAGCGGTGCCTCGACGAGGGCACAGCCACGCACCCCGGACCAACTTTCGCCGAGCGCCTGGAGGACATCGGGGCTCTGCTCAGCGGCTCGGCCGGCTACGCGGCCAGCGACCTGCTGCTCGAGGTGCCGGCGAGCCGGCTGTCCGAGGCGCTCCTGCTGCTGGCCCAGGCCATCTCCGAGCCCGAGCTGCGCGCATCCGACGTCGAACGCCACCAGTCGCTGCGGCTGGCGGAGATCGAACACACCATGGCCAACTCCTCCAACCGTGCCCAGGTCGCGTTCCGGCAGGCCTGTATCCCGGGCCGCTTCCGCGCGTCCCGGCTGGCTGGCGGCACCGCAGCGACGGTCGCCGCGATCGCCTCGGACGACGTGGCGGCCTACCACGCCCGTCACTACCGTCCCGAGGGCGCGACGCTTGTCATCTCTGGCGACCTCACGAACGAGGTCTACCACCAGGCTGCCGCAGCGTTCGGCGGCTGGGAGGTGCAGGGAACCCTGGGCGTGCACCACCAGACGCCGGTCTCACGAACGCCGCATTGCTGGCTGATCGACCGGCCCGGCGCCGTCCAGGCCGACATCCGCCTCGGCGGGTTCGGCATCGACCGCGGCGACCCGCGGTGGGCCGACCTGCAGGTCGCAACCCATGCGCTCGGCGGGGCGTTCCTCAGTCGGCTGAACCGCGTGCTGCGGGAGGAGAAGGGCTTCACCTACGGCGTGCACCTGGTGAACTCTCCGATGCGCGACGGCGGACTGCTGGCCGTGCAGAGTTCGTTCCGCACCGAGGTGGTGCCCGAGGCTCTGGACCTCGCCCGCCAGCTGCTGGACGTCACCGGCAAGCCGATCACCACCACCGAGGTGCTCGACGCGGTCAACTACACCAACGGCATCGCGCCGCTGCGGTACTCCACGGCCCAGGGCGTAACCGAACGGGTGTCCTCCCTCGTCGGCGCAGGGCTCAGCGCGGAGTTCGTGAACTCCAACGCCCTCGCCCTCACCCGCGTGACGCCGGAATCGGCTACCCAGGCGCTCACGGAACTCCTGCCGCCCGACGCGCTGACGCTCGTCGTGGTCGGGGACGCCGAAGCCCTGCGGGAACCGCTGGTCGCCGCCGGGTGGCCGGTGACGCTCAAGGACTGAGCTACCGGGCGCCCATCTTCGCCAGAGCCTCGGTCACCGCAGCCTTCGCTGCGGCGATCTGGGTCTGGTAGCCAGCCAGGTCGCCCTTTCGGAGCGCCTCGTCGGCCGCGGCGAAGGCGGCGTCCGCCTTCTGCATCGCAGCGACAGCGGCCTGCCGGTCGGCCGTTGTCGGCTCGGTCGGCGGGGTGGTGGGCTGCGTCGGCTGCGTCGGCTGCGTCGGCTGGGTCGGGTCCTCCCCCGTGTTCGCGCCCGCGTCGCCGGAGAACACCTTGTCGAGGGCCTCCTGCAACGTGTTGCCGATGCCGACGTGCTCACCGAAGCGGGCAGCGACGAACATCAGCGCCGGATAGGTGCCGGTGCCGGTGCTGGCCGCCCGGGTGGTGTAGATCGGCATGACGTACAGCAGGCCGCTGCCCATCGGCAACGTCAGCAGGTTGCCGTACCGCGCCGCGGCCGAGCCCTGGTTGGTGTAGGAACGCAGCCTATCGGCGAAGTTCTGGTCGGTGGTCATCGCGTTCAGGGTCTGGCCGGGTCCGGCGATCTGTTGGGTGTCCGACATGCGCAGCACCCGCAATCGGCCGTAGTCAGGGCTTGTCGCCTCCGCGACCACCGACAGGTAGGACGCGAGGTTCGCGCGCTGGTTCGGCACGAAGACCGCCGTCTGGCTGAACACCGGCTCGGAATCTCCGGGCCACTTGATCGAGAGGTAGTAGGGCGGCTCAGCCGGCCCGGCCTTGGTCGGTTCCGTTGTCTGGCCGGGAGTGGTCTGGGTGGGGTCGGCCGGAATCTGCCAGAGGTCGGATTGCTGGAACCAGGAGTTCGGGTCAGTCATGTGGTAGCGGGCGAGCACCTGGCGCTGGACCTTGAACAGGTCCTCGGGGTAACGCAGGTGGGCCAGCAAGTCCTTGCTGATCGCGCTGCGCGGCTTCACCGATCCGGGGAACGCGTTCTCGTAGGCCCGGAGGATCGGGTCGCCCTCCTGCCAGGCGTACAGGTCGACGCTGCCGTCGGTGACGTCCACGACCGCCTTCACCGAGTTGCGCATGTAGTTGACGGAGAGGTCGGCCTGGGTCCCGACCAGCGCGGACTGGGCGTCGCTGGTGCTCGCACGCAGAGACTCCACCTGGCTGTTGGGATAGTTGCGGCTGGTGGTGTAGCCATCAACGATCCAGACCATCCGTCCGTCGACAACAGCCGGGTAGACGTTGGAGTCCAGCGTCAGCCACGGCGCGACCTGGGCGACGCGCTCCTTGGGGGTGCGGTCGTAGAGGATCTTCGACTGGGTGTTGACCCGGTCGGATAGCACGATATTGAGGTCCATGAAGTGCGCGGCATACAGCAGCCGGGTGAACATATCGCCCATCGGGACGCCGCCGCTGCCGGCGTAGGTGTTGTTCACCTCGCCTGCCTCCTTGGCGTTGCCGGGGCTGTCGAACTCAATGGCCGGCTGGCCCTGCTCGCGTCCCACGATGGCGAAGGTGGTGGCGTACTCGCCGTAGTAGACCCGGCCCTCGTAGTTGGGCAGGGCGCCTTCCGGCGGCAGGTTCTTCTCGATCCATACCGGGTCACCAGAGGAGCTGCGCCGGTTGCCGTACGCGGCGACCATCCCGTAGCCGTGGGTGTAGACGGTGTGCAGGTTGTTCCAGTTCTGGTCGGGCAGCTTCTGGTAGTCGATCTCCCGGGCTGCGACGACGGCGTCTGTCTCCTTGCCGTCGATGATGTAGCGGTCCACGTCGAGGTCGTCGGGGAAGGTGTAGTAGCCGCGCAACTGTTGCTGGTTCTCGAAGGTCGGTGCCACGACGGCCGGGTCGATCAGCCGGATGCCCGGCAGCGCCTCCGCGTCCTGCTTCAGTTGGCCGGGACGGACCTGGGTAACCGCGTCGTACTGGGTGACTTCGGTCTTGTCGATGCCATACGCCTGGCGGGTGGCGTCGACGTGGGCCTGGATGTAGGGCCGCTCCAGGTCAGGCTCGTTCGGCTTCACCTGGAAGCTCTGCACCACCAGGGGGTAGATCAGGCCGAGGATCAGGCCGGAGACCATCATCAGCACCAGCCCGGTGATGGCTAGCGTCCAGCGACGCAGGAAGCCGTTGGCGAAGAACAGGCCGGCGCACAGGAAGGCGATGACGGCCATGACGAGCTTTGCGGTGAGCCGCGCGTGCGCGTCGGTGTACTGCATGCCGGTGAACAGGGTCCCCTGCTGCAGCAGGAAGCCGTAGCGGTCGAGCAGGTTCTGCAGGCCGTAGCCGACCAGCATCAGGCCGGCCAGGACGGAGAGGTGGATGCGGGCGGCGTTGTCACGGGGGGCCCGTCCGCGGACGCGTCCCGACACGATGCCGCCGACCGCGAAGTGCACGGCAGCCGCCGCGACCAGGCCGAAGAACAGCGCACCGAGGATGAACGACAGCAGGTCCTGCCAGATGGGGTACTCGAAGACGTAGAAGCCGACGTCAAGGCCGAAGTAGGCGTCGGTGACGCCGAACGATGTGCGGTTCCACCAGGCCAGGTACTCCATGGCCTGGCTCAACGCCGACACGCCGGCGATGACCCCGAAGAAGATCGACGGCACGAGGATCGACAGCAGGATGCGGGATTCGAGCAGGTCGCGGTACCGGTCGAGGACGGCACTCTGGCCGGTGCGCCGCACGGTGGGCCGAAGCCGGAACGCAATCCACATGTTCACCCCGACGACACCGCCCATGACAAGGGCGAACAGGGAGAACAGCAGCACCTGCGCCAGCAGCTGGGTGGTGAAGACCTGCGGGAAGGCGACCGAGTCGAACCAGAGCTTCTGGGTCCACACTTCGGCGAAGATGGTGAACGCCGCCACAAGGGCAGCGATCACAAGGATCGTCGGGATCAACGGGCCACGCCGCGACATCCGTGACGTCATGCTCACGAGTACTCCTCATCGGGCCGGGGCGACCGGCCGCCTCGGGTCATTCCAATGTATGCGCCAGTGCCGCAGCCAGTGCGGGCACCAGGTCAGCCCCGGCGAGCAGGTCGCCGTCCTCACCGCGCACCCTTGCGAGTCCGTGACCGGCACCGTCCCTGGTCACCCCGACGACGACACGCAGGTCGAGCTTGCGCGGATGGTTGGCAACAGCGAGCGCCGCGGCGTCCGGGTCCAGGGGTAGTTCGCCCTCGGCGTCCGCCGGAAGGAAGGCGCGCTCGAGAGCGAGGACGCAGCCGGAGACGGTGTCGGGCCAGGCAATTCCCCCGAGCGTCTCGGCCAGGTCGTCGCCGGGAAGGAAGTCCTCCTGCTCGATCGAGCTGTAGCCGTCGGTTGCCCCGGTGAGCTGGTCGGCGAGACTGGGCTCGGCAGCGATCAGTTCTGCGGTCCTGACCAGCGCGAACAGCCGCGCCGGCTGGTCCCAGCCGTAGCGTCCGACATGCCGCTCCACCTCGATGAGGGCTGCAACCAAGGTGTCAGTCACGGGCACCCCGGGACGGCGGCGGCCTGGGCCGGGTCGGCCAGCTGCTGCAGTGCCTGGGTGGCGCCGGCCAGCGATTCGACTGGGACGACGCGGACGCCGGCTGGCACCTCGCTGATGTCGGAGCAGTTGTTGACCGGCACGAGGAAGATCGAGGCCTGGTCTCGTTCAGCGGCTGCGAGCTTCTCCTGGATGCCGCCGACCTCGCCGACGTGGCCGTCGGAGTCCATCGTGCCGCTGCCTGCAACCACCCGCCCAGCCACCAGGTCGGCACTGCTGAGCCGGTCGTGGATCGCGATGGCGAACATCAACCCTGCGCTGGAACCGCCAATGTCCGGGTCGATCGCGAAGCTGACCTTGGGGCTGTAGCTGTAGCCGATATCCAGGCTCAGCCCGACGATCGGCTTCTTCGGGTTGTTGACGGTGGAGCGCGTGATGACGGTCGGGCGCACCTTCACGCCGTCCCGCAGCACGGTGAAGACCACCGGGTCGCCGACGTTGTGGAGGCTGATCGCCTTCGTCACCGACTCGACGGTCGCCGTCTTGTCGCCATCGACGGCGACGATCAGGTCGCCGGGCTTCATCACGTCTGCGGAGGGTCCTGAGTTGGACACCGACGTCACCATCGGCCAGTTGGTCACCTGGACGCCCGACTGGCGCAGCGCGGCCACAACGGCCTTCGACTGCGAGTTGTCCATCAACTGGGTCTCTTGCTCGGTGATCTGGGAGGCGCCCTCGCCCGGCTTGTAGACCGCGTTGCGTGGCAGCACCTCCCGCGAAGGGAGCCAGTACGAGAACAGCACCTCGGGCAGGCTGAGCGTGCTGGAGGGCGCGGTGACCGACACCGTCGTCATGCGCAACTGGCCCGTTGTCGGGAACGTGTCGATCCCGGAGATCTTGATGATGTCCTCGCCCTGGGCGGTCTGGGCGAACAGGTTGTAGGTCACGCCAGGCGACCAGGTGACGTACGGAACGGGGACGAGGGCGATCACCGCGGCCAGAACCACGAACAGCACGGCTGAAACCGTCGCCGTCCAGGTCTGCTTGGTCACGTGCGTCCCTTCATCCACCGGCGGTCCGGCGGTCGATTCGTCCCCCCGACCCTACCCCAGCAGTGGTCCGCGGACTTGGCAGGTGCAGGACAATGGAGGCCTCACCACGCAAGGAGTAGCCAATGTCCGATTCGGGCACCCCCGACGATCGCCCGGAGCCAGGGGACGACGAAGCTGCCCTGCTTCGATTCCTCGCCCAGTTCGGCATCGAACCGGGGCCGGACGGTCGCCTGGAGATCGAGCAGCTGCTCGGACGCATGCAGGGCATGATGGGCGCGTTCACCACCCAGATGGCCAGTTTCGGCAAGTCCGATACCGAGAGCGGCATGAACTGGGGCTTCACCAAGGACGTGGTACGCCGGACCACTGCGGCGTCCGGCCCCGACCCTGCCCCTACACCGGCAGAACTCGCCCGGATCCGGGACGCCGTCGGGCTCGCCGACCTGTGGCTGGACGAGGAGATCAGCTTCCCCCGCCTCGCGTCGACGGCCACCGCCTGGAGCCGCGCGGAGTGGATCGACAACACCTACCCGACCTGGCAGCAGCTGGTACGTCCGGTCGTGACGTCGCTGTCCGCAGCCCTGCGCGGCCTGGTGGACGGTCCGGGCGAGATGCGCGCGGCCGAACCGATGCTGCGGATGGCCCTTGCCGGCATGTTCGCCGCGCAGGTGGGCCAGTCGCTGGGCAGCCTCGCCGTCAGCGTGGTCAGCGCCGGTGACATCGGCCTGCCGCTCACCGAGCAACCGCGGGTGGCGCTGTTGCCCACCAACATCGACGCATTCTCCGAAGGACTCGCTGCCGATCCGGCCGACATCCTGCTCTTCCTCGCCGTCCGCGAGGCCGCGCGCCAGCGCCTGTTCGGGGCGGTCGGCTGGCTCGGCCCGCAGCTCCTTGCCCTGGTGGAGCACTATGCCCGGGACATCACCATCGACCCTGACGCGCTGGAGCAGGCCATCGAGAGCCAGCTCAACACTGCGATGACCGCCGGCGAACTCGAGAACGCCGGCAACGCGCTTGCCGGGTCGTTGTTCGCCCCGCAGCGCACGGACGAACAGCTGGAGGTGCTGGCCCGGCTCGAGAACCTGCTGGCCCTCGTGGAGGGATGGGTGGATGAGGTGGTGGCGCAGGTCGCCGGCCAGCGAATGCCAGTGGCGGCCGGGCTCACCGAGACGCTGCGGCGTCGCCGGGCAACCGGCGGGCCGGCGGAGTCTGCCCTGAAGTCGCTTGTCGGCCTGGAGTTGCGGCCGCGCCGCACCCGGGACGCGGCCAACCTGTGGGCCGCGACCCGCTCGACCCGCGGCTCGGAGGCGCGCGACGCGACCTGGGCCCACCCGGACCTGCTGCCGACTGCCGCCGACCTGGCCGATCCGCTGGGCTTCGCTGCGGAGGGCCACCGCGCGGCGGGGCCCGACGAGCTGGACGTGGAGCTGGCACGGCTGCTCGACGAGGAAGGCTCCCAGGGCAGCTGATCAGTCGAGGTCGTCGGACCAGTCCTGGCCGCCGGCGTGCTGGCTGCCCGCGTCAAGGGCGTGCTGGTAACCCGCCAGGAAGGCCTGCGCACGCGCGAGGTCGGGATAGCCGGCCAGCAGGTGGTGGAACTCCGCGGAGTGGCTGGGCACGAACAGGTGCGCCAGTTCGTGCAGCAGGACATAGTCGGAGACACACAACGGCATGGTCCGCAGCCGCGAGGACAGACGAATGCGACCGCTGTCGCTGGAGCACGAGCCCCATCGGCGCTGCTGGTTGTCGACCCAGCGGACGCTGAACGAAGGCAGGGGTGCCGCGGCCCGCGGCGCGAGGTAAGCGTCGTAGAGGCGATGCGCCCTTTCGCTCAGCTCGTCACTGGAAGCCGGCAGGGTGCGGCGCGATTCGCGCTCCAGGAACCGTTCGACAAGGGGCGGCAGGAGGCTGCGTTCCTGTGCGGCGGTGAGGCGCGCGGGCACGAGTGCAACAAGACGGCCCTGTTCCCGGAACACCGTGAGGGTGCGTTTCCTCCGTGCGCTGCGACGGACCTCGACCTCGGCTTGTGCTGGCATGCCGGAAACGTTACGACACGCCGCCGACAGACTCAGTTGACCCGCGGCGAGCCGGGCACTAACTTCAAGACGCGAGGCCCCCAGTGGCCGGTCCGCTCGCAGGGGAAGGCAAGCGGAACTGGTCCTGGGGGTCCTCGCACGCCGGGCTCAGGCTGCTGCCGGATGGCCGCCTCCTGGGCATAGACTGACCGGCAACCCACTCGCGGAGTCCCACCAGGGGGCGAAGCCGATCTACAGGAGGAAGAACGTGGCCAAGGACACCTACAGCGGTTCGTTCTACTGCGTCAAGTGCAAGGACCACCGCGAAGCGACAGGCGATGTCGTGGTCAACGAGAAGGGGACCCGGATTGCCAAGGCTAAGTGCCCCGTGTGCGGCACGAACCTGACCCGGTTCCTGCCCAAGGCCTGAAGCAGACTGCAAAGCGCCGGCCCGTGTGGCCGGCGCTTTGCTGTTCCCGGACAGTGTTGCCGACATCGCCGCGGTGTTGTCCGTCGTCACGGGGATCTTGCCAGTGTGGACGGCAAGGGGCGAGCCTTGGCTGGTGGCGCCCTCCTCGACTCTTCGGCTCTCCCGGCCGGCTGTGGCCCTCTGGCGCTCGCCCGGCGTGTTGCAGGTGGGACTCGACTCCCCAGCCCTCGTCCTCAGCGGAGTGCCCGCCGGGCTCCCACTGGCGATCGAGTTGCTCGCCCGGCCGCAGGGCACCGATGACCTGGCCAGGCTGGTGCCCGACCTTGACCCGGAGTGGATCGACTGGCTGGTGGACCGGCTGACCGCCGCCGGATTGATGAGACCCCCGGAGGCTGTGAGCATCGCACCGCTCGCTGTTGTGGGTACCGGTGCCCTCGCTGACGCGGTGCGGGAATCCCTGACCCGCACCGGTCTGCACGTGATCCGCGCCGAGCCGGCGGCGCTCGCCGGAGATGAGACCGCGATCGCGAGCGGTGTCCCCGAGCTCGTCATCCTCGCTGGCGAGGCCGCTGAGCCCGACCGGGCCCTCACCGATGCGCTGTTCCGCTCGGGGCGGCCGCACCTGGTGGTCAGGCTGGAACCTGACCGGGCGGTGGTCGGGCCTCTGGTGATGCCCGGCCGGAGCCCCTGCGTCCGGTGCCAGGACCTCAACCGGTGCCGCCTCGACGACGCGTGGCCGCATCTGCTCGCGCAACTGTGCCGCGAAGCCGTGGCGCCCGAGCCCACGCTGCTGGCCTGGGCTGCCAGCACTGCAGCGGTGCAGGTTCGCGCCTGGATGGCTGGCGGAACTCCCGAAACAACGGGCAGCACGCTTGAGCTGGGGCTGGCCGACTTCCGGCTGCACAGCCGTGCCTGGCCGGCGCATCCCCGTTGCGGGTGCCTGTTGCCGATCGGTTAGCCATGCCGGGCACACTTGCACCGTGAACACCGAACCCGAATCCCTCGAGTCCGACGACCGTCGCGTCATGCCCGAATCCGGGTTCGGACGTGGCGCACGCATGCTCAGCCTGCCGCTGGGTGCGGCCGCGCGGGCGGGCGTAGGGATGGGGCGCCGACTGCTCGGCGCTCCTTCGGCGGAGGTGGATGCAGCCCTGCGTGACGCCGCGGCCGAGCAGCTGTTCCAGGTGCTGGGGGAACTCAAGGGTGGGGCGATGAAGTTCGGCCAGGCCCTGAGCCTGTTCGAGGCCATGCTTCCCGAGGACGTGGCGGCGCCTTTCCGCGAACGGCTGCGCAAGCTGCAGGATGCGGCTCCGCCGATGCCGTCCTCGCGTGCGCAGGCCGTCCTGCGCTCCGAACTCGGTACCGACTGGCGCCGGATGTTCTCCGAGGTCGACCTTCGTCCGGCCGCAGCGGCGTCGATCGGCCAGGTGCACAAGGCGCGGCTGGCCGACGGCCGGCCGGTGGCGATCAAGGTGCAGTACCCGGGCGCCGATGCGGCGCTGGCCAGTGACCTGCGCCAGATCCAGCGGCTCGCTGCGGCTGTGTCCCCGCTCACCGGTGGGCTGGACGTCGTGGCCCTGACGAAGGAACTCGCCGCGCGGGTCATAGAGGAGGTCGACTACACCCGCGAGGGTGCAGCGCAGCAGCAGATGTCCGAGGCCCTGGTCGGCCACCCGCGGTTCGTGGTGCCGGCCGTGCACGTGGCCACGCGGCGGGTGCTGGTGAGCGACTGGGTGGACGGGGAGAAGCTCACCTCGCTGATCGGTCAGCCCGATGAGGAGCGCAACCGCAGCGCGCTCGACTATGTGACGTTCCTGTTCGCCGGGCCGTCGCTGTCGGGCATCCTGCACGGCGATCCGCACCCGGGGAACTTCCTTGTGACCCCCGACGGACGGCTGGGCGTGGTTGATTTCGGGTTGGTCTCGCGGCTTCCGAACGGGCTGCCGCGAGCCATGGGCGAGCTGATCCGCCACGCAGTCGACCGGGACGCCGACAGCATGCTTGCCGGCCTCGAGGAGGAAGGCTTCGTCAGCGGCGATTTGGAGGCAAGCGACTTGCTGGACTACCTCTCACCGTTCGTCGAACCCGCACGCGTCGAGGAGTTCGCGTTCAATCGTGAATGGGCACGCGGCCAGTTCGCCCGCGTGCACGGCGACGCCCGCAGCGACGGTGTGGCCACAAGCCTGAACATTCCGCCGGAGTACGGCCTGATCTACCGGGTGTGGATGGGCGGCATCGCCGTGCTCTCCCAACTCGACGTGCGCGCCCGTTTCGCGCAGGTGCTGCGCGAGTACCTGCCCGGCTTCGCGGAACCGGACGAGTCCAGTTGATCGTTGCCTCGGCCTTGAGGCGCCTGACTGTGGATCTGTCCACCGTCATGGTGCACGGATTCACACCCAAGGCGAGCCTCCGCAGCCAAGGCCTGGTGTCAACGGTGGAAGACGACCTTGTGCCCGCCATCAGCGAGCTTGGCCGTGTGCAGTGCGAGGTGGTGTCCGCAGAACTCCAGCGACAGGGCGGACGGCCCCTCGCCGATCACGACGACAGCCACGGATGGAGCCACGCACAAGTCGCATCTGAAGGTCCGCTTGTCGTCGGCGGGCTGAACCGCCTTGAAGCTGGTGGCGGGCAGGGTTGCCCGACCCGTTGTTTCGCCGTAGGTGCCCATGTGCTGCTACTTCGTTCTGGAGACCGGCTCGGGCTCATCTTCGCGGTGAAGAGTGTCGGCGTCCATTCACAGTCTACGGCGCCTCCTGTGTGGCTCCCGTCGATGGTGGTGCTCGGCGGCTCGAGGGTCGAGCCCGGGGTGAGCCCGCGAACGCCCGATCCAGCGCGAACTTCGCGCGTCAGTGCGCGACGTGGAAGCGCTGGCGGTGATGGATGGGATTCTCGAATTCGTCGACGATGGCGATCGCAAGGTCACCCGCCGAGACCTCGGACTTGCCGTCGGGTCCCTTCAGCAGGACGTCGTCGCTGATGCGGTATTGGCCCGTTTCGGTGCTCGGTACCCAGGCGCCGAACTCCACGGCCGGGCTGACGTAGAACCAGTCCAGTGAGTCGGGCGCGGCCTTCATGGCCTCGAGCTTGTCCAGGCCGAGCTGGATCTCCGGAAGCACCTCAGGCGCTGGGTCGGAGACGTCGAACAAGCGCGGACCACCCGGAGAGACGAGCACCGAAGACACCCCGCCCAGCACTCCGAGGCGAACCCCGGCCCTGTCGGTCAGCCCGATCAGGTCGTCGATCACAGCCTCCACCTTCCCGGCCATGTCGCCGCGCGGAGACAACGCCTCGAACAGAACGTCAGCCCCGTCAACGGCGCACTGGAGCACGTCTGCGTCAAGAACCGAACCGCTGACGTACGTGACGCCGGGAACGGGCGCTGCGGGTGAGGTGCGACTGAAGGCGGTCACCTCGTGGCCGCGCCTCGCGGCCTCACGCACGACTGCACTGCCGGCGTAGCCGGTCCCACCGATAACCGAGATCCGTGCCATGTCCACTCCTTCATCCGATGACATCAACATCCCATACAAGACAGTTGTCGGTTCAACTATTCCGGTGCCACAGAAGGAACATCGCAGCCAAGCCGCGGGGGGACGGGACTTCGTTTCCGAGCACGGCAGCCCTGGGTCGTTATGACCAGCATCGAGCGGTCCGTCGTGGACCGGGTCTCTGTGGTGACGCTCGTCGTCGAGCGGATCAAGGCCGGCCTGCGAGCTTCAGGCTTCGACCAGCGTCCTCTTGACCTGCCATACCGTGTGGTCGCTCACGACCACCGGGCGAGCTGCCTGAACAGCAGGCTAGAAGCCGGGGAATGCGCATCACCAGAGCCGATCTTGCCTAGTCAGCGGTCGATTACGCGCCGCTTCACCGCGGTCAGCGTGTAGCTGGCCGGCAGCCTTTCGGGGCGGTCGCTGAGCCGGTACTCCCCCGTGGCCTCATCGATTTCCATCAGCCCCGGGAGTGCGGCGTAGGGCACGCTGTCGTGCTCGGTCAGCGAGGTCAGCTGCAACCCGGCGTCGAAAAGGGCGGTGATGATCTCCCCCAACCCGTGGTTCCACTCCAGCGTGTCCGGCGAGGCCACCTTTTCCTCGCCTGCGTAGGTGGCCTCCTCATGCCAGGCCATGCCCTGTTCCTGCTCGAAGTAGGGAAGTTCGAGGGCGACGGTGTCCTTGCCCGCGCCGGTGATGGACGGCTGCTCGACGCGATCGATCGGGTCGGCTCCGAGCGGGACGATGACCGAGGCCCACAGCACCGGATGTCCTTCCCGGATGAACAGCCGCCCGCCCGGACGCAGCACAGTGGCTACCACCTCGGCCCAGCGGCGGATGCTCGGCAGCCAGCCGATAGCGCCGATGCCGGTGTAGACCAGGTCGAACTGCCGTCCGCCCAGTGCCTCGGGGGCGGAATAGACGTCGGACTCGACATAGTCGATGTCGGCGCCGGCCTTGTCGGCGAGCGTGCGTGCCTCGGCGAGGGACGCCGGCGACAGGTCGACGCCGGTCACGTGCCCGCCGAGCCGGTGCAGGCTCAGGGTGTCAGTGCCGATGTGGCACTGCAGGTGGACCACGTCGAGGCCGGTGATGTCGCCCAGCCTCGGCAGGTCGAAGGTCACCACCTGGGAGAGCGCGGACGGGTCTTCCAGCAAGCGTTCGATGCCGTAATTCTGCGCGTGGATCGGTGCCCGACTGTCCCAGTTCGCACGGTTGATCGCGAGGTAATCGGCGGGTTCGGGAGTCATCGTCACACCCTAAGCCGGGAGTCGTGTGCGGAATACCTCGGAGCGTGCAGGACTTGCTAGCAGGGTGAGCAGTACACGAAGCACAACCGTCGGTTTCCGGTCCGAGCGCGGCGCAGTCCTGATGGCGCTGATGCTGACGACCGGGCTGATCGCTATCGACGCCACCATCCTCGCCACGGCCGTCCCGTCAGTGGTGAAGGATCTGGGTGAGTTCAACCAGTTCCCGTGGCTGTTCTCGGTGTACCTGCTGGCTCAGGCTGTCTCGGTGCCGATCTACTCCAAGCTCGCCGACACGATCGGACGCAAGCCGGTCATCCTTGCCGGCGTTGCGCTGTTCCTGCTCGGCTCGATCCTGGGTGCCGTTGCCTGGAACATGACGTCGCTGATCGTGTTCCGCGTCATCCAGGGCCTCGGCGCCGGCGCTGCCGCGCCGATGTCGATGACGATCGTGGGGGATATCTACACCGTCGAGGAACGCGCCCTCGTGCAGGGCTACATCGCCAGCGTCTGGGCCATGTCTTCTGTGATCGGCCCCGCCCTGGGCGGCGTCTTCTCCCAGTTCGCTTCGTGGCGCTGGATCTTCATCGTCAACATCCCGCTGTGCCTGATCGCCGCCTGGGCCATCATCCGCTCCTACCACGAGCAGGTCGAACCGCGACAGCACAAGATCGACTATGCCGGCGCCGCCCTGCTGACGGTGGGGCTGACCGCTGTGATCCTCGCCCTGCTCGAGGGTGGCAACGCCTGGGCCTGGCAGTCGGGACCCAGCATCGCGAGCTTTGCCGTGGGCTTCGCCGCGCTTGCCTGGTTCGTGCTCGTGGAACGCCGGGCCGCCGAGCCGATCGTCGACCTGACGATCCTCGCCCGCTCCCTGATCCTCACCACCACGCTCGTCTCCCTGGGCGTCGGCGCGCTGATGATCGGGGTCACGAGCTTCGTGCCGACCTACCTGGAGAATGCGCTCAATGCTCCGCCCCTGGTCTCGGGTGCCGCGGTGGCGGCGCTCACCCTGGGCTGGCCGCTGGCCGCGTCCACGGCGGGGCGCATCTACATGCGGCGCGGCTTCCGGGTGACGATCCTGATCGGTAGCGCGATCGCGCTCCTCGGAACCATCGCGCTGGCCGCAACAGGCCCGTATCCCAACCCGGTGACTGTCGCCGCCGTCTCGTTCGTGATCGGCTTCGGCCTCGGCTGGACGGCAGCGCCCACGCTGATCGCGGCGCAGGCCTCCGTCGACTGGGACGAGCGAGGCGTGGTGACCGGTGTGAACGTCTTCGCCCGCTCTGCCGGTAGCGCTGTGGGTGTGGCGATCTTCGGCGCCATCGCCAACAACGTGATCAATGCCGGCCTCGGCGAGCACGACTACCCGACGATCGTCTCGGCCTCCACCTGGGTGTTCGTCGCGGTCGCCGTGCTCGCGGCCCTGATGTGCGTCGCCAGCCTGCGGATGCCGCGCGGCTCGGTGGACTCGGCAGCTTTCCAGCCTGCTACCCAGACCGCCGACGTTTCCGAGTAACCATCTCCGGGCAAGACCACGACCCCCGGCCTGACGAGGCGTCAGCCCGCGTCGCCCTCTGCGGCGAGGATGCCCAGCACCGCCTCGGCGTACAGCTCGCACTTGGTGCGGCCCACCCCCGGAATGCCCAGGAGACCGGCGGCATCCTTGGGACGATCCTCTGCGATTGCCATCAAGGTGGCGTCGGTGAAGATGACGAACGCCGGCACCGAACGCTCCCCCGCCAGTTCGAGCCGCCACGCGACGAGGCGGGCGTAGGTGTCCTCGTCATAGCCGGCCGGGCAGTCGCCGTGGCGCTTCAGCTTCCGCTCGGCGCCGGTGTTCAGCGGACGCCCACAGACCCGACACGTGGCGCTCATCGCCGACTTCGGTTTGGGTGCCCCGCCGGATCGGGTCGGCGCCGGGGCTGGACGGGCGGCGATGCCGTCGAGGAACCGGGACGGCTGGCGGTTGCCGCCACCGCCCCGGCGTGAGCGCGACCAGGTGATCATCAGCATCCGCCGCGACCGGGTGATGCCGACATAGAACAGCCGGGCCTCCTCGGCCACCTGCTCCGGGCCTGCGGCCAGCGACAGCGGCAGTGTGCCCTCCTGCACCCCGACGAGCGCGACGGCCGTCCACTCCAGGCCCTTCGCCGCGTGCAGTGTGGACAGCGTCACCCCGTCCGCGCTGAGCGGGTGCTCTGCCTGCGCGCGAGCCGAGAGCTCTGCGACGAATGCAGCGAGGTCGGCCCCCGGCTGCGCCGCGACCACGTCCTCGGCCAGTGCCAGGACGGCAGCCAGCGACTCCCATCGCTCGCGAACCCGGCCCTGCCCGCTGGGCGGTTGCACGGTCCAGCCCAGGCGGGTCAGCACGTCACGGCAGGCGTCCACAGCCGGGACCGTCCCGTCGCGCCGGGCTTGCTCAGTAAGCGTGCCCACGGCCTGGCGCACCTCGGGTCGGTCGTAGAAGCCTTCGCCGCCGCGCACCGTGAACGGCACCTGGGCTTGGGCCAGCGCCGCCTCGAACAGCGGCGACTGCGCGTGCACCCGGTACAAGACCGCCTGCTCCCGCCACGGCACCCCGGCCTCATGCTGCTCGACCAACCACCGGGCCACGGCCGTGGCCTCCTCGTACTCGCCGGCGCACGGCAGGATGCGCGGTTGCGGCCCCGGAGGGCATTGCGACTCCAGCGTCACCGTGCCCAGCCGGGTGTTGCGTGCCACCAGGTTGGCCAGCTCCACCACTTCCGGGCTGGAGCGATAGTCGCGCACAAGCCGCACCACCCGGGCGTCAGGGAAGCGATCGGCGAAGCCGGTGAGATGCACCGGGCTCGCACCCGCGAACGAGTGGATGGTCTGCGCCGGATCGCCGACGACGCAGTGGTCGCGTCCCTCCTCCCCCCACCACAGGTCGAGCAGGTTCTGCTGCACCGGGTTCACGTCCTGGTACTCGTCCACCACCAGATGGCGGTAGGTCGCGCGCACCTCGTCGGCGATGTCGTCGTTCTCTGCGAGCAGCGCCGTTGCGCACAGCAGGATGTCGTCGAAGTCGATCACGCCGCGATCGGCCTTCACCTGCTCGTACCGGCCGAGCACCCGCCCCACCTGGGCCAGGTCGAGGTTGGCCACCTCCCGTCCCGCGGAGGCGGCGAGATCGGCGTAATCGGCCGGGACGATGTTGCTCACCTTCGCCCATGAGATCTCGGTGAGCAGATCACGCAACGTGCTGTTGTCGGGGCTCAGCCGCAGCCGGCGGGCGGCGTCGGCCGCCATGGAGAACCGCTCTTCGCTGACGTCGGGCAGCGTGCTGCCGTACGCGCGGGGCCAGAAGTACTGCGCCTGGCGTAGGGCGGCCGAGTGGAAGGTACGTGCCTGCACCGCGGGCACACCGAGTTCGCGCAGCCGTGACCGCAGCTCGCCTGCCGCGCGGGTGGTGAACGTGACCGCCAGCACAGCCGCAGCGTTGTAGACCCCTGTGGCCACGCCGTACGCGATGCGGTGGGTCAAGGCCCTGGTCTTGCCGGTACCTGCACCCGCGATGACCACCACCGGGTGGCCGAAGCTGGTCGCCACCTGCTGCTGCTCCGGGTCGAGGCCGGCGAGCAGCTCGGCGGGTTCTGCGATCACGGGACCCCACTGTAGGCAGTGCTTCGGACACAACTGTCAGCGCCCACCCATAAAGTGAGGTCATCATGCAGTTCCACCACGCGCGCACCGCCGACCAGCTGGTCGAAACCCTCGTGTCGCTGTGGTCTGAACCCCGCGAGGACCCGTTCGATTTCGACCTTGCCGTGGTGCCCGGCCCCGGCTTCCAGCGTTGGCTCTCCCAGCAGCTGGCCACTGTCGGCGGCCGGCCGGGCATCTGCGCAGGCGTCGATTTCACCTCCCTGCCGGCCCTGGAGCGACGGCTCGCCGGACTGGACGACCCGTGGCGTCCTGAACGTCTGGCGTGGCTGGTGCAGAGGGTGGCTACCGGCGCAGGAGACCCGGCCCTTGCGGTGCTGCAGGCCCACCTGGCCGCGTCCCGGGAGGGCTTCACGGCAGGCCACCGGATCGCGCGCCAGTTCGCCAGCTACGCCCGGTACCGTCCGTCGATGCTGGCAGCCTGGGCTGAAGGCGCCGACACCGGCCTGGACGGCGCACCCCTGGGAGCCAACACCTGGCAGCCCCACCTGTGGCGACTGCTGGCCGTGGAGCTCGGCGACGACCCGCTGGCGCGCAGGTCCGCGCTACTCGAGCGGCTGGGTGCTGCCCCCGTCCCCGCGTTGGCGAGGCGGGTTGCCGTACTGGCCCCGCGCCATCTGGACCCGTCCGCGCTCGCGCTGCTGGAGGCCATCGACCACCACCATCGTGTGGACGTGGTGCCGCTGACCCCCTCGCCGGTGAGGCTCGGCGCCTCCGCCGGCGCCGACCTGCGCCGCGCCGAAGTGACGCGCCTGCCCGGCCATCCGCTCAATGAGTCCCTGGCCGTGGTCGCCGACGAGGTGGCCCGGCTGCTGCCTCCGGCCGCGCCGTCACCTGACCCACTGGCACCGGACACCCTGCTGGGCTGGTTGCAGGACGATGTGCGCGCTGACCGTCAGCCCATCCGGCGTCTGCTGGGCGTCGACGACCGCTCGGTACGGGTGCACCTTTCGCATGGCCGAGACCGGCAGGTGGAGGTGCTGCGGGAGGTGCTCACCGGGCTACTCGCCGCCGACCCGGCGCTCGAGCCCCGCGACGTGGTGGTGCTCACCCCTGATGTCGACGCGTTCGATCCCCTTGTGGGTGCCGCGTTCACGCCTCCCGCCGGCGCTGCCGTCCACCCCGCGCAGCGTTTCCGGGTGCAGGTGGCCGACCGCTCAGTCGCGCAAGTGAATCCGATGGTGACGCTGCTGCTCGACCTGCTGCGGCTGCCCGATGGTCGCATCGAGGCGTCCACCCTGCTGGAGTTGTGTGCCCGTCCGGGCATCGCGCACCGGTTCGGTTTCGTGGCGGAATCCCGCGAGCGGCTGGTCGACCTGGTGGACCGATCCGGTATCCGCTGGGGCCTGTCGCAGGCCCACCGCGAGGGCTACGGGTTGAAGGCCTTCCCACAGAACACCTGGTTCACCGGTCTGCAACGCATGCTGCTGGGCGTCACGCTCGCCGAGACCGACCTGATCTCCGCAGGCACCGTGCTTCCGCTGGACGACGTCGAGTCCTCCGACGTCGAGCTGGTCGGCGGCCTCACCGAACTCGTCGGACGGCTGGCCAGGCTGTTGGCCGAACTCGGACGGCCAGCGACGCTCGCCGACTGGGCCGAGCGGTGCCGCGCCGGTTTGGCATCCCTCGTCGAGCTTCCCTTCGACCAGGAATGGCAGCTCGGCGACGTCTGGGCCGGATTGGCCCGTCTGGCCGAGCACGGCGGAGAGGCCGGCGACATCCCGGTCGGGCGCCACGCAGCCGTCCGCGCCATCGAGCAGGAGTTCTTCAGCTCGCCGGCCCGCGGCGCCTTCGGCAACGGCTCGCTGATCGTGGCCGGGCTCGCCTCGCTGCGCCAAGTGCCCCACCGCGTGGTGGTCCTCCTTGGCTGGGACGCCGACCGCTACCCCCGCTCGGGACGGCGACACGGCGACGACCTGCTTGGCGTACAGCCGCGCGTCGGTGAACCCTCGGTTGCGCTCGATGACCGCCAAGTGCTGCTGGACGCGATCCTGGCCGCCCGCGAGACCCTGGTCGTGGTGGCCCAGGGACGCAGTGAAGCCACCAATGAACCCGTCCCGCTGGCTTCACCGATCGCCGAACTGCTCGAAGCCCTCGACGAGACAGCCGAAACCGCCGACGGCAAGGGCGCCGGTGCCGCGGTCACCGTCCAGCACCCCCTGCAGCCGTTCGACACCCGATACTTCGATCCGGCCCACCCCGAACTGGCGAGCGCCGACCCGCTGGCCCTCCGGGCAGCAGTGGCCAGTCTCGCCGAGCCGGTCGTGAAAGCGTTGACATCGCCGCTCGGACCGCTGCCGGTGAAGGATCTCTCGACTGGCGTCAGCCTCGACGACCTCACCGGCTACTTCACCCATCCCGCCCGTGCCCTGCTGCGCGGCCGCACCGGCATCAGCCTCGGCGACGAGCAGCAGTCCGGCGATTCGATCCCGATCGAGCCCGACCACCTCGAGCGCTGGCAGATCGGCAACCGCATCCTCGGCCGGCTGCGCGCCGGGCACGACGAGGACGCGGTCAAGCGCGCCGAATGGCTGCGGGGCGACGTCCCGCCGTTCGAGCTGGGCAACACCCTGTTGGACGGCGTTCTCACAGAGGCCCGCCGCTCGGTGCGCGAAGTGCCCGCCGACCTGCCCGACCCTCGCCTGCACGACCTCGCCCTCACCGTCCCGGTTCCCGGCCACGGCCAGGTGCCGCTGGTCGGACGCGTCGCCAGCTACGGCACCGAACTGCTGCAGGTGGAGTTCTCCAGCCTGCAGCCCCGACACCGCCTGACGGCGTGGCTGCGGCTGCTGGCACTATCGGCTGCCGTGCCGGGCGACTGGCAGGCGAGGGTTGTCGGCAAGGGCCGGCGGGCCATGCTGGTCGCCCCACCGCAGGACGCCGCTCGCGGCCTGCTGGGGCGCTACCTCGCGTTGTACTCCCTGGGGATGTCACAACCGCTGCCGGCGCTGCCGAGGATCGGCGCCGCCTGGGCCGGGTATCGGGTCAGCCACCGTGACCCTGGCGACCCGCTTGTGAGCCGAAAGAACCTCGAGCGGTGCTGGGATTGGGAGTCGGACGACTATTGGCGCACCTTTTTCACCTTTCCTGCACTGCTCGACCTCCCGGTCGCCGGCGTCGCCGTCCCTGACGCCGACCCGCGCGAGCGGACGCTCGTCGGCGCTCTCGCGACCTGCATCTGGGAGCCGCTCCTCGCTGGCGAGGTGCCGGCATGAGGCGCTTCGACCCGTCCGGCCCGCTGCCGCTGGGCACCGCGGTGCTGGAAGCCAGCGCCGGTACCGGCAAGACCCACGCCATCGCAGCGCTCGCCACCCGCTACCTGGCAGAGGGCCGGGTAGCGGCCGACCGGCTCGCGGTGATCAGCTTCAGCCGCATCGCTTCAGCAGAGCTGCGATCCCGGGTGCGGGACCGTATGCGCAGCACCGCCGAAGTGCTCACCCGGAAGCTCAACGGAACCCTCGAGACTGACCCGGACGCCACCGACCAGCTGCTGGCGACCGGGTCCCGGGCCGAGGTGGAATCACGGCTGGCGAACCTGCGCCGGGCGATTGCCACCCTCGACGCGGCCAGCATCATGACCATCCACCAGTTCTGCCAGGCGATGCTCGACGAACTGGGCGTGCTCGCCGAGGTCGACCCTCAGGCAACCCTTGTCGAGGACCTCAGCCTTGTCCGCGACCAGGTGGTGGAGGACCTCTACCTCGTCCGCTACGCCCGCAACCAGCAAGGGACGCCGTTCGACCTGGCGACCGCTCGCAAGCTGGCGCGGGAGGCCGACGTGCTGCCCGACGCGCCGCTCGTCCCGGCTGAAGGGCTGAGCGGCCGGACCGCCGAACGACTCGAGTTCGCCACGGCCGTCCGCGAGGAGCTGGCGGTGCGCAAGCGACGGCTGGGCGTCTACTCCTTCGACGATCAACTGCTGCGGCTTCGCGACTCGTTGCGAGGTCCGGACGCGGAGGCAAGGCTGGCCCGGCTGCGGGGACGGTGCGAGGTGGTCCTCGTCGACGAGTTCCAGGACACCGACCCGGTGCAGTGGGAGATCCTGCGCACCGCCTTCGCCGACCACGTCCCGCTGGTGTTGATCGGCGACCCCAAGCAGTCCATCTATGCGTTCCGTGGGGCTGACGTGGTCGCTTACACCGATGCCGTCCTGACGGCCACGGAGCAGTACTCCCTGGCCGAGAACCACCGCGCCGATGCTGGCGTGGTGCGGGCCGTGAACGCGCTGTTCCACAACGCGACGCTCGGCGACGACATCGGGGTGCCGCCGGTCACGGCCAGCCACCAGACCTCCCGGCTGGTGACGCCGGACGGTTCTCCGTGGGCTTCGCCGGTGCGGCTGCGCTGCGTCACCGGCGACGAGCGGCTGCGGGCGGCCGAGGCCCGCACGCGCATCATCGATGACCTGACCGCGGAACTGATCGGGCTGCTGAACAGCGGCGCCTGCGTCGTGGATGCCGGCGGACCGCGTCCCCTGGAGGCACGGGACGTGGCGATCCTGGTCAGTACCAACCAGCGCGGACGGCAGGTAGCGGATGCGCTCACCGGGGCAGGGGTACCGGTCGCCTTCTCCGGCGCCGACTCCATCTTCGCCACCCCGGCCGCCAAGGCCTGGCTGGTATTGCTTCGGGCCCTGGAGCAGCCGCGCCGGGCGGCCGTGCGGGCGGCGATCGTCACCGATTTCGTCGGCGGCGACCTGACCGCGCTCGCCACGGCAGACGAGGAACAGCTCACGGCGTGGTCCGGCCTGATGCAGGGCTGGTCGCGGGTACTGGCCAGCCAGGGTGTGGCAGCGCTGTTCGCCGCCGTCCAGGCTGAGGCCGGGGCCGGTGGCGGTGGCGGCAGTCTCGCCGAACGGGTGCTTCGCCGTCCCCGTGGTGAACGAGATCTCACCGACTACCGGCACCTGGCGGAGATCCTGCACGCGCAGCACACCGACGGGCTGCGCGGGCAAGCGCTGGTGTCCTGGCTGGCAGAGTCGGTGGCCCTCGGTTCGGCGGGCTCGGACCGCATCCGGCGGCTGGAGACTGACCGGCGCGCCGTCCAGATCATGACCGTGCACAAGGCCAAGGGGCTGCAGTTCCCGGTGGTGCTGCTGCCCGAGGCCGCCGACCTGTGGGTGCCCGACGACGACGAGGACAACTGCCTCGCCTTCCACTCCGACGGACGCCGGGTGCTCGACCTCGGCGGACGGGATGCCCCCGGCCGCGCCGAGCGTTTGCGTGCCCATGCCGCCGAGCAGGCCGAGGACCGGTTGCGCAGCCTGTACGTCGCGGTCACCCGCGCCCAGTCGCAGCTCACCATGTGGTGGGCACGCACGTGGGCGAACACCGAGGCCGCCCCGCTGCACCGCATGCTGTTCCGGCGCCGCGACCGGGTCGGTCCACCGGAGCCGAGTTATCCGCTGGATACCCCACCCGGCGACGGCCATCCGGCCGGACTGGACTGGCTCGCACCGGCCGGAATCCTTGTCGAGGACTGCCTGCCGGTCATCCCCGCTCGACTTGCCCCGGAGACCGACCGACCCGCGCACCTCACGCTCGCCCGGTTCGACCGGGGGGTGGACCAGCTCTGGCGACGCACCTCCTACTCCGGCCTCACAGAGACAGTGCACGCGCGTCCGCCGGTGTCCTTGACGGCCGAGTCCGTCGTTGACGACGAGCCAGCGGGGGCTGTTGCGGTGGTCGGCGCGTCCGCCGGAGTGGCCTCCCCGATGGCCGAACTGCCGGGTGGTGCGGCGTTCGGCAGCCTCGTGCACCAGGTGCTGGAGAACCTTGACTGGTTCGCCCCCGGCCCCTCCAACGAGCCCGCACTCGGTGAGCGGCTCCTGGAAGCCACAACTGCCGCGGCCCAGCGCTACCCGGTCGCCGGCGTGACGCCCGAGGCGCTGGGTGCCGCGATGCTGCCGAGCCTGCTGACCCCGCTCGGGCCGCTCACCGACGGCCTTCCACTTGCCGGCATTCCCGTCGCCGACCGGCTCAGCGAGCTGAACTTCGAGTTCGCCCTCGGGAACGCCTCTTCGCGCACCACGCTGGCGGCGGTCGCCGACGTGCTGGGGCAGTGGCTACCGGCCGACGACCCGCTGGCGGCGTACCCCGCCGAACTCGCCCAGCCACAGCTGGCCGGGCAGGCGCTGCGAGGCTTCCTGACCGGCAGCATCGATTCTGTGCTGCGCATCCATCGGGCCGACGGACCGCGCTTCGTCGTCGTCGACTACAAGACCAACCGCCTCGGGCCGGCTGGGCTCACCCTCGACCACTACGACGAGCCGGCGATGGTGGCGGAGATGATGCGCACGCACTATCCCTTACAGGCGATCCTCTACTGCGTCGCCCTGCACAGGTTCCTGGCTGCGCGGCTCCCCGACTACGACCCGGAACGACACCTCGGCGGCGTCGGCTACCTGTTCGTGCGTGGCATGGGCGGACCGTCGGCGGGCGACGGCAGGGGCGTCTTCAGCTGGTTTCCGCCCGCCGGCCTGGTGACCGAGCTTTCTGACCTGTTCGCCGGTCGGAGGCAGCGATGAGCGACCTCGCGACCAGCCTCACCCCCGGCCTCCTCCTCGACGTCCACGCCACCGGCGCCCTGTCGTGGGGTGACGTGCACGTCGCCCAGAAGGTGTCACACCTGTTCGGGGAGTCCGACCAGCGGGTGCTACTGGCGCTCGCGCTCGCCGTCCGTGCGCTGCGGGCAGGCTCGACCTGTCTCGAGTTGTCGGCGATCGACGAAGTGCGGTTCGACACCGACGAGGAGAGCGTCAGCATTCCGTCCGAGCTGCTGCCCCAAGCGGAGCCGTGGCTGGCTGCGATCACGGCCAGCCGGCTGGTCACCCTCGGTGCGGACGGTGGCGGCGACCGTCCGCTGCGCCTGGTCGGACGGCGCCTGTACCTGGAGCGGTATTGGCAGGAGGAGTCGGTGGTGGCCACGGAGCTGGTGGCGCGCTTCGGCCGTCCGCCCGCACCGGTCCCGGCCGCCGCGCTGGCCGCCGCCCGCGCCGAGCTGCTGGGCAACGATCCCGACCTCGACCAGGCGACCGCGGCCCTGGTGCCCGCGCTCACCGGTGTGACGGTGGTGGCCGGCGGTCCGGGCACCGGCAAGACCCACACGCTCGCCCGGCTGCTTGGCGTCCTGTGGCGCACGCTGCCGACGCCGCCCCTGGTGGCCCTCGCGGCTCCCACCGGGAAGGCTGCTGTGCGCATGCAGGAGGCGCTCGCCGAGGCGGTGACCGAACTGCCCCCCGACATTGCCGGCGCGCTCGAGCAGCTGCAGGCCACGACGATCCACCGCCTGCTGGGCTGGGTGCCCGATTCCCGGAACCGCTTCGTGCACTCGCATGCGAACCCGCTGCCGCACGACGTGGTGGTGGTCGATGAGGCCTCCATGGTGAACGTCACGCTGATGGCCCGGCTGCTGGAGGCTCTGCGTCCCCAGGCGCGGCTGGTGCTGGTGGGCGATCCCGACCAGCTCGCCCCGGTGGAGGCCGGCGCAGTGCTCGCCGACATCGTGGATGCCGAGACGGCCACGGCAACGTCGCTCGCCCCGGCGCTCGCAGAACTCGGGCTCCCCCCGTCGGGGCCAGTGGTGAGGCTGCGGCACAACTACCGCTCGGTTCGCTCGATCGCGGAGCTCGCGGCCGCGGTGCTGTCTGGCGACGACGATGCAGCTGTTGCGCTGGCAACGGCCGGAGCGCCGGGCGTGCGGTTCGCAGCAACCGCGGAGGAGACCGACCTGCGGGCCCGCGTCACCGCGTCCGGAGTGGCGATGGTCACGGCAGCCCGCGAGGGCCGCGTTGACGACGCCCTGGCACTCCTGGAGGAGCATCGCCTGCTCTGTGCGCACCGGCGCGGGCCCTACGGGGTGACCCTGTGGTCGCGCCAGGTCGAGGGGTGGCTTGCCGCAGAGCTGGAAGGGTTCGATGTGACCCTTACCTGGTACGCCGGCCGACCGTTGCTGGTGACCCAGAACTCCCCCGACCTCGGCCTGTACAACGGCGACACCGGTGTGGTCGTCAACCATGCCGGGCTGCTCCGCGCCCACTTCTCCCGGGGACGGAGGGTGCACACCGTGTCCCCCTTCCTGCTGGAGGGCGTGCAGACGATTCACGCGATGACGGTGCACAAGGCGCAGGGCAGCCAGTTCGACCGGGTGACCGTGGTGTTGCCATCGCCGGAGTCGCCGCTGCTGACCCAGGAGTTGCTGTACACCGCGATCACCCGGGCCAAGACCGAGGTCACGCTGATCGGCTCCGAGGAGTCGCTGCGCAAGGCGGTCCGGATGAAGGCGCGGCGGGCCTCCGGCCTGCGCGACCGGCTGTAGGCGCCTCGGTTGGTTGGTGCTCAAGGAGGAATTCGCTGACAAGTGCGGATCGCCAGGTGGGAGGGCGCTCGTGCCGGCCAGGCTCGTCGTCGAACCCCGGCCGCACGCGATCTCTACTACGCCCGGGCACGGCCATCTCGAAATCACGGGGACGGAGGACGAAGATGGCGGGATGCAGAGTGACTTCGACCGTCTGGCCGCGCTGTCCCAGGACGAACTGTGGGACGACCGAGCCGCTGACAGCTACGACACCCCCGGCGAGGGGATGGACGCCCCGGAGGTCGTCGGCCCTGTCGTCGATCGGCTGGCGGCGCTCGCCAACGGCGGTCCGGCGCTGGAGTTCGCCGTCGGAACCGGCCGGATCGCGATCCCGCTGACGGCCCGTGGTGTACCCGTGACCGGCATCGAGTACTCGCAGTCCATGATCCGTCGACTGCGGGAGAAGGCCACCGCCGAGCGACTGCCGGTCACCCGTGGCGACATGTCCACCACCCGGGTCGACGGCGATTTCTCGCTGGTCTACCTGGTGTTCAACACGATCGGCAACCTGCTGACCCAGGATGCCCAGGTGGAGTGCTTCCGCAATGCCGCCGCTCACCTTCGACCGGGCGGCTGCTTCGTCATCGAGCTGTGGGTACCGGATCTCCGCAGGATGCCTCCTGGCGTGCCCGCTGCGGTGGAGACGGTCGAGGATGGCTACATCCTGGTCGACACGATGGACACCCTGCGCCAGCACCTCATCTCGTACCACTTCAGGTTCGGCAACGGGCATGAGGCCCATCTGGGACGCACGCCGCACCGCTACATCTGGCCATCAGAGCTCGACCTGATGGGGCGCCTGGCCGGCTTCGAACTGGAGTCCCGCTCGGCGGATTGGCTGGCCGGCCCATTCACACACGAGTCGACCTCGCACGTGTCCGTCTACCGGCTTGCTGGCTGACCCGGGAATGCGTCGAGCCCGACGGGATGTCCCGCCGGGCCCAACGTGGTCGATAACGATCCTCAGGCGGCTGCGAGGACCTTCACGGTCGGGACCGAAGTCTTGACCGCCGTGGTGCACAAGTCCTGCGACGAGCCCCCGGGCGCTCTCATTATTCCCCCAGATGATGAATCGAATGGAGCGCACATTCAATCAGTCCGGGGAGGTGCCCGTAAGCAATTTGGCGTATCCGAGACGCCCTCCAGAACCTGGTTCCCCGATCTGGCTCTCGACAGGCTCAACCAGCGGTTGGCTGCGCGAGGTTCCCGTCGAGCCATGACTCGATCATTCTTCGGGCGATCGAGGTGTGTGGCGGCAGGACCACGTCCCCGGCGGCCATCGCCGCGACCAGCTGTTCGTGGGTGAACCAGCGGGCCAGTTCAATCTCGCCGACGGCCGGCACCGGCTCGTCCCGTGTGGTGTGCGCGAGGAAACCCACCATCAGCGACCGCGGGAACGGCCAGGGCTGCGAACCCAGGTAAGTGACGCCGGTGAGTTCCAGTCCGACCTCTTCGGCCATCTCCCGGTGCACAGTCTGCTCGAGCGACTCCCCCATCTCGACGAAACCGGCGAACACCGAGTACCGCCCCGGCGCCCAGCTCGGCTGCCGGCCCAGCAGCAGCCGGTTCTCCGGATCCACGATCGCGACGATCACGGCGGGATCGGTGCGCGGGTACAGCTCAAGACCGCACGCCGTGCACCTCCGCGACTGCCCGCCGTGGACGGCCCGGGTAGGAGCACCGCAGCGCGGGCAGAATCCGCTGACGGCATGCCAGGTGGCGAGCCCGACAGCGGTGAAAGCCGCCTCGAGCCCTGCCGCCGGCAAGCCGTCCATCAGCGAACGAAGCGCCGTCAGCTCCTCCTCGGCATCGACGCGCGTGGCGAACCACGGCCGCCCCTCGATGCGGCCCAGGAGGTAGTGCAGTTCGGGATCGAAGTCGGCCTCGACGCGACGCGTGAGCAACGCGCCGTCCACACCCGTCTCGACACTGGCGTCGCCCACCCTCAGCAGGACCGCGTCGGGGTTCGCCCAGGCTGCCAGCACCCACTCGGGGTCGGTGCGCTGTTCTGCGACCCGATCCAGGTCACTCCCGTTCCGCCAGTCGATCACTGCGCAAGGCTAACCGAGCCCGGAACCGCCACCAGCAGCGCCTCCAGCCCTGCCCGGTTCGGCAGGTCCGCCGGTCGCAGCACTTCGGCGGCCCGCAGGTCGTAGAAGACTGCGTCAACTTCGGCCACGTCCAGCCCGTTGAGCTCCGCCCACGCCAACCGGTAACAGGCCAGCTGCAGCGGGTCGGCTCGGCGGGCGTCTCCGGTCTTCCAGTCGACCACCTGAGCCCGTCCATCCACAGCCGTGAACACCGCATCGATCCGCCCACGCACCAGGCGTCCGCCCAGCACGAGCGTGAACGGGGTCTCCACCGCCAGCGGCACCGCGGTCGCGTACGGCCCAGCCTCGAAGCCCGCGCGCAACTGCTCGAAGTCGACGCCGGTCACCTCACCGTCGTCGCCGTCCAGCAACGGGGACTGCCCGCGGAACCGGTCTTCAAGCCACTGGTGGAACCCGATGCCCCACCGCTGCGCCTCGCTGACCAGCCGCGGCATCGGTCGTCGCAGCTCGGCCGCATACCCCGAAGGATCCCGTGCCAGGCGGCCCAGGCCGGTCACAGAAAGGTAGTCGGGCAGCCGTCCCGCGTTGCGCTCGCGCACCGTCTCCAGTTCGGCAGCGATCAGCCCTGCAGAGAGTTCACGCCAATGCTCGACGAGCTCCGTCTGATCTAGGCTGAGCCCGGCAACCTCGGGGTAGTCGCCGTCGCGGGCAGCAGCGCGGGCGTCTCGCACGAACGCCGCGGCCTCACGGCGAACCGTCCACGCCACCGTGTCGCCCACGGCAGGCCAGGAAGTGGTCGCTGCCTCGCCCAGCAGCGGGTTCGTGTCCGGCACGGCCACCGCATCGGTGACTCGTTGCGCATGCGCGACGACCGTGACGAAATAGTCCGACGGGTCGCGCGGCTTCGCCAACCCAGGGCCCCAGGTGTGGGTGCTCACCAGGAGCAACTGCCGGGCCCGCGTCACCGCGACATAGGCCAGCCGGTCCTCGCTGAGCCGCTGCTGCGCAGTGAGCGCCGACGCGAACGCCGTCATCTGGGTGTTGTCCACCCGTCCCAGTTGCGGCAGGGCCGACGCGTCCCCCCGCAAGGGATACGGCAGCGAGGACGCGTTGCGCAGCCAGTTGCCGGTGACCCGATCAGTCGGGAACACGTCGGCGGCAAGGCCGGGCACGAACACCACGTCCCACTCCAGCCCCTTGGCCTTGTGGACGGTGAGCACCTTCACCGAGTCCGCCGCCGACACCACTGCCTGCTCCAGGCCGGTGCCGTACTCCCGTTCGGCCTCGAGGTAGGCCAGCAGACCGGCAAGGGACGCGTCAGCGTCGATGTCGGTGTAGTCGGCCACCGCCTGCACGAACGTGGCCAGCGGCGCGCTGCCCCCAGGGCCGACCGCCTCAAGCTCCACGGCAAGACCCAATACGGACACCACCCGCTGCACCAGCTCGGTCACCGCATCACCCGCGTGACGCCGCAACAAGCCCAGCTCGCCCGCGAACGCCGAGAATCGACGCCGCGCATCACCGGAGTAGGACAGCGGGCCGGGATCGGCGACGGCCTCGAGCAGGCTGGGCACAGACGCGGGGTCCGAGCCGGAGAGCACGGCTTCCAGGTCGCTCTGCGTGCCGCCGTCGCCCTCGGGACGCCGGGCAGCCGACAGTTCCCGTGCCCGCCGCCCCAGCATGGCCAGGTCGGGGATGCCGATCGCCCAGCGGGGTGAGGTCAGCAGCCGCAGCACTGACGGGTTTGCCGTCGCATCGTCCAGCAGGGTGAGGGTCGCGACCACGTCTGCGATGGCCGGCAGCTCGAGCAGTCCGCCCAGCCCGACGATCTCTGCCGGGATGTCCCGGGACATGAGCTCGGCGTACACGTCGGCGACCTGGCTGTTGCGCCGCGCAAGGACGGCAATGTCGGACCATGCGGTGACCGCCCCGGTGGCGTGCAGTTCAGCCGTCCGATCGGCGATGGAGGCCACTTCGTGGGGCCACGTGGCGTAGCCGGCCGCCTCCACCCGTCCCGGCGGGGTGCCGGGCGGCGCCACCAGGTCGAGGTCGAGCCCGTGGGCCACCAGCGCCGGCTCGCCGCGCACGGTCCCGGCCAGGTCGTTGGCTGCGTCGAGCACCCGCTGCCCGCTGCGCCGGTTGACCGTGAGTGCGTAGCCCGTGGCGGGCTCCCCGTCCATGGTCGGGAAGTGACGGGCGAAATCGAGGATGTTGCTGGCCGCGGCCCCCCGCCAGCCGTAGATGGCCTGGCACGGGTCTCCGACCGCCGTGACCGGGTGCCCGCGTCCCGACGCCGGGTCAGGCCCCGAGAACAGCCCGCGCAGCAGCGTGGCCTGCGCTGCCGAGGTGTCCTGATACTCATCCAGGAGCACCACAGCGAACTCCGAACGCAGCGCCGCGGGGACGGCGGGCACCTCCGTCGCCAGCCGGGCGGCCGCAGCCATCTGGTCGGCGAACTCGACGTAGCCGAGGTCGGCCTTCAACTCCTCGTAGCGCACCACGAGGGTGGCGAGCTCCAGTCGCTCGGACGCGGCAGCGCGGGCGGTCTGCAGGGCCTGGTAGACCTGCCCGCGCGGGTTGCGGGGTGCGGCGCTCAGCGCGGCGTCGAAGGTCTCCGCCTGGTCGGCGAGCGCCAGCGGGTCGACGAGGTGGGAGCGGAGCTCGCCGGACAACTCCAGGAGCCGTTGCGTCACCGCCGCCGGCCGCAGGCGGGAGAGGTACCGCAGGCCCGGGGTGTCGGCCACGACCCGCGCGGCGAGGCGGAACCGGGCAGCGCCGGTGATCAGCCGGGAGTCGCCCTCGATGCCTAGCCGCAGCCCGTGCTCGGACACCAGGCGTCCCGCGAAGGCGTCGTAAGTGAGGATCAGCTCTTCACCGGCCTCCTGGTCGGTGGACAGCACCCCGGCCCGATGCAGCGCCTGCCGTACGCGGCTGCCGAGTTCACCGGCCGCCTTGCGCGTGAACGTGAGTCCCAGCACCTGTTCCGGCAGAACCTGTCCGGACCCGACCAGCCACACCACCCTTGCTGCCATCACCGTGGTCTTGCCCGAGCCGGCGCCGGCGATGATCACCGCCGGTTCGAGCGGCGCGGTGATGGCGGCGATTTGCTGGTCGGAGAAGTCGATGTCCAGTGCACGGCTGAGCTGTGCCGGTTCGGCGAACCTCATCGCAGCACGTGCCCGCCCCGGCCGGACGCCGGACAGCTGTTGGCGAAGGGGCACGTGCGGCAGTGCGGCCCCGGCGTCGCCGGGTAGCTGCCCTCGGCCACCACGCCGGCGGCCAGCGCCACCCGCTGGTGCACCCAGGTCGGATAGCGCTCCTCTTCCGGGTCGGCGTACAGGTACGGCGTGGACGTCAGCGAGGCCTGGTCGAACTCCTTCGGCAGGTCCTCGGGTCGTCCGGCCAGACGCAGGTAGACCGCAGCGGCTCCGGCGGTGCCGGTGTCAGGTTCGAGCCCCGCGAAACCACCGGACGCGACTGCGAGCTGGTAGATGCCGAGCTGCTCCATGCCGGCGATCGCTGCCCGGGTCGGCGCCGTCCGGGAAGTCTTGAAGTCGACCACCCTCAGGCCGCCAGGGGTGCGTTCCAGCCAGTCCACCTTTCCGTCCAGCACGACGGTGAGGTCGTCGACGGCCAGCTCCAGGTTGAACGGCACCTCGACCCCAACCAGGTCGGCAGCGGCGGCTTCACGCCAGGCCAGGAACCGGGCAAGGCCCAGCTCGACCTCGATGCGTTCGGTGGCCGACAGCCACGCCGCCTCGAACCGGAGCCGGTGCCAGACCTGGTTGAGCCGTTCGCGCAGCTCTGCGAGCCCCCAACCCTCGGTGACGGCTTGCTGCACCAGCAGGTGGATCAATGACCCCAGCGCAGCCGCGAGCCCCGGCTCACCCTCCCCGCGCGCCTCCCGGGCGAGGAAGTAGCGACGGGGGCAGGTGAGGATGCCGCTCACCTGGCTGGGGCTCAGTCGCACCGATCGGCCCGAACCAAGCGGCTCGGGGCGGCTGGTCAGCTCCCGCACCCCCCACCACGTGGACGGGTCGGCTGCGGGCACCAGGTGCTTCCCACTGTCATCGGTCGCGTCGGCCAGCCGCGCGAGCTCCACCGCGGCGGCCGCGCGGACTTCCGGCGCGGCTCCCGGCGCGGTGGCGTGCCGACGGAGCTCTGCGGCCATGGCGGCAAGAGTGAGCGGTTGCCGGTGCCGGTCGGGTGCCGACAGCGGCACCCCGAGTTCTGCGAGGAACCGGGACGGGGAGTCGGCCTCCCCCTCCGTGCCTGCGGCAGCGGTCACCACCAGACGGAGCTTCGCCCGCGAGCACGCCAGGTGGAGCAGCCGACGCTCAGCGGCCAGCAGGTCGCGGTGATCGGTCCGCCCGGTGAGTCCGTCGGCCGTGAGGGCTGCAGCTTCCAGAACCGTGCTGACGCGCCGACCGACCGGCCAGACACCTTCCTGCACGCCAGCCACCACAACGAGGTCCCATTCGCGTCCCCGTGCCCGGTGCGCGGTGAGCACCTGGACGCCGCGCCCGCGCAGCCGGGATTCGCGCTCGCGGTCGGCAGGGATCTGCTGGCCCGCGAGCTCGGCGAGGAAGGCGCGGACACCACCCACCCCGCCACGGCGGTCGGCCTCCGCAGCGCTCTCGAACAGCGCGCAGAGCGCGTCGAGGTCGGCGTCTGCACGGCTGCCGAGCGCTCCCCCTGCCAGCGACTCGCTGGCCAACTGGCGCGGCCATTCGGTGCCCTGCCACAGGGTCCATGCCACCACGTCGACCGGGTCACCGGCCCGCACCCGTCGGGCGGCGGCGGCCAGCACGTCCAGCAACCGGCGCAGCCGCGAAGTCACAGGGCTGGGGTCGGCGACGTCCAGCCAGGCCGGGGCGTTGATCGCCGCAGCGAGCTGCTCGGGGAGCCCGGCCGGCGTTGTGGCCCGACCGACCCGCCACTCCCGCGCCAGCCGCCGCAGGCCGAGTGCGTCGAAGCCGCCCAGCGGCGAGGTGAGCAGCCGAACGGCCTCGTCCGGCTCCACCCGGCCAGCTGCGGTCACGGCCAGTGCAAGCAGAAGCGGACGCACAGATGGCGCCTGCGCCAGCGGGATCTCGTCGCCGGCCACCTCCACCGGGATCCCCGCCGCGGCCAGCGACCGGATGATCGGCCCCAGCTGCCGCCGTCCCGAGCGCAACAGCACCGCCATATCCCCGTAGTGGATGCCGGTCGTCAACCGGGCACGCCGGATCTCCGCGGCGATGGTGTCAGCCTGGTCGGCCTCCCCCGAGCACGTGAACACCGCCACCTCCCCGGGCCCGTCGACCACCGGGACGATTCCGGGCTGCCCCGCACCGGCCGGACGCGGAAGGCGGGCCCGCACACCGGCGAGTGCGTCGGCGATCACCGGCCCGCTTCGGTGTCCGGTTGTCAGCTCAGCCCGCCGCACGGCGGCGTCCGGGCGTCCGAAGAAGCGCCCGAAGTCGGCGACAGCGCGGGGGTGTGCGCCGCGGAAGGTCGAGCTGATGCTGTCCGGGTCGGCGACGGCCAGCACGGACGCGGAGCCGGCGAGAGTCGCCAGCAGCGCGATCTGGGCCGGGTCGAGTTCGGTGTAGTCGTCAATCAGCACCGCACCGATCTCGGCACCCAGCACCCCGGCAATAGCCGGCTCGGTCAGCAGCAGCCGCACGCGATGCACCAGCTCTGCGTAGTCGAGCACCCCTTCGGCGTCCAGCACGTCGAGGTACTCGGCGAAAAAGCCGCCCAGGGCTGCCCACTCCGGACGGTCGGCTTCCTGCCCGAATGCCGCCAGGTCCTCAGGTTCCAGGCCCAGCTGCCGAGCGCGGGCGATGGCAGCACGTACCTGGGCAGCGAAGCCGCGGGTACCCAGCGCGGGCCGCAGCTCTGCCGGCCAATGGGTGGCCCCGGACACGGCGAGGAGTTCGCGCACCCGGTACTCCTGCTCGGGAGCGGCAAGCAGGCGCAGGTCGGGCCGCCCTGCGAACCGCTGCCAGATCGTGCGGCACAGGGCGTGCGCAGTAGTCACCACCGGCTGCCACGACCCGTCACCCAGGCCGGCAGAGATGGTGTTTCGCAGGGCACTGGCTGCGGTGCGGCTCGCAGCCAGCACCAACGGCGCCGGGTCGCCAGACGTGCTGCGCGCCACAGCCGCATGCGCGAGAAGGGTGGTCTTGCCAGTGCCCGGCCCGCCCAGCACGAGCAGAGGGACGTCCCAGCTCGCCAACACGGCAGCCTGGTCTGGAGCGAGGCTCGGCAGGCTGGTCACAACCCCTATGCAATCACCCCCTACCGACATCGGTGTCCAACACCTCTCGGGGTTGCCCCGGGCCCACCCCGGAACAGGGGCCAAAACCCTCCCGACAACCGGCGCCGCAGTGGGTCGGTGCGGCTAGATTGGGGGCCAACGCCCAAGGTCGAGAGGTCATCAGATGAGCACACCCGCGCAGCCGTCCAGCCAGGGGCAGGCCGTCCAGCTGGCACCGCCCGACATGCTGAGCCTCACCCCTGCCGCTCCACCTGCAACGGTGACCGCCACGCAGGCGCCGTCGATGGCTCCGCAGGTCGAGGCCACCCAGGTGCCGGTGCTGGACGCGAAGGTCAACGACTTCCTCACCGCGCTGAACTCCAGCGAGGAGAACTCCCCCACCTTCTCTGCACAGGCCGACGCCGTGCGCAGCATGGGCGACTCCGACATCCGCAAGGCCGCAGAGACGTCCAACCGCCTGCTGCAGACCCCGGTCCGGGCCATCGAGGCCGGCGGCCTCGCCGAGACGTCGAAGGTCGGCAAGACGCTGCTCGAACTGCGACGCACGGTCGAGGACCTCGACCCGGCAGGGGCACGGGGTAGCAAGGGCTTCCTCGCCCGCATCGGCGTGGGCAAGCCGGTGCAGGACTACTTCCGCAAGTACCAGAGCTCCCAGCAGCACCTCAACGGCATCCTGCATGCGCTGCGCTCGGGCCAGGACGAGCTCACCAAGGACAACGTCGCGCTGAACATGGAGAAGCAGAACCTCTGGACGGTGATGGGCCGGCTGAACCAGTACGTCTACATCGCCGAACGGCTGGACGCGAGGCTGGCCGCCCAGATCGCTGAGTTCGAGCTGTCCGACCCCGACAAGGCAAAGGCGCTCAACCAGGACGTGCTGTTCTACGTGCGCCAGAAGCACCAGGACCTGCTCACCCAGCTGGCGGTCTCGATCCAGAGCTACCTCGCGATCGACATCATCATCAAGAACAACGTCGAACTGATCAAGGGTGTCGACCGGGCCTCCACTACCACGATCTCCGCGCTGCGGACGGCCGTCATCGTCGCGCAGGCGCTCGGCAACCAGAAGCTGGTGCTCGACCAGATCACGGCGCTGAATACCACGACGTCGGCAATGATCCAGCGCACCTCGGAGATGCTGAAGGAGAACTCGGCGCAGATCCAGGAGCAGGCGGCGTCCTCCACCATCGGGCTGGAGCAGCTGCAGGCAGCGTTCGCGAACATCTACCAGACCATGGATTCCATCGACCAGTTCAAGCTGAAGGCACTGGATTCGATGGCGGCCACCATCGGGACGCTGGAGACAGAGGTCGCGAAGAGCAAGGCGTACCTGGAGCGGGTCT
>JADGPA010000044.1 GCA_017882685.1 Propionibacteriaceae bacterium | reverse complement strand
AGCTGCGACCGATCGCGGCGACCAGCCCGGCGTGCTGGTCGGAGATGACCAGCCGGATGACGGAGGCTTCGGTGGGGAAGATCCCGACGACGCGGGCTCGGCGTTTGATCTCCTTGTTGAGCCGCTCGAGTGGGTTGGTTGACCAGATCTTGCGCCAGTGGGGTCGGGGGAAGGCGCCGAAAGCGAGGACTTCGGCTTTGGCGTCGTCCATGTAGGGGCCGATCTTGGGGATCCGGGCGGCGAGTTGGTCACGGACCTGTTCCCAGCAGGCGGCCACGGCGTCGTGGTCGGGTTGGGCGAAGATGGTGCGGAACAGGGCGGCAACCATGTCCATCTGGTTCTTCGGCACCAGGGCGAGCAGGTTCCGGGCGAAGTGGACCCGGCAGCGTTGATGGCCGACGCCTTGGAAGCTGCGACCGATCGCGGCGACCAGCCCGGCGTGCTGGTCGGAGATGACCAGCCGGACCCCGGCCAGGCCGCGGTTGCGCAGGCTGGTGAGGAACTTGCGCCAGAACACTTCGTCCTCGCTGTCGCCGACGTCCACGCCGAGGACCTCCCGGCGCCCATCGGCGGTCACACCGGTCGCGACCACGACCGCTTTGGAGGTGACCAGGCCGCCGGAGCGCACATGGAGGTAGGTGGCGTCGAGGAACACGTAGGGGTAGGTGGTGGTGTCGAGGCGTCGGGTGCGGAACCGGCCGACCTCTTCATCCAGCCCCTGACAGATCCGGGAGACCTCGGACTTGGAGATCCCGGTGCCGCCGAGCGCGACGACCAGGGCATCGACGTTACGGGTCGAGACCCCGTTCACCCAGGCTTCCATCACCACCGCGTACAGGGCCTGGTCGATCCGGCGGCGCGGCTCCAACACACTCGGGAAGAACGACCCGGTACGTAGCTTCGGGATCGACACCTCGACCAGACCACCCTTGGTGAGCAGCTCACGCGGGCGGGAACCGTTGCGTTCGGTGACCCGTTCGGGGCTGCGTTCGTAGCGGCCGGCGCCGATCACCGCGGTCGCTTCGGCTTCAATCAACTCCTGCAACACGAGCCGGACCGACTCGCGAACCAGGTCAACGCCGTCGCCGGCACGGAATGCGTCCAACAGCTCGGACACGGCAGAATCAGACAGGGCCATCGGTGAGATCTCCTTCGATGCGTGCTTGGCCGTACACACCGAAGAATCACGCCGATGGCCCGCCTCTCAGCTCAGGCCACGCCGATCCCCGAAACCCCACCACTCCACGGGACTCTCACCGCCGAAGGGTCCACCCTCACTCCCGACTGGAGTCTGAATGCCCAGGCGGGGCCGTCGCGTAGGCTGGACGTTCTGTGCTGGATAGTCTTTAGCGTCACGTCAACTGGGGAAGGAGGGGACCGTGGGGGTCTTCGACCGCGTCGAGAAGAAGCTCGAGAACGCCGTCAGTGGGGCCTTTGCACGCGCCTTCAAGGGTGACGTGCAGCCCGTGGAGATCACCGCCCGGCTCCAGCGTGAGCTCGACTCCGAGGCCAAGCTCCTCAGCCGGGAGCGCAAGCTCGTTCCCAACGAGTTCCACGTCGCCCTCTCCCAGCATGACTACGACCGGCTCACCCCCTACAGCAAGACCCTCAACGGCGAGATCGGCCCCCAGCTGCGCGACTACGCGTCCGACAAGGGCTACATCTTCAACGGCCCGATCATGATCGCGTATACCCTCGACACCGCCCTGCCGGTGGGACGCTTCACCGTCACCTCGGCGGCCGTCGCCGGGGTGGACGCCGCCGAGGAGCCCACGCCCACAGCGGTCAGCACCGCCAGCCTCGTCGTCGAGGTCAACGGCGTCCGGCACCCGCTCACCCCACCCGGCATCACCATCGGACGCGGCACTGAGGCCGACCTGCGCATCAACGACCCCGGTATCTCCCGCCTGCACGCCCGCATCGGTGTCGTGGGCACCGGCGGCGGCCAGCAGATCACCATCGAGGACCTCGGCTCCACCAACGGCGTCACGGTCGACGGTCAGCGCACCCGGCACGCGGCGCTCGGCCTTGGGAGCCGGATCGAGATCGGCTCCACCCGGCTGGCGATCGTCTCGCCGGTGACCGATGTCTGAGCTGGTCGTCCTCGGCCTCAAGCTGGGGTTCCTTGCGCTGCTCTGGCTCTTCATCCTCTTCACCGGCAACGTGATCCGCACCGACCTGTTCGGACGCAAGGTGTCTGCGGCAGAACTTGTCGCCCAGCCCGGCCCCGGCGCCGTCCCCGCCATGAACCAGCCCCGACTGTCCCGCCGCGCACTCAAGCAGCTCCCGCACACCCTCACCATCACCCACGGCAAGCAGGCCGGGCTGCAACTCCCGCTGGAAGGCGGCGTCCTCATCGGCCGGTCGAGCGACTGCCAGCTGCTGCTCGATGACGACTACGTCTCCACCCGCCACGCACGTATCGCCCTCTCCGCCGGTGGCTACCGGGTGGAGGACCTCGGCTCCACCAACGGCACGTTCATCAACAACCAGCGCCTCACCCAGCCGACCCCTTTCGGTCCGGGTGACACCCTGCGCATCGGCCGCACCCTGATGAGTGTGGAGAAGTAGATGACGCTGGCGCTGCGCTACGTCGCGCATTCCGAGATCGGCCTGGTGCGCAAGAACAACCAGGACTCGGCCTACGTGTCGCCCACCATGCTGATGGTGGCAGACGGCATGGGCGGCGCCGCAGCCGGCGACCTCGCCGCCGCGGTCGCGATCCGCGAGCTGAAGGCCGCGGACGGAGCCTTCACCGGCGAAGAGATGATGGATGTCGTCGCCGACGCCATCGACCGTGCCGGTGAAGTGATCAGCGAACTCATAGAGGCCGATCCGAGCCTGGACGGGATGGGTAGCACCGTCTGTGGGGTGATGTTTGACGGCACCCAGCTCGGCGTTGCCAACATCGGCGACTCCCGCGCCTACCTCTACCGCGACGCCGTCCTCACCCGGCTCACCCGCGACCACTCCTGGGTGCAGACCCTGGTCGACGAGGGCCGCATCACCGAAGCCGAGGCGCTCGAGCACCCTCACCGGTCCCTGATCCTGAAGGTCATCAACGGCCAGCCGCACCACCAACCGGACCTGCAGCTCGTGGACGTGCAGGCCGGCGACCGGCTGCTGATCTGCTCCGACGGACTGTGCGGCATGGTCACAGACAAGGTGATCGCCGCAGAACTCGACGGGGACCGCGAGGAGGTGCTCGCCGCCCTGATCGGGCTCGCCCACCACGAAGGCGGCCAGGACAACATCACGATCATCCTCGCCGACGTCATCGACGGTGAGCCCGAGGGCGCGACCGAGGTGCTGGGTGCGGCCGCCGTCCTCGACCTGGACAATCCGGCGGAGACCACAGCGCGCCAGGCTGTCGTGGCCGCCGAGACAGGTCCGCGCCCCGATCCCGGCGCCGGTGAGCTGGTGCGCTACTCCCCCCTAGCCCGCCGGCGCGCGTCCACCTGGGTGAAGGTCGTGCTCGCTGTCTTCATCCCCCTGTTGGCCATCGGTGGCGCCGGCACCCTCTGGTACTCCTACACGCAGGGCCAGTACTACCTGGGTGCTCACGAGACCACCCTCGCGATCTTCCAGGGCGTGCCCGAGCCGGTGTTCAACCTGCCCCTTTCCCACGTCGTCGAGCAGGACACCACCCGCGTCGTCGACCTTCCGCCCTACTACCAGGAGCGGGTGCTGGAGACCATGCCGGCGGACTCCCTGGACGCTGCCCGGTCGACACTGGCAACCCTGCGGCTGAAGGCTGCCGAGTGCATCCGGCAGCGCACCATGCCGCAGTCCACGCCGACGCCCACGCCCACCCCTTCGTCGTCCACGTCGTCCACGGCCAAGCCGGGCAGCACCCCCGCCACCAGCCCGTCACCGACCCCGCCCGCTTCCCCGACCCCGACCGACACGTCCACGCCGGCAGCGCCCATGGAGTGCTGATGAGCGAAGTTGTCGGCTACCGCAGGCGCCGTGGCGTCGAAGCGTTCATGCTCATCTTCGCCATCGCGCTGGGGCTGGGCGGGTATGTACTCATCCACCTCAACCGGGACGCGGAACTGCCCGCCCAGTGGCCCTGGGCGGTGGCAGCCCTCGCCGGGATCGGCCTCGTGCTGCACCTGGTGATCCGGTGGCGCCTGCCGTACGCCGACCCCCTCATCCTTCCGCTGGTGATGCTGCTCAACGGGCTCGGGCTGGCGATGATCCACCGCCTCGACCTGGGCACCGACCCCGTGATGCACAGCGCGGAGCTCCAGCTGATGTGGCTCGTGATCGCCGCCGGCATCTGCTGCCTGCTGATCATCTTCCTGCGCGACTACCGCGTCCTGCACCGCTACACCTACACGATGTTCCTGGCCGGCCTGGTGCTGCTGATGCTGCCGCTACTGCCGGGCCTCGGCCTGGAGAAGAACGGCGCCCGCATCTGGATCCACCTTGGCACCTACAGTTTCCAGCCCGCGGAACTGGCCAAGCTCGTGTTGTCGATCGCGTTCGCCTCCTACCTGGTCGACAAGCGGGAAGTGCTGGCGATGGCCGGCGGACGCGTGCTCGGCATCGACCTGCCGCGTCCGCGCGATCTCGGCCCGATCCTGGTGATGTGGATGGTCAGCCTCGCCGTCCTGATCTTCCAGAAGGACCTGGGCACCTCCCTGCTGTTCTTCGGGCTGTTCGTGATGATGCTGTACGTGGCGACGGAGAAGCCGAGCTGGCCGATCCTTGGCACGTTCCTGTTCGCGCTCGGCGCCTACTTGGGCTACCTGTTCTTCGGCCACGTGCAGGTGCGCGTCTCGTCCTGGCTGGATCCCTTCTCCAACTACGACCAGAACTACCAGGTGATCAACGCCCAGTTCGGCATTGCCTTCGGCGGCGCGTTCGGCACCGGCTGGGGCCTCGGGCGTCCCAACCTGACGCCGCTGGCCAAGACCGACTTCATCGCAGCAGCCATCGGTGAGGAGCTCGGCGTCGCCGGGCTGCTGGCCGTCATGCTGCTGTACGGCCTGATCGTCGCGCGCGGTTTGCGCGCCTCGCTGGTGGCCCGAGACCCGTTCGGGAAGCTGCTGGCCGCCGGCCTCGCCTTCGTGTTCGCGATCCAGGTGTTCGCCATCCTCGGCGGCGTCACCCGGCTGCTGCCGCTCACCGGCCTGACCACGCCGTTCATGTCCCAGGGCGGCTCGTCGCTGATCGCCAACTGGGTGACGGTCGGGCTGTTGCTGATCGTCACCCACCAGGTTCGCCGACCCGCAGCCGAGCAGGCCGTGGAGCCGCAACAGTGGCTGGAGGCCGAGACCACGCAGATGATCCCGGTGGGGGTCGCTGGGCGCCAGTCGGCTGCTCCGTCCTTTCCACCGGCCGCTGACGCGTCCTTGGTCAAGACACCGTCCAGCCCGGACGAGGGGGGCGACGAGCCCACCGAGGTGGTTCAACTGCCGGGAGGCCGCCCATGAACCGTCCAATCCGGGGCGTCGCCGTGACCGCGATGGCCATCTTCGCCGCGTTGATGATCAACCTGAGCTACCTCTACGTCGGCCAGCAGAACTACCTGAACGACCGGCCCGAGAACCGCCGCGTCGCCGACGCCCGCTTCGCCCAGGACCGCGGGCCGATCATGGTCGGCAACACCCCCATCGCAAAGTCGGAGCCGGTGAAGGACCGCTACAAGTTCCAGCGCTCCTATACCTCCGGCGAGCTCTACGCGCAGGTCACCGGCTTCTACTCCTACCTGTACCGCACGTCGGGCCTGGAGGCGTCCTACTCCAGCCAGCTCTCCGGCGTGGACGACTCACAGTTCCTCTCCAGGCTGTTGGACTCGGCGGCCGGCTCGACCAAGCGCGGCGCGACACTGGAGACCACGCTCGACGCCAAGGCGCAGAAGGCTGCCTGGAACGGCCTGAACGGGCGCAAGGGCGCCGTGGTCGCCATCGACTACTCCACCGGTGCGATCAAGGCCCTGGTCAGCTTCCCCAGTTACGACCCGAACGACCTCGCCACCCACGACCTGACCGCGTCAACCAAAGCATGGACGCGCCTCAACGCCGACGCCGACAAACCACTGGCCAACCGGGCGACCCGCGAGATCTATCCGCCAGGCTCCACGTTCAAGCTCGTCACGACTGCAGCGGCGCTCGACGCCGGGATGAGCCCCGACACCCTCATCGACGCCTCCGCGTACAAGCTCCCGGGCTCCACCCGGGTGATCAGCGAGAACTGCGGCGGCACGAAGATCACGCTCACCCACGCCCTCGAAGTGTCCTGCAACCCGGCCTTCGCCCGGCTCGGCGTGAAGCTCGGGGAGGAGGCGCTGCGCACCCAGGCCCAGAAGTTCGGGTTCGGCACCAAGTTCCTCGACGAGATCGGCTCCGCGGCCAGCCGCTTCCCCGAGGAGATCGACCAGGCTCAGACTGCGATGAGCGCGATCGGCGAGTTCGACGTGGCTGCCAGCCCGCTGCAGATGGCGCTCGTGGCTGCGTCCATCGCGAACGACGGCGTGGTGATGGACCCCTATGTCGTCGACCGGGTGCTCGACAGCGACCTGCGCGTCACCAGCCAGTCCCGTCCGCAGCAGCAGTCGGTGGCGATGAGCCCGGAGAACGCTGCAGCGCTGCGCCAGATGATGATCTCGGTTGTGCAGCACGGCACGGGGTTCCGGGCACAGATCCCCGGCGTCACCGTCGGCGGCAAGACCGGAACGGCGCACTCCGACAACGTGCGCCGGCCCTACGCGTGGTTCACTGCGTGGGCAGGCAACCCGAAGGTCGCGGTGTGTGTCTTCATCCAGGACGCGGAGATTCCCACCACGGACATCGCCGGCGGACGGCTGGCGGCACCCATTGCCAAGTCCGTGATCGAGGCCCTCCAATGACCCGCCTAACGGGTTGTGCGTTGCGTCGGACACAATGGGGACGTTGGGCTGCTGCCACAGTTCTCCGGATGAGCAGGCGGAAAGGAAACTGCGAATGACCGAAGAGCCGAGGCTTCTCGGGGGTCGCTACCAGCTGGGCCCGGTGATCGGCCGTGGCGGTATGGCCGAAGTGCATCGCGCTCGCGACCTTCGCCTGAGCCGCGACGTGGCCATCAAGCAGCTGCGTGTCGACCTCGCATCCGACCCGACCTTCCAGGCCCGGTTCCGGCGGGAGGCCCAGGCGGCCGCCGGCCTCAACCACCCCAACATCGTCTCCGTCTATGACACCGGCGAGGAGCCCGACCCCAATTCGGGCGTGATGGTTCCGTTCATCGTGATGGAGCTCGTCGAAGGCCATACGCTGCGCGAACTCCTGCGCACCGGACGCCAGATCATGCCCGCAAAGGCCCTCGAGTTCTCCCAGGGCGTGCTCGAAGCCCTGGGCTACAGCCACAAGGCCGGCATCGTCCACCGCGACATCAAACCGGCCAACGTCATGCTCACCACCGGTGGCGTGGTGAAGGTGATGGACTTCGGCATCGCCCGCGCTGTCGCCGACACGTCCGCGACAATGACACAGACCGCAGCAGTGATCGGCACCGCGCAGTACCTCTCTCCCGAGCAAGCCCGCGGGGAGACTGTCGACTCCCGCAGCGACATCTACTCCGCCGGCTGCCTGCTGTACGAGCTGCTGGTCGGCCGTCCGCCGTTCCAGGGGGACTCCCCGGTGAGCGTCGCCTACCAGCACGTGCGCGAGGCCCCGGTGCCGCCGAGTCACCTCGATCCCGAGATCACTCCGGCCATGGACGCGATCACGCTCAAGGCCCTCGCGAAGGACCCGGCCGACCGCTACCAGACCGCGAGCGCGATGCGCGCCGACATCAGCCGCCTGCTCGCCGGCCAGGAAGTAACCGCGCGGGTCCCGGTTGCTCCTGTGCCAGTTCCGGCCGGAGCGACGGCGCTCGCCCCGGCGTCCCCCGGTTCGGACGCCACCACCGTCCTCTCCGCTGACGACCATCACACGGCGTCGAGGGTTTACGAGGCGGCCAAGCCGCGGCGCCGCTGGGGTCTGCTGGCGTTCATCGTCGCGCTGATCCTTGTCGCCACCGGCATCGGGGTGTACTTCCTGGTGCAGGCCAACCAGGTGGAGACCGTCGCCGTCCCGTGGGTCGTCGACCGCAGGGAGGCCGAAGCCACCGAGGCCCTGGTGCAGGCCAAGCTGCAGCCGCACGTGCAGCGGGTCACCGGCCCTGACGACACCACCAAGGGCCGCGTCACCAAGCAGAGCCTGTTCGACACCAAGGTGCAGATCGGCACCGAGGTGGTCATCACGGTCAACATCGGGCCGACGAAGGGCGTGGTCCCAGCGGTGCTGGGCATGGACTACCACGACGCCGTGAAGACGCTGAACGCCAGTGGCTTCACCAACGTGAAGTCGCTTGCGGCGACGAGTGAGCCGGTGACAGCCAAGGCCAACGAGGTCACCAGCGTCGACCCGGCCGAGGGTGCCTCGGTGACCCTGGACACGCCGATCACGATCTTCTACGCCTCCGGCATGGGCGAGGTGCCCAACTTCTTCGGGCTCTCGCGGGACGACGCCGTCCAGACCGCAAGGAACGCCGGCTTCAGGAACCTGGACTTCAAGGAGGACACCTCGACGATGCCGGTGGGGACGGTGTTCCAGCAGAACCCCGGCGCCGGCTCGAACGTGAAGCGCACCACGCGCATCCGCCTGGTGCTGGCAAAGGCCGCGACGCCGACGCCGCCGCCGCCGACCAGCCCCTCGCCGTCGCCGACCGCTTCGACGACTCCCTGAGGCGCGCCCGGGTGGCTCAGGAGTGCAGGGCCATCAGCGGGGTCAACCCGGCCGCTCGTGCCGGCGCCCCGGCGTCGCCGCAGGTGACGAGCCAGTTGGCCAGCATCTGGTAGCCGCCCTCGGTGAGCACCGATTCGGGGTGGAACTGCACGCTTTCGATAGGCAGCTGGCGGTGCCGAACGGCCATGATCACCCCGGAGTCGGTGGTGGCGCTGACCTCCAGCTCTGCCGGGACGGTGTCCGGGTCGAGCGCGAGCGAGTGGTAGCGGGTGGCCGTGAACGGGTTCGGGAGGCCCGCGAAGACGCCCCGTCCGTCGTGGTGCACAAGCGAGGTCTTGCCGTGCAGCAGTTCCGGCGCCCTGTTGACGACGCCCCCGAAGGCCACAGAGATCGACTGCAGGCCGAGGCACACGCCGAAAATCGGGAGCTTGCCGCCCTGGGTGCGCACGAGCTCGATGCACACGCCGGCATGCTCCGGGGTGCCGGGGCCGGGGGAGAGCAGCAGCCCGTCGAACCCGTCGGCCCATCCGGGCTGGTCGAAGCGCGGATCGTCGTTGCGCCACACCTCGACGTCCGCCCCGATCTGCCCCAGGTACTGGACGAGGTTGTAGACGAAGGAGTCGTAGTTGTCCACCACCAGGATCCGCGCCATGGCGCCATTCTCCCCCACGCCCGGCGCGGACGCGTCCCCCGTTCCACCCCGGTAGGCGCCCAACGGCGGAGGATCGGACGTTCTCGGTTATCCTTGACCGGTCATCCAGTAGGTCAGGAGTATCCGGTGCCCGAATCCAGGGTTCGCAAGGCCGCAGCCGAGAAGAAGAAGCTGAACACGCAGGCGCAGGTCGCGGAGAAGCGCGCCGAGCGCACCCGGACCGTGGCAGGCCCCGGCAGCGGGCAGTGGGTCGTACCGACCTTCGTGACCGTCGGGCTGCTTGGCGTGCTGTGGCTGGTCGTCTACTACATCACCGCTTCGACCCAGATCGACGTACCCGTCATGACGGCGCTCGGCGGCTGGAATGTGCTGATCGGCATGGGCGGCATGGGCCTCGCCTTCGTCCTTGCCACCCTCTGGAAGTAACCCGGACAACAGTCGGTATCAGCCCTGAGGCTTGAGCAGCGGGAACAGGATGGTCTCCCGGATGCCGGCGCCGGTAAGCAGCATCATCAGGCGGTCGAGGCCGAGCCCAAGGCCACCCATCGGCGGGGCTCCGAACTCGAGCGCTGCGAGGAAGTCCTCGTCCAGCTGCATCGCCTCGGGATCGCCGGCTGCAGCCTTGAGTGACTGGGCGACGAGCCGCTCGCGCTGGATCACCGGGTCGATCAGCTCGGAGAAGCCGGTGGCCCGCTCCACGCCACCGACGATCAGGTCCCAGGCCTCGATCAGGTCGGGGTTGTCGCGGTGCTGGCGCGCCAGCGGCTGGGCGATCGGCGGGTAGTCGCAGACGAATGTCGGCTGTAGCAGGTGCGGCTCGACGATCTCGCCGAACAACTCCATCACCAGCTTCTGTGCCGGCCACGCCGCGTCGTGCGCGACACCATGAGCCACCGCAACGAGTCGCAGGACGGCTGCGTCTGTGGCCGGGGTGATCTCCTCCCCGACGGCCTCGGACAGCGTCGGGTAGACCGGTTTCCACGCCCACTCCCCGTCCAGGTCGATCTCGCCGGCGGGGGTCTGGATGACCCGCGTCCCGAGGGCGGCGTCCGCTGCGGCAACGATCACCTTCTGGGTGATGGCCGCGATGGACGTCTGGTCGCCCCAGGCCTGGTAGGCCTCCAGCATGGTGAACTCGGCAGAGTGGGAGGAGTCGATGCCCTCGTTGCGGAAGATGCGTCCGATCTCGTAGACGCGGTCGGCGCCGCCCACCATGGCCCGCTTCAGGAACAACTCGAGGGCGATCCGCAGGGTCATGTCCATGTCGAACGCGTTCAGGTGGGTGCCGAAGGGCCGGGCTGCCGCCCCGCCGTGCACCAACTGCAGCACGGGGGTTTCCAGTTCGAGGTAGCCCTCCTCATGCAGGGTCTCGCGGATGCTTCGCGTCACAAGGGCGCGCATGCGCACCATGTCGCGGGCCTCCGGTCGGGCCACAAGGTCGGCATAACGCTGCCGGACGCGGGTCTCCTCGCCTAGTTCCTTGTGCAGGGTCGGCAGCGGACGCAGCGCCTTGCTCGCCAGCTGCCAGGCGGTGGCCAGCACCGAGAGTTCGCCGCGCCTGGACGAGATCACCCTGCCGGTCACGGAGACGAAGTCGCCCAGGTCGATGTCGGCCTTCCATGACTCCAGCCGTTCCTCGCCGATCTCGGCCAACGACAGCATCACCTGCAGCCGGACGCCGGAATCGGCCTGCGTGAAGCCGTCCTGGATGGTGGCGAAGCACAGCTTGCCGGTATTGCGGATGAAGACAACGCGGCCGCTGACCGCCACCACCTCGGTGGTCTCCTCGCCGGCGGCGAGGTGGCCCCAGGCGGCGTGGACGGCCGCGGCGCTGTGCGTCCGCGGCACCTCGATCGGGTACGGCGCCACCCCATCTGCCAGCAGCCGGGCGCGCTTCTCGTGACGCACCTGCTCCTGCTCGGAGAGGGACGGGGTCGCGGCGCTCAGCTCGGTCACCGGATCAGGGTAGCGACTCCACCCCGACTCCCCGCGCCGGGCGGGACGGGGGACGGGGGACCGGAAGGAGCTCAGCCGACGGGCAGGTGCTCGCCCCACCAGGTGAGGATGTGCTCCAACCTCGCCCTGCGGTGGTGCGGGGTGCCGGAGCGGGACAGTTCGTGGTTCTCGCCGGGGAAGACCAGCAGCGCCGTGTCCACGCCCCGCTGCTTGAGCTCGGTGTAGTACCGCTCAGCCGTCGCGAGCGGACAGCGCAGATCGTTCTCGGAGTGGATCACCAGCGTCGGCGTCCGGACCTGGCTGACGAGTCGCAGCGGGGACTGGGCATTCATGCGTGCTTCGTCCCCGTGGCAGCCGACGACGAAATGCCAGCCGATGTCCGACGGGCCGACGAACGAGCGCGGGTCGAGGTAGGCCCGCTCGATGATCGCTCCGGCGAACCGGTGCTCGCCGGCGATCAGCCACGCGGTGAGGTAGCCGCCGTAGGACCCGCCCATGACCCCGACTCGATCGGCGGCGAGGCCTGGCACGACAGCGATGGCGTGGTCGAGGAAGGCCAGCACGTCGACGGCGTCCCGGTCACCGAAGGCCTTGTGGAGGGCCATGGCGTGGGCGCGTCCGTAACCGGCGGAGCCGCGCGGATTGCACATCACGACCGCGTAGCCCGCCGTCGCGTACACCTGCGCCTCGTCGAAGAAGGTATCCCCGAAGGCGGTGAACGGGCCGCCGTGGATCACCAGCAGCACCGGGTGCGGCCCGTCGCCGTCGGGGCGCACCACCCACCCGTGCACCGGGTAGCCGTCGGCAGCAGTGGCCACCAGTTCGATCGGCACCAGGGGTGCGGACGCGTCCCGCAGTCCGGCCGAAAAGTCGGTGAGCGCAGGCTCGGGGCGATCCAGCAGCACGACCTCCCCCGGGCTGGACGGGGTGGCCAGCACCGCCACGCGGGCGCCGGCGGCCGCAGCCACCGACTGCACCGAGCCCGGCAGTTCCCAGCGAGCGACCTCCCCGCTCGCGTCCACCCGGATCGCCACGCCGCGTCCGCGGACGAGGTCGACGGTGAGCACGCCGTCGCCGTCGGCGACCAGGTCGGCGTCCAGGTGCACGCTCTCAGCCCCGGTCAACCGGCGAACGTCACCACCCTCATGGGAGACGACGTACACGCCGGGGCTCTCCGCGAAGAAGGACCGGCCGTCGAGGCCGCATTGGTAGCCGACGAAGAAGATCCAGTCGCCGACCACCACGGGGGAGGCGTTGGCGCCGTGCCCGCCACAGGAGTCGGTGAGGCGCACCGGGGCGGAGCCGTCGGGGGCGAAGCGGTAGAGGTCCTCGCGCAGGTCGTCGTCCCAGTCCTTGTGACGCGCAGCGATGGCCAGCACGGCGTCACCGTCCCATGCCGGGGAGTGGTGGTTGAAGTCGCCGCTGCTGAGCTGCCGCGCCTCAGGCACGCGGCGGAACGCCTCGCCGCCCTTCGCGGCCCGCCCAACCGGTGGTACCGGCGGTTCACTGCCAGGATCGGGCAGGTCGAGTACGAACACGTGCGTGCGCTGGTCTGCGGTGTAGCGGGTGCCGTTTAGCTGGAACTGGAACGCCGTGATCAGCCGCGGGTCCTCCTGGGGGCCGGGACGCCGTCGGTGGTGCCGTAGCGGCCCTGCTCCGGGACTCCGGCGATGAAGGCTGCGCGGGTGCCGTCGGCACTGAGGACGAAGTCGCGCACACCCAGTGGTGCGTCGGTGACCACCATCGGCTCGCCACCGTCGGCTGCGACGATCGCCAGTTGCGGCGGTCCTCCCGCCTCTGCCCTCAGGAAGCCGAGCAGGCGCCCGTCCGCGCTGAATTGGGGACGCGTGTCGCGGAATCCCCGCGTGATCCGACGGGGTGCGGAGCCGTCCAGTGGAACCCGCCACAACTGGCCAACATAGGCGTCCGCGGCGAAGTCCGGACGCGTCACGGCAACCACCGCATGATGTCGGTCGGGGTGCAGGGCCGGATGAGAAGTGATATTCAACAGGGGTAGGTCTTCGGCAAGCACGGGGGCAGCGTGACGCCTGGTGAATTCCCTCCGGCGGTAGTTGTGCAGCCCTGTGCATCTTCGAAGGGCCTGCGGACGCCCATCGAACCCTCTGAGCAATTCGACCACCTGCGTTCGAATTGATGGAGTGAGTGCTCACTCACTAGTATGTGCGAGTGAGCAGAGCAACCCCCATGGCACCGGACGAGCGACGTCAGGCGATCATCGACGCCACCCTCCCGATGCTGCTGGAGCGGGGCACCGACGTAAGCACCCGCGAAATCGCCCAGGCTGCCGGAATCGCCGAGGGGACGATCTTTCGTGCCTTCGAGACGAAGCAGGACCTGATCCACGCCACGATCCACACCGCATTGATGCCGGACGCCGCGATCACCCGTGTCGCAGACCTCCCTCGAGACCAGGCGCTGGCGCAACGGGTCTCCGCGATCATCGAGGTGCTACGCGAAGAGATCCATCGCACGCGGTCACTGTTCGCGCATTTCGCGCGGCCCTCCGCAGAGCCGGTGCCGGTCGGCCCACTCCGCGCACCGTTCGGGGGAATTCGTCCGCCCTTCAATCCGCACGAGAACAGGACCCGGCTGAACGCCGCCGTGGCCGCCGCTCTGGAGCCCTATTCCGGAGAACTCGCTGTCTCCACCGCGTTCGCCACCAATCTTCTGTCCGCCCTCGCCTTCGCCAGCAGCTTCTCGTTGACGGCGGAGGAACCCCCGATCAGTTCCGAAGAACTCAGCGACGCCGTCCTGCACGGCATCGCCAAAGGAGACTCATGATCCGCCTTTTGATGAAGTTCCTGAAGCCCTACACCTGGCTGGTGGTCGGGGTGGTGGTGCTGCAACTCGTACAGTCGGTCGCCTCGCTGTTCCTTCCGACGCTGAACGCACGGATCATCGATGACGGTGTCGCCACCGGCAACACCGGCCTGATCTGGCAGATCGGGCTGGTGATGCTCGGGGTCTCGCTGATCCAGATCGCCGGCCAGATCGGCGCCACGTGGTTCGGCGCCCGCTCCTCGATGTCCTTCGGGCGTGACCTCAGATCCTCGATCTTCGACTCCGCGCTGAGCTTCTCCTCCCGGGAGGTGAACAAGTTCGGCGCCCCCAGCCTGATCACCCGCAACACCAACGACGTGCAGCAGCTGCAGCAGATGGTGCTGATGACGGCGACCATGATCGTCGCCGCCCCGCTGACCATGATCGGCGGCATCGTGATGGCGCTGCGCGAGGACGTCGGGCTCTCCTGGCTGATCGTTGTCGCCGTGGTCCTGCTGGGAACGATCATCGGTGTCCTGGTGATCCAGATGACCCCGCTGTTCAAGGCGATGCAGACCAAGATCGACACCCTCAACCGGGTGCTTCGCGAACAGATCTCCGGCCTGCGGGTGATCCGGGCATTCGTCCGCGAACCCACCGAGGCAGCGCGCTTCGACGCAGCCAACGCCGACCTCACCGACACCGCCACTCGCGTCGGGCGCCGCATGATGACGATGTTCCCGGCCGTGATGTTCGTGATGAACCTCTCCTCTGTCGCCGTGATGTGGTTCGGCTCCTACCGGGTCGCCGCTGGCGTCCTGCAGGTGGGGCAGCTGACCGCCTACCTGCAGTACCTGACGCTGATCCTGTTCAGCGTGATGATGGCGACGATCATGCTGATGATCGCCCCGCGCGCCTCCGTGTCCGCCGGCCGCATCAACGAGGTGCTGTCCACCGACTCGACCGTCGT
>JADGPA010000043.1 GCA_017882685.1 Propionibacteriaceae bacterium | reverse complement strand
GCGCTGGCAGGGTCCCCGGTGGCGGAGCTCCCGCCGTCGGTCGAGAGGGCGGCGTCGAAGTGGAGTGTTTCAACCCCTTGGGGGGTGCGCAACTGGCCGGTCCGCAGCGGTGACGTCGAGCAGCCGCTCGGCGTGGGCGGCCAGCGGGTTTGGAAGCGGCGTGGCTGTCGTGTGTCAATTTTACCTTTTCGCACCGACAGAACCATCACTAGAGGGAAGCCTAACGGGTCCGGCTGGTGGTGGGATGGTGACGGTCCGCGCCCAGGTGGGGATGGTGCTGGCAGCGGTTGGGGATGCCTGCGCGTGCGTGGTCGACGAGGCCGAGCTGATTCAGGTGGCCGTGGTGTCAGCAGGTTGGTGAGCCAGTCCGCGACTGCGGGACGGTTCGGGCGGTAGGGCATCGCCGCGAGGTGGTGGCCGCGGGTTACGGCCTTCACGCAATGTCTGGGGAGCCCCCGGCTCAGAGGCCGGCCCTACCGAGGCATCGCCGGTCTGGCCGGTTGGTTCAGCGTGTCCTCCGGGTGGAGGACGACCGCGGCGGTGCCCGATCCGTAGTGGCGTTGCTGGCGGCGGTCCAGCCACCGGGCCAACGAGGACAGTGCGAAGTTCACCGCGATGTAGATCGCCGCGACCGTGAGGTAGATCTGTAGCGCGTATCGGCTGCCCAGAAACTCCACGGCCCCCTGGCCGGTGCGCAGCAGCTCCGGGTAGGCGATCACAAAGCCGAGGGAGGTGTCCTTGAGCAACGTGACCAGCTGGCTGATCAGCGCGGGTAGCATCCGACGGACGGCCTGCGGCACCAGGATGATCCACAGCACCTGGTTGGGCCGAAGCCCGATCGCGAGGCCGGCTTCCCGTTGGCCGCGGTCGATGGACAGGATGCCGGCGCGGAAGATCTCCGCCAGTACGGCACCGTTGTACGCGGTGAGCCCGATCACCAGGTACCACAGCACGGAGAGCCGGACGCCGAGCTGCGGCAGCGCCAGGGCGGCGAAGAGGATGAGTAGCAGCAGCGGCAGTCCGCGGAAGAACTCGACGAAGATCCCCGCCGGCAGACGGACCCAGGCGCGCGCCGAGAGCCGACCGACCGCGAGCAGCGCGCCGAGCGCCATGGACAGCACCATGGCCAGGCCCGCGGCCTTCAGCGTGGCCCCCAGCGCCCGCAGCAGCAAGCCCCGCAGGTCCGGGTCGAGCAGCTTGCCCCACCGCTCACCCTCGAGCTGGCCGTTGCTGCCCAGCCGCCACAGCGCAAGGCCGACCAGCCCGACCAGCCCGACGGTGCCCAGCGCGGTACCGATCCGGATTCGGCGGCGGGTGCGGGGGCCGATGGCGTCGTAGAGGACGCTGCTCATCGGGCGATCGCCAACCGGCGCTCGAGCTGGCCGAAGATCAGCCCCATGGTCAGGGTGAGCACCAGGTAGGCGACCGCGACGCCGAGGAACACCGCGACCACGGCGTCCGGATTCGTCACCGACAGCCGCTTGCCGACGGCGAGCAGCTCATTGACGCCGAACGCGCCGGCGATCGCCGAGTTCTTGACCATGGCGATGTAGACGTTGCCCAGCGCAGGCACGACGGTCCGGAAGGCCTGTGGCAGGACGACGTACCGCAGCGTCTGCGGAAAGGTGAAGCCGATCGCCCGGGCCGCCTCGGCCTGGCCGCTGGACACCGAGTTGATGCCGGACCGGACCACCTCACAGACGAAGGAGGCGGTGTAGATCGTCAGCGCCGCGACCGCTGCCGGGTAGAACTCGATGGTCAGGTCGACCTGCGGCAGGCCGAAGGCGAGGAAGAAGAACACCACCGTCAGCGGGGTGTTCCGCACGATCTCCACGTACGTCGTGCCCAGCGCCCGCAGCGGTGGGATCGGGGAGACCCGGAACGCCGCCAGCAACGTCCCGAGGACCAGCGATCCCACCCCAGCAAACAGGCTCAGCCGCAGCGTCTCCAGGAATCCCTCGATGTAGAGGTCGAGGTTGCCGAGGATGGCGTCCACGGCGGCGTAACCGGCGCTGCGCTACTGACAGTCCCCGAGGGCCGGCGGCGGCGGTGCTGCCCCGGCGACCGTACCGGCGGTGTCATCCCAGGCCTTCGTCCAGCGGCCGTCGGCGAACGCCTTCCTCAGCGTGTCGTTGATGAAACCGCAGAACGCCGCATCCCCCTGCTTGACCCCGATCCCGTACGGCTCCTTGGTGAACGGCTTACCGACGACCTCGAAGGCCGCCTTGTCCTTGCTCACGAGGCCGAGCAGGATCACGTTGTCTGTGGTGACCGCGTCGACCTGGCCGTTCTTCAGCGCGTCGGCGCACTTGGAATAGACGTCGAAGAGCACCAGCTTCGCCTGCGGATATGTCTCCCGCATGTTCTGCGCCGGCGTCGACCCTTCCACCGAGCAGGTTCGCTTGCCGGCGAGATCCTTGGGACCCTTGATGGCCAGCGGGTTGCCCTTCTTCACCATGATGTCCTGCCCGGCGATGTAGTACGGGCCGGCGAAGTCGACCACCTTCTTCCGCTTGTCGTTCATGGTGTAGGTGGCCGCCACCATGTCCACCCGGCCCTGCTGGATGAACGGCTCGCGGTTGGCCGAGACCGACTCCACCCACTTGATCTTGTCGGGGTTGACGCCCAGCCCGGCGGCGACGATCTTGGCGATCTCGACGTCGAAGCCTTCCGGGACGCCTTGGAGGTTCTTCAGTCCGAACAGTGGCTGGTCGAACTTGGTGCCAACGGTCACCGCCCCGGCCTGGTTCAGCTTCGCCATCGTGGTGTCGGCGGCGAAGCTCGCATCGGTGTTCACCTTGGCATCGTTGCTGTTGCTGTCGCCGTCGCCACCGCAAGCGGTGACGCTGAGCGCGAGTAGCGGAGCGGCGACTGCCGCGACCGCCGCTCGGCGGATCCGTCGTACGGGCATCGTTCGGTCCTCTCTAATGACCTCGGGTGTTAGTGACTGAGGATCTTGGATAGGAAGTCGCGGGCACGGGCGCTGGACGGATGGGCGAAGAACTCTGCCGGCGCAGCCCCCTCGACGACCCTGCCGGCATCCATGAAGATCACTCGGTTGGCCGCGGACCGGGCGAAGCCCATCTCGTGCGTGACGACCAGCATCGTCATGCCGGTGTCGGCCAGCGTCCGCATCACGTCGAGTACCTCAGTGATTGTTTCCGGGTCCAGGGCGGACGTCGGCTCGTCGAAGAGCAGCACCTTGGGATCCATGGCCAGCGCCCGCGCGATGGCGACCCGCTGCTGCTGCCCGCCGGAGAGCTGCGCCGGGAGCTTCCCGGCCTGCTCGCTGATGCCCACCCGGGTGAGCAGTTCCCGGGCCTGCCTCTCCGCCTCCGCACGGGACCGGCCGCGGACCCGGATCGGTCCCAGTGTCAGGTTGTCCAGTACTGTCTTGTGCGCGAAGAGGTTGAAGGACTGAAACACCATGCCGACGTCGGCCCGCATTCGGGCCAGCTCACGACCCTCTACCGGCTGCGGCTTGCCGTCGATGAGAATGCGCCCCGAGTCGATCGTCTCGAGCCGGTTGATCGTCCGGCACAGGGTGGACTTACCCGAGCCGGACGGGCCGATCACCACCACCACCTCACCGGCCGCCACGGTCAGGTCGACATCGCGGAGCGCATGGTAGCCGGCGAAGTGCTTGTTCACCTTTTCCAGGACCACCAACGGAGCGCCGGCCACGAAAGCACCCTCCGTTCGAGGCAGTCAAGGGGGATGAAGCTACGGTTCTACCGCATCTGGCCGGTCACGCGTCACACTGGCACGGTCTGCCCAGCCCTCCACCCGCACGCCCTCGGCCCATGCGACCGCCCGACAGCGCCCGACGACGTTGAGGTGAGG
>JADGPA010000042.1 GCA_017882685.1 Propionibacteriaceae bacterium | reverse complement strand
GTGGCTGCAAGTGTTGGTGACAAGTGAGTGACGCGACGACCAGACCCAGGAGGGCACTGGACCCAAGGGGACGACACACGCGCAGAGTGCCATCTGGAGGCTGGCGCAGCCGTCGTGCGCAACGGTGAGAGCACCGGCGCGGAAGGATGGACGGCGGAAAGCCAACCCGCTTTCTTGGCGGGTGCCTCGCCTCTTCATGGCCTCAGGACTGTCCGCCGCCGTTCACCAGAGTCCGCGCGCGACCGCGCAGAACGGCCGCAGCCGCGCCCAACTGAGACAAACCGTGGACAAAACGTCCTCCAAACCCACCGCGCGGTGAGACCCGGTAGGAGCGTTTCTCCTCGTCAGCTGGCGGAGGATACGAGATTCGAACTCGTGAGGGCGTAAACCCAACCCGCTTTCCAAGCGAGCGCCATAGGCCTCTAGGCGAATCCTCCGCCGAGAAGGATACCGGCACCGGACCGCTGAACTCCAACCGGACGTTTGCGCTTGTCAGAGGCCTGTCGTGTGATCAGGTCACCGAGGACGACTACTTCGGGTAGTGCACCAGCTTCCCGTTCGCATCTATGTAGCTGATGGACGTGACGATGTTTCCGCCTTTGGATTTCGAGTGATTGATAGCCATCAAGACCACGTACCCGTCGCTCATCACCGCGGAGGACCACTCTCCCTCGCCGGAGTCAAGTCCGACCTTGATGTCGTGTGAGCCCGGTGGGAGTGTTCCGAACTGCACCCAGGTCCAGGTGCCGTCGTCTGCCTTTCGACCCATCCCACCGGCGAGGAGATCGCTGGGCTTGTAGTCGCTGATCCGGAAGCTGTACCGGCCGCCGCCGCCGCGGCTCGCCATGATCCCCAGGCTGTCCAGGGCCGGGTCGCGATAGATCAAGTACTCGTCACCGTCTAGCGGGACGCGAGCGCTGCCCGCCTCGGTGCCGAGGCTGTCGCGCACCGCGCCATCGCCACCCTCCCAGATGACACCGCGAACAGTGTCCGATCCGCCCGCCTTCTCGAAGCCGACCCAGAATGCGGTCGCCCCGATGCCGTCGAGCGGCTGCTCGCCGGACACCACCGCCTTGTCGGAGTCCGCCTCGACGCCGAGCCAATGCACCACCCGTTCCGGCACGATCCCGATTGCCAGGTGCTTGTCGAGAGCGACGTACCAGTAGCTGCCGGCCTTCGTCGTGAAGTCCCGCACGACCGGCTGGGTCCCTGCCTTCGCCATCGTCACGGTGACGCCAACTTCCTCACCGGACGGTTTCACGCCGACCTTGATCGAGTCGTAGGTCGGGAGCGTCCCGTTGATGAGTCCATCGATTTCGAAGGTCGTTGACAGCGGGTCGCTCGGGGTCGCAGGAGTGCTCGGGACGGCCGACATCGTCTGCATAGGGGCCGGGACGCCACCGGTGATCGGCACCACCCTCAACACCGTCCAGCCCACCAGGCCGGCGACTGCCGCCATGGCGGTTATGCCGACCGTCGCGCCGATGCGCCGGGAGCTACGGACCCGCTGTCCGGCGAGCAGGGCGGCCTCGGCGTTGACCTGGTCCTCCACGCCGGCGGTGGCCTGCTGGAAGTCGGCGCGCAGCCGGTCCTCGAGATCGTTCATCACTGTCCTCCTCCCGCGATCGGGGCATATTGGGTGCGCAGGGTGGCGAGCCCCCGTGAGGCTGCGGACTTCACCGCGCCGACGCTGATCCCGAGGTGGTCGGCCACGTCCGCTTCGCTGAGGTCGTTGTAGTAGCGCAGCACGATCACCCGGCGCTGCTGCGGGGGCAGGGTTGCCAGCATCCGCGCCACCTCGTCCCGGTCGTCGACGGTCGCTTCCGCATTGCCCACATCCGCCCGGTCGAGATCCTCGGACGGGGTGGCCGGACGGCGCCGCCATCGGTCGATGTTGAGGTTCACCAGCACCCGCCGGGCATACGACGTGGCCTCGCCGTTCCGGACCCGACGCCACGCCAGGTAGGTCTTCACCAGCGACTCCTGCACGAGTTCTGCTGCCAGGTCGGCGTCCCCGGTGAGCAACCAGGCGGTGCGGGTGAGCGAGCCGGACGCCGAGCGCACGAACGCCGTGTACTCGGCGTCCTGCCTGGGGGTGGATGGTCCGAACATGGGCCCTCTCTCGTCAGCCTTCACCCTCTACTACGCAGCCGACACCCGGGAGGTTGCCTTGCCGGCGGACGCATTCCGTCCGCCCGACCAGCGTTCACGAACTCCGCGAACTCGGCGTCCCTTGTGGGGGTGGGCAGACCGATCATCGAACCCTTCCGCTTGGGGTCTCACCACAAAGACGTGGCGGGGACGCAGAAGGTTGCTCGCCGGGGTGTACGAACCTGCTCCGAAACCCGGCTCGCGCGCCACCGCCGCGTCCCGGTAGAGTTGTGGACGGTTCCCCGCGCGGCGGTACCTCGCCCAACTCCCCCAGGGTCGGAAGACAGCAAGGGTAAGTGAGCTCTATCGGGTGCGCGGGGGCCGTTTGCATTTCCTCCCCCGGCGGGCACGATGTCACCGCCTACCCGTAAGGTTCAACCCGTGGACGAGAGCGAAACCGAACTGTTCGAGGAAGAGCCGCTCGAGCTCTTCGAACAGGACGGTCCCGACCTCTTCGGAATCGCCCCCGACGTGGAGGAACCGCCTGCAGACCTCGGGGTCGAAGTGGGTCCGCACCGGCGTTCGCAGGAGGAGGTCACCGCTTCCCTGATGGAGGTGGTGGACGCCCTGCGTCAACCGTCGGAGGCGGTTTCGCGTCCCGACACCCCGCTCGCCCTGTACCGCCGCTACCGCCCGGATACGTTCGCCGACGTGATCGGGCAGGAGCATGTCACCGAGCCGCTGCAGCGGGCCCTGGCCAACAACCGCGTGAATCACGCCTACCTGTTCTCCGGCCCGCGCGGCTGCGGCAAGACCACCAGCGCCCGCATCCTTGCCCGCGCCCTGAACTGTGCCAACGGCCCCACCCCGGTTCCGTGCGGGGAATGCCAGTCGTGCCGCGACCTGGCCCGGGGCGGTTCCGGCAGCATCGCCGTGATCGAGATCGACGCCGCGTCCCACGGCGGCGTTGACGACGCCCGTGACCTGCGCGAACGGGCCTTCTTCGCACCGGTGCACAGCCGCTACAAGATCTACATCATCGACGAGGCGCACATGGTGACGCCGCAGGGCTTCAACGCCCTGCTCAAGGTCGTGGAGGAGCCACCGCCCCACGTGCGATTCGTGTTCGCCACCACCGAGCCCGACAAGGTGTTGGGCACCATCCGTTCCCGCACCCACCACTACCCGTTCCGGCTGGTGCCGCCGAAGACACTTTCTGCCTACCTGGCCACTCTCTGCGACGCCGAGGGCATCGCCGTCGAGCAGGCCGTGCTGCCGCTCGTCGTGCGCGCCGGTGCCGGCTCTGTGCGCGACTCGCTGTCTGTTCTCGATCAGCTCCTTGGCGGCGCGGGTCCGGACGGCGTCAGCTACACCCAGGCCACCTCCCTGCTCGGCTACACCCCCGACACCCTGCTGGACGAGATCGTTGACGCCTTCGCTGCCGGCGACGCACGCGGTGTTTTCGCTGCCGTGGACAAGGTGATCGAGGTCGGCCAGGACCCGCGGCGCTTCGCGGAGGACCTGCTGCGTCGCCTGCGGGACCTGATCATCGTCGCGGCCGTCCCGGAGGCCCTCAGTAGCGGCCTGGTGGACGTGGCCGGCGACCAGGCCGACCGCCTCACCGTGCAGGCCAGCGCGCTCGGCCCCGGCGAACTCACCCGCGCGGCCGAGGTGATCGCTGTCGGGCTCACCGAGATGCGCGGTACCACCGCGCCCCGCCTGCACCTGGAACTGATGTGCGCCCGCGTCCTCCTGCCCGGCGCCGACGTGAGCGATCGTGGCCTGCACGCCCGCCTCGACCGTCTCGAGCGCCGCCTGAGCATGCCCGCCGAGGCTGCCCAACCGGCAACGCGAACCGTCCCCGAGGAGCCGGTGAGGCACGAGCGCACCGCCCGAACGGTCCCTGAGGAGGTTCGTGAGCTTGCGAGCGAACAGTCACGAAGGGCCGAGCCCGAGCCGGTGACGAACGAGCGCGCCGCCCAAACGGTCCCTGAGGAGGTTCGTGAGCCTGCGAGCGAACCGTCACGAAGGGCCGAGCCCGCAGCGCCAGCACCCACCCAACCCGGCACCTTCGGCACAGCCGACGTGCGCCGCTTCTGGCCGCAGATCCTCGACAACGTGAAGAACCGTCGACGGTTCACCTGGATCCTGCTCAGCCAGAACGCCCAGGTGATGGAGGTGCGCGAAGGCGTCCTCACGCTCGGCCTGGCCAACGTCGGCGCCCGCGACAGCTTCGGCCGCGGCGGCAGTCCCGACGTCCTGCGCGAAGCGATCCTCGAGGTGCTCGGCGCCGCACTCCACATCAACCCGATCGTGGACGAGACGGCCGCCGCACCCCCGCCGTCAAGCTCACCGGAGCCGGCCGCTCCGCCGAGTTCGCCGGCCAGCCCGCCACGGTCGCAGGCTGCGAAGGCGGCGCGCTCGAACATCCGCGCGACCCGCTCCCAGGCCACGCCGCCGGAACCGGCCGTGGAACCCAGCCGCGACGATGCCATGGTCGACGAGGCCGGTGCGACCACCGACGAACTACTGATGAAGCACCTCGGCGCCGAGCTGATCGGCGAGGACGACGCCTGATCCGCGCGGATCATCGTCTGTTCCTCGCAGTTCGTTCCACACTGCTCGTCAAGACTCCTCCCTTCCCGGCCGCTGACGCGTCCGCGGCGGTCGTCGTCTGACCGGGCCGGTAGCATGAGCTGCAGCCCACCAACGCAAGGAGTTGTCCATGTTCGATCCGGGTGGCCTCGACCTCCAGAGCCTGTTGGCCCAGGCCCAGGCGATGCAGGACCAGTTGGAGCAGGCCCAGGCCGCGCTCGCGTCCCGGACGGTGACCGGCACGTCCGGCGGTGACCTGGTTGAGGCGACGCTCACCGGTACCGGTGAACTGGTCGGGCTGGTGATCAAGCCCGAAGCATGCGATCCCGAGGACACCGAGACCCTTGCCGACCTGATCGTCGCGGCTGTCCGCGACGCCAACAACCAGGCGATGGCTCTGGCACAGGCGACAATGCCGCCCATGCCTGAACTCGGCCAGTAGGCCGCCGGAATGTACGAAGGCCCGATCCAGGACCTGATCGACGAGCTGGGCCGGCTCCCGGGCGTCGGCCCGAAGGGTGCCCAGCGGATCGCGTTCCACATCCTGCAGACCGACAAGGCGGATGTGGAGCGCCTTGCGCAGACCCTGCGTGAGGTCACGGAGAAGGTCCGTTTCTGCGAGGTCTGCTTCAACATCTCCGAGGCCGAAACCTGCCGGGTCTGCCGCGACCCGCGGCGCGACCGCACCTCGATCTGCGTGGTCGAGGAGTCCAAGGACGTAATGGCGGTCGAGCGGACGCACGAGTTCCGCGGGCTCTACCACGTGCTCGGCGGCGCGATCAGCCCCATCGACAACATCGGCCCGGCCGACCTGCGCATCAGCGAGCTGTGCAAGCGCCTCGCCGACACCACCGTGACCGAGGTGATCCTGGCCACCGACCCGAACCTCGAGGGTGAAGCCACCGCCACCTTCATTTCCCGACTGCTGATCCCCATGGGGGTCACCGTCTCCCGGTTGGCCAGCGGGCTGCCGGTCGGCGGCGACCTGGAGTACGCCGATGAGGTCACCCTCGGCCGCGCCTTCCAGGGCCGACGCCAGCTCACCGCCTAGGACGTGGGAACGATAACCACTGTCGCAATGCCCAGGCTGCCCTCTGCCGCAGCGTCGGTCCGCCTGATCGCCAGCGACCTCGACGGCACCCTGCTCCACCACCACCAGGAGGTCACGCCCCGCACAGCCGCGGCCATCGGGGCTGCGTTCGAGGCCGGCCTGATGATGGTCGCAGCCACGGGACGGCAGTTCTCGCAGCTGCCCGAGCCGGTGCTTGCCTCCGGCATCCGCTACGTCGTGGCCAGCAACGGTGCGATCGGCGTCGACCTGGCCGACGAGACAGTGCTGTTCGAGGAACTGCTGGCACCGAGCGTGGCTGCCGACATCGTTGCCCACCTGACCGCCGAACTGGAGGGTGTCCGGTTCGCAGCCGTTCGTGACTCCGGTGCCCGGCGCGCAGGAGAACCGGGCTACCTCGACCTGGTGGGCCCGGCGGAGCGTGCGCAGTGGGTCGAGCTCATCGCGCCGGCGTCCCTCGCCGATGTGGTCAGCCAGCCAACGCTCAAGCTCACCGTCCGGCACCCCACCCTCACCGCCGACGATCTGCTGGCCGTGCTCGACGCCTCCGGCCTGACCGGCTTCCACGCCACCACGTCCGGCGCGCCGTTCCTTGAGATCCAGGGCTCCGGCGTGACCAAGGCGTCCGGTGTGGCCCGGCTGTGCGCGCTCCTCGGCTTCGAGGCCGGCGACGTGATGGCCGCAGGAGACGCCCGCAACGACGTCGAGTTGATCGCCTGGGCCGGTTTCGGAGTGGCCATGGGCAACGCCGTGCCGCAGGCGATCGCCGCCGCCGACTGGACCACCGCCCACAACGAGGACGACGGCCTGGCGCTGGCGATCGAGCAGGTACTCGCTGCCATCGCTGTCGACCAGCCCTGATCCCGTCCGCCCGGAAGGATTCGGTGCAGTTTCACAGTGTCGCCACAGAATTCGGGGGCACCATGGGTGCACTGCACGTTTTCAGGAGGTTGGAATGCGTCATTACCCGGGTCCGGGCTTCAACGGGGGCAACATGCTCTACGGCATGTTCGGCTTCATCGGCACGCTCGTGCTGCTGGGCCTGCTCACCCTGTTCGTGATTTATCTGGTCAAACGCGGCAAGGGCAAGGCCGGCAAGCCGGCAGGCTTTGACCACCCGTACCACCGTCCGCCCATGCCGCCGGCCGTGCAGATCCTCGACGAGCGGCTCGCCCGTGGCGAGATCGAGGTGGAGGACTACATGACGAGGAAGGCAGCACTGCTCGGTGCGGCCGGCCCGGTCACCAATGAATGGACACCGCAACAGCCGCCAGCTGATTCGGCCCCGACCGATGAGACGAAGGTCGACCCGGTCGGCTGAACCAGGACCGGTGGCCGGGTCCGTCACACCACCACCCGACTCGTCGGGTCGCGACTGGCCCGGTCACCACCAACCCTTCGACAGCGCCCCCTCCACCTCCTCGCACCGGCGCCACCGGCTCGTGCAATACAGGAAGCTGTACAGTGTCAGGGTCCGCAAGGCGTTGAAGGGGCCATCACCCCGGAGCCGCCGGAAGAACGGGGCCATTGGCCCCCACTAGAACCGGCAGCGGCGATCAAGAGTGGGGTTCGCGTTCGCGTACCCAAGGAGGGTGGTACCGCGGGGCCGCCGAGAGGCACCTCGTCCCTTCGTTCCTGTACTCGACGAAGGATCGCCAGCGATGACCACCGATTCCGCCTCCCGTCAGCTGTACCGCCCGGTGCCGACCATGCTCGACCTGCCCGCGATGGAACGCGAGATCCTGGCGTTCTGGGCGGCCAACGACACGTTCGCCGCCTCGCTGAAGCGCACACAGGCCGGCGCCCCGTGGACGTTCTACGAGGGCCCGCCCACAGCCAACGGCATGCCCGGCACCCATCACATCGAGGCCCGGGTCTTCAAGGACGTCTTCCCGCGCTTCAAGACCATGCAGGGCTACCACGTCGACCGCAAGGCCGGCTGGGACTGCCACGGCCTGCCCGTGGAGCTCGCTGTGGAGAGGGACCTCGGCTTCAACGGCAAGCCCGACATCGAGGCCTACGGCGTGGAAGCGTTCAACGCCCGCTGCCGCGAATCGGTCACCCGTCACGTCGACGAGTTCACAGAGCTCACCGAGCGCATGGGCTACTGGGTGAACCTCGACCAGGCCTACTGGACCATGGACCCCGACTACGTCGAGTCGGTCTGGTGGGCGCTGAAGCAGATCCCCTCCAAGGGTCTGCTGGTGGAGGACTACCGCGTGGCCCCCTACTGCCCCCGCTGCGGCACCACGCTGAGCGACCATGAGCTGGCGCAGGGCTACGAGGACGTCACCGACCCCAGCGTCTACGTCCGCTTCCCGCTGCTGTCCGGCCCGCTGGCCGGCAAGGCGTCGCTGCTCGTCTGGACGACGACGCCGTGGACGCTGGTGAGCAACACCGCCGTCGCCGTCCACCCCGACGTCACGTACGTCGTCGCGACGAAGGACATCGCTGGCGGTGAGTCGCTGGTGATCGCGGAGGATCTGGCGCAGAAGGTGCTCGGTGACGGCTGGCTGCTCGGCCGGACGTTCACCGGTCGCGAACTGGAGTTGTGGCGCTACCAGCGTCCCTTCGAGCTGGTCGAGTTCCCCGACGTGGTCGGCGGCACCCACTACGTGGTGCTCGCCGAGTACGTCACCACAGAGGACGGCTCCGGCCTCGTGCACGAGGCGCCCGCGTTCGGCGAGGACGACATGGCGGTGTGCCGCAGCTATGGCCTCCCGATGGTCAACCCGATCCGTCCCGACGGGACGTTCGAGGCGGGCCTCGACCTCGTCGGCGGCAGGTTCTTCAAGACAGCGGACAAGGTGCTGGTCGAGGACCTGGTGGCCCGCGGGCTGATGTTCCGCGTGCTCGAGTACGAGCACTCCTACCCGCACTGCTGGCGCTGCCACACCACCCTGCTGTACTACGCCCAGCCGTCGTGGTACATCCGCACCACGAAGATCAAGGACGCGCTGCTGCGCGAGAACAAGGCCACCAACTGGTACCCGGAGAACATCAAGTGGGGCCGGTACGGCGACTGGCTGAACAACAACGTCGACTGGGCGCTGTCGCGAAGCCGCTACTGGGGCACGCCACTGCCGATCTGGCGTTGCCCGGCCGGACACCAGACCTGCGTCGGTTCGCGGGCCGAACTGTCCGGACTCACCGGACGGAACCTGGCCGACCTCGACCCACACCGTCCGTTCGTCGACGACGTGGTGTTCGCCTGCCCGAACTGCCAGCAGACAGCCCACCGTGTGCCGGAAGTCATCGACGCCTGGTTCGACAGCGGCTCGATGCCGTTCGCCCAATGGGGCTATCCGCACGCAGCGGGGTCAACGCAGGCTTTCGCCACGGCCTATCCTGCAGACTTCATCTGCGAGGCGATCGACCAGACCCGTGGCTGGTTCTACTCGCTGATGGCCATCGGCACGCTGGTCTTCGACCAGTCCGCGTACAAGAACGTCCTGTGCCTCGGCCACATCCTTGCCGAGGACGGACGCAAGATGTCCAAGCACCTGGGCAACATCCTCGAGCCGATCTCGCTGATGGACACCCACGGCGCCGACGCGGTGCGCTGGTTCATGGCCGCCGGCGGGTCGCCGTGGTCGTCGCGCCGGGTCGGCCACGGCACGATCATGGAGACTGTCCGCAAGGTGCTGATGACCTACGTCAACACCGTCGCGTTCCAGAGTCTCTACGCCCGCGCCAACAATTGGTCGCCCGCGCAAACGGTCCCTGAGGAGCTCGCGAGCGCAGCGCCCTTCGAGACGCGCGCCTTCGCAAGCTCAGCCGCGCTCCTCAGTACCCGCGAGCGTCACGAAGGGCCGTCAAGCCATGTGCTCGACCGGTGGCTGGTCAGCGCCAGGAACACCCTCGTGCGCCAGGTGACCGAGGCCTTGGAGGACTTCGACACCCAGCGGGCCGGCGCGCTGCTGGCGACCTTCGTCGACGACCTGTCCAACTGGTACGTGCGGCGCTCCCGCCGACGCTTCTGGGAGGGCAGCGACGGTGCGTTGCAGACCCTGCACGACACCCTCGATACCGTGACCCGGCTGATGGCGCCGCTCGTTCCGTTCGTGACCGAGCGCGTCTGGCAGGACCTCGTTGTCACCACCGACACGGCAGCACCGGCATCGGTGCACCTGGCTTCGTGGCCGGAGGTGGACGACGCCGCTGTCGACCCGAAGCTGGACGAGGCCATGCGGCTCACCCGCCGCATCGTCGAGCTCGGCCGTTCGGCCCGGGCCGAGGCGAAGGTGAAGACCCGCCAGCCGCTGAGCCGGGCGCTCATCCCGTCCGCGGCCTTCGGGCTCATGGACGCTGAGCTGCAGGCCGAGGTGATGGCCGAGCTGAACGTCGAGCGCGTGGAGTCGTTCGCCTCCGCCGGCGACCTGGTGGACCACTCGGCGAAGGGCAACTTCCGCAACCTCGGCAAGCGGTTCGGCAAGCAGACCCCGCTGGTGGCTTCGGCGATCGCCTCAGCGGACGCCTCGGTGCTGTCCGCCGACCTGGCGACCCACGGCCGCGCCAACGTCCTGGTCACCGACCTGGGCGAGGTGGAGGTCACCCCCGACGACGTGATCATCTCCGAGCGTCCGCGTGAGGGCTGGTCGGTGGTCAACGAGCAGGGCGAGACGGTTGCCCTCGACCTCGAGCTCACCCCCGCACTGCTGCAGGCCGGCCTGGCCCGCGAGGTGATCCGGGGCGTGCAGGAGGCCCGCAAGGCCTCCGGCTTCGAGGTGTCCGACCGGATCCTGCTGCACTGGGCCGCAACAGACCAGGCCACCGCCGACGCGGTGCGCACCCACGCCGGGCTGATCGGCGAAGAGGTGTTGGCCACAACGGTCGCCGAGTCCGAAGCTGCCGACGACTGGTTCGCCGACGATGAACTGGGCCTGCGCTTCGCGGTCTCCAGGGTCGAGCAGGCCTGATGGACGTCCCGCAGCGGTCGACCCCGGTCGTGTTCCTGCACTCTGCCGGGCTGACGCCGCAGATGTGGCAGTCCCAGGTGGAGGCCATCGGGGCCGACGTCCAGGTGATCGCTCCCTGGCTGGCCGGGCTGCGCCCGGGCCGTCCGGCGGAGCTGTCGCTGGCCAACGCCGCGGTGGACGTGGTCAGCCAGCTCGACCGCTACGGCATCAACAAGGCCTGGCTCGTCGGGCACCAGCTCGGGGCGATGGCCGCGCTGCAGGTGGCCGTCGACCAGCCCGAACGGGTGGCCGGGCTGCTGCTGACCGGCGCCCTCATCTCACCCGGACGGCTGGCAGTGACCCTGCAGAAGGGCCTGATCCGGATGCTGCCCAACCGTGCGCTGGCCGACAGCGGGGCAACCAAGGACGACCTGATCCGGGCGCTGGACGTGGTCGCGACCGCCGATTTCGGCAAGCGACTGGGCGACATCGCCATCCCGGTGCTGGTGATCGCCGGCGCGTCCGACCCCGGCCTGCCTTCGGCGAAGTTGCTGGTCCAGCGCATCCCGAACGCGCGACTGGTCGAGATCCCGGGAGCCGGCACGACACCGAGTCTCGAGCAGCCAACCGCCTACAACCAGCTGCTCACGGCGTTTCTCGCCGGCTGACGGCACCGGGTGACGTAAACCACCGAGTAGGGGGAAAACGTCACCCGATCACAGGCATAGGGTGTGCGAGTGCCGGAACCGCAACAAGCGCCCCTGGATCGCCGCGGCCTCCTGCTGGCCTTCTCGGCCTACCTGCTCTGGGGCGCGTTCCCGTTCTACTTCCACCTGCTCGCCGCAGCCGGTCCGGTGGAGATCATCGGCCACCGCATCTTCTGGTCGTTCCTGTTCTGCATCGTCGGCGTCCTGCTGTGGCGCGAGTGGGGCCACCTGCGCCGGGTGGTGGCCACGCCACGGCTGTTCTGGGGGCTGGCGGCTGCCGGTCTGCTGGTCAGCGTCAATTGGCTGATCTACGTGTGGGGCGTGCTGAACGATCACATCGTCGACGCGGCCCTCGGCTACTTCATCAACCCGCTGTTCACGGTCGCGCTGGCCGTCCTCGTGCTGCGGGAACGACTGCGGACCGCGCAGAAGGTGGCCGTAGGCGTCGGCCTCGCTGCCGTGATCGTGATCGCCGTGGGCTACGGCCAGTTCCCTTGGGTCGCGCTCAGCCTCGCGGTCAGCTTCGGGCTCTACGGCCTGGTGAAGAAGCAGGTGGGCGGCACCGTGTCCCCGCTGGTCGGCCTGACGGTCGAGACCGCCCTACTGAGCCCGCTCGCCCTCGGCTACCTGCTGTACCTGGAGTTCACGGGAACCGGCGCCTACCTTGCTCACGGTCCCGGCCTGACCATCGCCCTCAGCCTCGCCGGCGTTGTCACCGCCGTGCCACTGCTGATGTTCGCCGCGGCGTCCGGACGGATCCCGCTGAGCATGATGGGCCTGATCCAGTACCTGACCCCCTGCATCCAGTTCTCGATCGGCGTCTGGGTTACCCACGAGGCCATGCCCCCGTCCCGCTGGGTCGGGTTCGGCCTGGTCTGGGTTGCGCTCGTGCTGCTCACTGTCGACAGCCTGCGCGCAGCGCGGCGTCCAATCCTCGTGGAGCCAGAGGTCGTGAACTGAGCCGGTGACCCGAGGTGTTCAGCGGCCGAGTTGGCTGAGCACCTCGGCCATCACCTGCTGGACCGCGAGGGTGTCGGCCAATGGCATCACGGGGCTCTCGGTGAGCCCAGCAGCGATGCAGTCGCAGACGTGGGCGAGCTCGTGGCTGTACCCGACGCCGGTCCGCGGGAAGCTCAGCTCGGCCGGTTCCGTGCCCAGCAGGTGCACCGAGAGGTCCTCGGCGCGGTGGAACCGCGGCTTCACCTCCACCCAGCCCTTCGTGCCGGCCACCACCTGCCGTCCCGGCCCGGGTGCGGTGAATCCGATCGCCTCTGTGGCGTAGCGGCCGTCGGCCCAACCCATCAGGATGCCAGCCTGGCCCTCGACGCCGTTGGGGTAGACCCCGCCGACGGCGTGCACCAGGTCGGGAGTGCCGAGGAACTGCTGGGCGAAGGAGATGACGTAGACGCCGAGGTCAAACACGGCCCCGCCGCCGAGGACCGGGTTGAACAGCCGGTCGGCAGGCTCGAACTCGCGGAACGCCAGTAGGTCTCCGTAGACGGCGCGCACCTCGCCGAGCGCCCCGGACGCGACCAGCTCACGCAGGTGCACAACGGCCGGAAGGAACCGCGTCCACATGGCCTCCATGTCGAACACGCCGCGACGTCCGGCGGCCTCGATGATGGCAACGGTGTCATCGACAGTCGTCGTGAACGCCTTCTCCACCAGCAGGGCCTTGCCGGCCTCGATCGCTGCGAGCGCCAGCTCGGTGTGCTGGGCGTGCGGCGTGGCAAGGTAGACGGCGTCGATGTCAGAGGCGAACAGCGCCTCGTAGCTGCCGTAGGCCTCCGGAATGCCGTGCCGGCCGGCGAACTCCTTTGCCCGCTCCGACGACCGGGAGCCGACAGCGACCAGCTCTGCGTCCGGGACCTGCACGAACTCCGCGGCTACGGTGGCCGCGATGCGGCCCGGCCCGGCAATGCCCCAGCGGATCGTCATCGCAAATCCCCCTCCGCTGGCGGCAGGTACTTCCTACGGCGCTTCAGCTCGGTGGCGATGCCGCCCAACAGCGAACTCGCAACGATGGCTGCAAAGACGTTCAATACCCAGTTCCCGATCCCGAAGAACGCCAGTCCGAGGAGCACCGGCCAGAGCACGCCGTTCACCACATTGAGCGTCGACTCCAGCACCGACGGTGGGCGTCGCTCTTCTGCGGGCACCAGCCCGTACCCCGCGAACTGCCCCGGCACGACGACCTCTCCGGGTCCGGGGAGCGGGGGATGCTGCTCAGGTTCGAACGGCGGTTGCTGCCATTCAGACTCGGCGTCCCCATCCTGTCGCGGTTGCGTCACTACACCATCGTAAGGCGCCCGGGCATGGCGAATCAGCCCGATCAGCGCAGCAGCTGGGCGGCGACGTACCGCTGGCGGCGAAGTTCGCGGAGCCGGTTCTTCAGGATCGCGCTGACGGCGATCGGAATGATCAGCATCGGCCACCAGCTGCCGGTGAGGATGCAGACGACGATCGCCAGCGGCCACACGAGGGCGCGGACGGCGCGCAGGCGTTGCTCCTCCGGTCCGGGCGCAGGAACGTTGGCGAGGGCTGTCAGGTTGGCTCGCGTGACGACCGGCAGGAGCACAGGGCCGGTCACGAACGGTCGGGCAGGTTCGGAGTCGAAGGAGGGCTGCTCCCAGTGCTGTCCGGCGGTCGGGCTGGTGGTCATGCTCCAAGGTTAGGTCCGCTCCGTCGGCGGCTGTATCAGGCACATCCACCATCCACCCCTGACTCGCGGCTCCTGACGATGGACCCCGCACCCACTTAGGCTGCCGGCCATGGATTCGCTGCAGACCCCAGCCTGGGTTACCGTCCACAAGCGCGCACCGTGGTCGATCGTCCTGCGGGTGCCGACCCACGATGGCCCGGTCTGGTTCACGGAGAACGTACCGACGCTGGGGCCCGAGCCGGCGCTGCTGCAGCTGCTGTCGGAGCGGGTGCCGGGACGCGTACCGACCCCGCTCGGCGCCGACCCGGAACGCGGCTGGCTCCTGCTGGCCGACCACGGGCCCACCCTGCGCACCCGAAGCCCGACGACGCCGCCGGGCTCACCGCCGTCCTCCCGTCCGTGGCCCGTCGTCGAGGCTGCGATCGAGCCGTGGACCGACCTGGCCCCGGCCAGGGAACTGCGGGACGCCGTGCCGGCCGCGCTTCTCGTCGGCGTGCTCGGCCGCTCGGAGAGCTGGCGGCGCGCCGTTCCGCCCGACGAGCCAGGTGACTACGCCGACGCGAGCACAGCCTGGCTGCTGGAGCTCGTCGGCGGGGCCAACGACCTGGGCTGAGCGGCCCATCCAGTGAGTTGGGTTGCCGCTGCGGTCGCCCGATCTGGCACAGTGGAACAGTGCGGGTGGTACAGAAGTTCGGCGGCTCATCGGTAGCCGACGCCGAAAGCATCAAGCGGGTGGCCCGGCGGATCGTCGCCACCCAGGCCGAGGGCAACGAGGTGGTCGTCGTCATCTCTGCGATGGGTGACACCACCGACGAGCTGATGGACCTGGCACTGCAGGTGTCGCCGGAGCCGCGTCCGCGCGAGCTCGACATGCTGCTCACGGCCGGCGAACGCATGAGCGCAGCCCTGCTGGCGATGGCGATCAACGACCTCGGCTCCACCGCGCGGTCGTTCACCGGCTCGCAGGCGGGCGTGATCACCACCGGCAACCACGGCGACGCGCGCATCATCGACATCACCCCTGGTCGCATCGTCTCCGCGCTCGCGGAGGGCGACGTCGTCATCGTCGCCGGTTTCCAGGGCGTCTCGCAGACGACCAAGGACATCACCACGCTGGGACGGGGCGCGTCCGACACCACGGCCGTCGCCCTGGCAGCAGCCCTCGACGCGGCGTACTGCGAGATCTACTCCGACGTCGACGGGGTTTTCACCGCCGACCCGCGGATCGTGCCGGGGGCACGCCAGATCCCCCAGATCGGCTACGACGACATGCTGGAGATGGCGGCCAACGGAGCCAGGATCCTGCACCTTCGCTGCGTCGAATATGCGCGCCGCGAGCACGTCGCGGTACACGTCCGCTCGTCCTTCAGTGACTTGCCGGGCACCTGGGTGCGAGACATCAACTACGAGGAGAGTGGCATGGAGCAGCCGCTGATCGAGGGCATCACGCACGACCGCAGCGAGGCCAAGATCACCATTGTCGGCGTGCCCGACCAGATCGGCAAGGCAGCCGACATCTTCACCGTCGTGGCCGAGGCCGATGTCAACATCGACATGATCGTGCAGAACGTCTCCCGTGAGCACGAGCAGGCCACCGACATCACCTTCACCCTCGCCCAGAAGGACGGCACCAAGGCGATCAAGGCCCTGAAGGCCGCCCAGGCGCGCATCGGCTTCGTCGACGTCCTCTACGACGACAAGGTCGGCAAGGTCTCCGTCGTCGGCGTCGGCATGCGGTCGCACCCGGGCGTCACCGCACGGTTCTTCCGTGCGCTCGCCGCGGAGGGCGTGAACATCGGCATGATCTCCACCTCCGAGATCCGAATCTCCGTGGTCGTTCAGCTCGACGACGTGGACCGCGCCGTCCGCGCCGGCCACACCGCCTTCGGCCTGGACGCCGACGGTGAAGCAGTCGTCTACGCCGGCACCGGCCGCTGAACCGCGTCCCTGAGGAGGGGTGGCGAGCGCAGCGAACCAACCCGTCACGAAGGGCCACCGCGGCGGCCCTCAGGGAGTCCTCAGGCGGCGCCCCTAAACTCGACCTGTGATCTTCAAGCGCGTCGGCGACTCCCGTCCCTACCCCGAGCACGGCTATGTGCAGAAGCAGTGGGCGGCGATCGCGCCGCAGCAGGTGCGGCTGGACGAACTCGTCACGACCAAGCGCACGCTCGATCTGGAGGCCCTGCTCGAGGAGGATTCCACCTTCTACGGCGACCTGTTCGCCCACGTCATCTCCTTCGAGGGCGACCTGTACCTCGAGGACGGCCTGCACCGCGCGCTGCGGGCGGCGCTGCAGCAGCGTCAGACCGTGCACGCCCGCGTCCTGGAACTCAAGTAGTCTTGGGCGGGTCCACTTTCTAGCCGAGTTCAGGAGTCCGCGTGCGTCAGGTCATCCGGGTCATCAAGACCCCGGTCACACTGATCATCCTGCTGGCCATCCTCGGCTACGGGGCGGTGTGGGGCTATCAACAGGTGACCATGCCGGACAACCGCAAGGTCGCGACCTGCGTGATGACCGATGTCGGCGCGAACCTCACCCCGGACAGGGTGACCGTCCGGGTGCTCAACGGTGGCGAGATCGGCGGTCTGGCCAAGCTGATGGCGGGTTACCTGCGCAGCCACGGGTTCCGCGTCATCTACTACAACAACTCCGATCAGCGCGTCCCCAACACCGTCGTCGTCGGCAACTCCGTCGATGACCCGGAGGTGAAGCTGATGCTCGGGTTCTTCACCGGCTCAACTGCCAAGGGCGATGGAAGGGCAGACCACGGGGTCGACGTCATCCTCGGCGACAAGGACACCCACATCGAGAACCCGGTCGCGTCGATCCCGGTGACCGGCCCGGTCTGCCTGCCGGCAATCGCAACCTCAACGGTGTCGGCCATTCCGACCCCGAGCCCCAGCCCGCGCGCAACCAAGAAGAAGTAGCCGCTCAGGACCCGTCCTGCCAGCGCGCCAGCCGGCCACCGCCGGCGATGCTGCGCAAGCGCGACTCCACCTTCTTGCGATCGGCGCCGTTGGTGACGATCAGCAGGTCGTCACCGGTGCGGACGATCTGGTCGGGCTCGGGCGTGAACGGTTCGCCCTCGCGCACCACGAGAGACACGACCGAGGTCCGCGGCAGCCGCAGCTCGCGGATGGTCACGCCGTGCAGCCGTGAACCCGCCGGTACGTGCACCTGCATCATGTCGGCCTTGATCGTGTCCAGCGGGGCGAACTCGATCTCCACATCGGTGGCGTCCTCACCGTCGGAGACCCGCAGCAGGCGCGCAGCCCAGGGCAGCGTCGGCGCCTGGAGCAGGGTGAATACAACGACGAAGGCGAACACCATGTCGAACAGTTCGTTGGCCTGAGGAGCTTTGGCGGCCAGCGGCACCGTCGCCATGATGATCGGGACGGCGCCGCGAAGGCCAGCCCAGGACACGAACGCCTGCTCACGCCACGGCACCCGGAACCAGCTGACGCACGCCAGCACCGACAGCGGTCGCGCGATGAACGTGACGAACGCCCCCGCCCCCAGACCGAGCGCCAGCGCCCGCGGCGAAATCAGCTGCGGGTTGCTGAGCATGCCGAGCATCACGAACAGCCCGATCTGCGCCACCCAGCCGATGCCCTCGGCGAACGATCGGGTGGCGTTGCGGTGCGGGAGCTCGCCGTTGCCCAGCATCATCGCCGCCACATAGACGGCCGCGAAACCGGACACGTGCAGCGCGGCTCCGGCGCCGTAGGCGAGCACTGCCCAGGCGAGACCGGCCAGCGGGTAGAGGCCCGACGCGGGCAGTGCGATCCGTCGCATGATCAGCACGCCGATCCGTCCGACCACGATACCGACGGCCACACCGACGACCAGCTGGAGCACGATCACGCCCACCAGGCCGGGGATGCCGCCGTCCGGGCCGTGGCCCAGCGACCATTCGGTGGCCAGCGTCACCAGCAGCACGACCGGGGCGTCGTTGAAGCCCGACTCCCCCTCGACCACCGCGCGGACGCGAGCGGGCAGCGGCACCCGTCTCAGCACGGAGAAGACGGCTGCCGAGTCGGTCGGGGCGAGAATGGCGCCCAGCAGCACCGCGACCGGCAGGGGCAGGCCCAGCACGTACGTGGCGAACAGCGCCACCAGCACGACAGAGACGCCGACGCCGAGGGTGGCCAGCAGGACGGCCTGCGGCAGGGCCCCGCGGATGTCGTCCCAGCGAGTGGTGAAACCGCCCTCTGCGAGGATCAGCACGAGGGCTGCCAGGCCTAGGGAGTGCGCTGTGGACGGGTCGTTGAACGGCAGGATCGTCTGCCCGAGGCCCATGCCGAGGGCGAGGAAGATCAGCAGCGAGGGCAGGCCGAGACGGGAACCGAGACGTGCGGCGAGGACCGCTGCGAGCAGGATTATGGAACCAAGCAACAAAACCTGGTCCAGCGCCACGGGGCCTCCTTGGCCCCACCCTAGTGAACGGCGCGGAGGCGCGTCCAAGCGTGGACACGCGAGGAGTGCGTAGCGACGGATCCACCGCGCCCGGTCAGCTGAAGAGCTCGCGGGCCCTTCCGGCGGCGACGACGGCATCGAGGTCGCCACCCACCTGGGCGGTGACGGCAGCAGCAACAGCTCCTTCGACCAGCGGACCGTCGCTGAACTTCACGTGCGCGAGCTCGTCGTCGTCGAAGAAGTCGAGCACCGCCTCCACGGTCATGGTCGCCGACCCGAGGTCGGTGAGGATGGCGACGTCATGACCGGCTGCACGCAGCTCGGCCACGGCGTCGTTGACCTTGTCGAAGGACGTTCCGATGCGGCCGTCATCGGTGCCACCGGCAGCCCTCAACTCGACGTTGCGTGCCATCTGGGCAGCCAGTTCGACCACCCCGTCCGCCAGCTGAGCCGAGTGGGAGACAATCACCAACGCAACGCTCACGCCGCCTCCGCCGCGTCGGCCGCTGCATTCAGGATGAGTGCGGTGGACGTCGCCCCGGGATCCTTGTGACCGATGGAGCGCTCCCCAAGGTATGAGGCACGGCCCTTGCTGGCCTGCAGCGGAATGGTGTCCTCAGCGCCCTTGGCAGCAGCATCCGACGCGACCCGCAGGGTCGCCGCCGGGGTGGCCCCGCCCTCCGCGGCAGCCGTTGCCGCCACCAGCGCCGGGGTCCAGGCGTCCACCATGGTCTTCTCGCCAGTGGTCGCCTTGCCCCGGGCAACGATGCCGTCCAGCGCACCGGCGATGACGGCGACGACGCCATTGGCGTCGAGGTCACCCTCGACAGCCTTGGCGGCCCGCAGGAAGGCGGTGCCGTACAGCGGACCGGCTGCACCTCCGACGGTGGACATCAGGGTTGATGCCACCAGCTTGAGCACACCCTGGACGTCCTCAGCGCCGTCCGCCAGCTTCACCACCACGGCCTTGAACCCGCGGTCCATGTTCTCGCCGTGGTCGCCGTCGCCGATGGCCCGGTCGAGGTCGTTCAAGTGCTCTCGGTTCGCAGCCAGGACGGCCTGGGAGCCGCGTATCCACGCGAGCGCCCAGGCCACCGACAATGTGTCGCTCACCTGTTTGATCCTCAGATCCCGCGACGGAACGCGGGCGTGAGAACCGGTGCGTCCCAGAGCCCGGTGAGCTCGTCGTCGAGCACCAGAACGGTGATCGAGCAGCCCTGCATCTCCAGCGAGGTGATGTAGTTGCCGACCAGCGAACGGGTGACCTCCAGCCCGGCGTCCGCGAGGCGCGCACGAGCGTGGTTGTAGACGATGTAGAGCTCGGCCTCAGGGGTGCCACCCATGCCGTTGACGAACAGCAGCACCTTGGAGCCCGCCGGGGCCTTCAGGTCGGCGAGGATCGGGTCGACCAGCTGGTCGGTGATCGAGTCGGCCGGTGCCATCGGGATGCGGTGGCGTCCGGGCTCGCCGTGGATGCCGATGCCGATCTCGATCTCGTCTTCACCGAGGTCGAAGGACGGCTTGCCGGCGTGCGGGACGGTGCATGCGGTCAGGGCAACACCCATCGAACGCACAGAGGCGTTGACCTTCTCCGCGATCGCGAGGACGCCATCAAGATCGTCGCCACGCTCGGCTGCTGCGCCGGCGATCTTCTCGACCAGGACGGTGCCGGCGACGCCGCGGCGTCCGGCGGTCCAGGTGGAGTCCTCCACCGCGACGTCGTCGTTGACGACGATCGCCTTGACGGTGATGCCTTCCATCTCGGCCATCTCGGCAGCGGTTTCGAAGTTGAGCACGTCACCGGTGTAGTTCTTCACGATGTGCAGGACGCCGGCGCCGCCGTCGACGGCCTTGGTGGCCTCGAGGATCGGATCCGGGGTCGGGGAGGTGAAGACGGCGCCGGGGACGGCGGCATCGAGCATGCCCTTGCCCACGTAACCAGCGTGCAGCGGCTCGTGGCCAGAGCCACCACCGGAGACCAGGCCGACCTTGCCCTTGACCGGCGCATCAGCGCGAACCACGTAGTCAGGATCGTAATGAACGGTGACCAGATCAGCATGTGCAGCCTGGAACCCGGCAAGGGTTTCGGCCACCACATTGGCGGGATCGTTGATCAGTTTCTTCACAGGGCTCTCCTTTGAGGCGTGTATCGGGCGGGCAAGGCCAACTTTGCCGCTTCGCCGCGGTTTCAGAAAGGGGGGTCGGGCGCACTTTCGTGCACCGCGGGTGTTCGGCCGTGAACGGTGTGCCTCCCCGGCACACGCGGGGACGCTCATCGGTTGACACTGCCATCCCGTCCCGCGGACGATCTCTGGCATGCGCGCAGAGCGGGTCACGGGCCGGGTCAGCTACCACGGCGAGGGTCCGGTGTGGTGGGAACGCTGGCAGCAGCTCCGCTTCGTCGACATGTTCGCCGGCGACGTGCTGACCCTAGACGGCGACCGGGTGACGCGGGTGAGCGTCGGCTCGCCGATCGCTGCGGTGATTCGGCCACGGCTCGGTGGTGGGGCGATCGTCGCCCGGGAGCGCGACCTGGCGATCAGCAACTTCGACGACCTCTCCGACCTTGCCGGGTTCGTCACCCTCACCGACGACGAGGGCTTTCGCAGCAACGACGGCGGCTGCGACCCCGACGGCGGGTTCTGGATCGGCACGCTGGAGTACGGCTTCCGGGCCGGCGCCGGCACCCTCTACCAGCTGGACGCCGGGTCGCTGCGGGCCCGTCCGGTGGTTCCGGGGCTGAGCATCAGCAACGGCATCGGCTGGAGCCCTGACTCGTCCACCATGTACCTCAACGATTCCGGCACCGGCATCACCTGGGCCTTCGACTACGACCCGGTGGACGGCCTCTGCAACCGGCGGGTGTTCGCAGAGCGCGCGGATGACGGCGTGCCCGACGGGCTCTGCGTCGACGTCGAGGGCGGCGTCTGGACGGCCCGGTGGGGAGCCGGACGCGTGCAGCGCTACGGCCCGTCAGGAAAGCTCGACGCCGTGGTCGAGCTGCCCCCGTCGCAGGTGTCGGCGTGCTGCTTCGGTGGGCCGGACCTCGGCATGCTGTACATCACGACCTCGCGGGAGAACCTGCCGGAGGACGCCGAGCCGGAGGCCGGTTCGCTCTATGCCTTCAAGCCAGGGGTGACCGGCCTGCCGGTAGCCGGTTTCGCTGGGTAAGGAGAGCAGAACGCCGCCCGAGGAACCCGGACGGCGCTGCTGGCGGTGGCGGAGGGATTTGAACCCTCGGAGGGTTGCCCCTCACGCGCTTTCGAGGCGCGCTCCTTAGGCCGCTCGGACACGCCACCGCGCAGGAGTGTACAGATCCGGGCCGGGGCCGGGCGAATCGGCGCAGTGCCATGGCCCGTCGCCTC
>JADGPA010000041.1 GCA_017882685.1 Propionibacteriaceae bacterium | reverse complement strand
GATGCCGAAGGACGTCCTCGCCCAGCAGGAGAAGGTCGCCGCCGCGGACGCGCTGGCCTTCATCGCGCCCATCCACTTCTGCAGCTTCCCCGCGATCCTGAAGGGCTGGATCGACCGGGTCTGGACCCTCGACTTCGCGTTCGGGCTGACCTCGGAAGGCTGGCGAGGCGACGTGAAAGGCCGAATACCACTGCTCCACCACCAGCGACCCCTGATCATGTCCTCGACCATCTTCAACAAGGACGCCTACGACGACGGCATCCGGGACGCGATCGGCAAGGTCCTCGATGACTGGGGCTTCCGCTTCCCCGGCATCCAGGACGTCGAGCACGTCTACTTCTACGCCGCGACAACCGCCCCACCCGCACAGATCAGTAGCTACCTGGAACAGGCCTACGTGCTCGGTCGCGACTTCGACAGGTCAGCCAACAGACCCGTGCCCGCCCACCCGGCAGGCTGACCGACAGACGCCAAAGGAAGCCGTGCGTACCACAGCAATTCTCCGCCACCAGGTCGTGCTGATCGGCCTCGCGCGGCTTCGGAAGGCGGCCGGCTACTCCTGGTAGGAAACGATTCCGCGCAGGTTACGGCCCGATCGCATGTCCTCGAAACCGTCGTTCAGCGTCTCCAGGGTGTACCGCCGGGTGATCAACTCGTCCAGCTTCAACCGGCCGTGCCGGTACAGCTCGAGCAGTGCCGGGATCTCTTTTGAAGGGCTTGACGCCCCGAACAGCGAGCCCTGCAGCCGCTTCTGGAAGAGGACCAGATGGCGGATGGAGATGGGGATGGCGAGGTCGTCGGCGGCCTTCGGCAGGCCCGTGAGGACAACGGTGCCCGCCTTGCGAATCGCTTCGACGCCTTCCGCGACTTGCTCGCCGGTGGTGACGCCAACGCAGATGATGCAGGAATCGGCTCCCTGGCCGTTGGTGAAGCTGCGCGCGACCTCGGTCGCTTCATCCATGGTCGCCACCGCGTGTGTGGCGCCGAAACCGAACGACGCGGTTCGCTTCATTTCCACAGGGTCGACCGCGATGACGACCGACGCGCCTGCGTGAGCCGCGCCCTGGACGGCGTTCATCCCGATGCCACCGGTGCCCATCACGATCACCACGTCGCCAGGCGTGACGTCCGCGGAACGCACGGCCGATCCCCAGCCGGTCCCTACACCGCAGCTTGTCAGACAGGCCGCGTCGAGCGGGATGCCGTCCGGGCACTTCACCGCTGATTGGACGGACACCGTCGACCACTCGCTGAACGTCGCGACACCCGCGGCTTGACCCACCGGCTTGCCCTCCAGCGTCATCCGACGGGAGCCGTCTTCACGAACCCCTGACAGCACCCGGGCTCCGTTGTCGCAGAGGTTCTGCATCCCGGAGGCACACCAACGGCAGAGGCCGCACATGGGAAGGAAGGTGAGAACCACTCGGTCCCCTACCGCCCACCCTGGCGTGTTCGGTCCCACCTCGTGGACGACTCCGGCTCCCTCGTGCCCACCTGCCATAGGCAGCGCCCCGGGAGGCAGCGGCAGGTCGCCGGTCACGATGTGGTCGTCGGAGTGGCAGAGGCCGGCGGCTGTCATCTTGACCAGCAGCTCGTCCTGCCTCGGCGGCTCGAGCTCGAGTTCCGCAACCTCCCACCTGCCGGGCTGTTCGAAGAGAACTGCGGCTTTGGTCAGCACGTCATGCCTCCTTCGACATCATCAGTCGGTCTGATCCTCGGCGGGACCACATGCGGACTCGTGACCGGGGTCCGATAGGACCAGGCTCCCGATTGAAATCGACATCGATATTGCTACGTTTGGCGGCCATCGGGGCTGGAAAGTCGAGAGGGCTCCGAGACGGAGCCGGCGCAGATCTGAAAACCGATTTCAATCCGGGCATTGCGCCGGGATGGCTCGGTCGGCTTGTATTGCTAGGCGATGCCCGCAACGTGACGCGGGTCACGTCGGCTGCGCAGCTCGGGTGATCGAGCAGGCCGAAGCATCTGATCCGAACGAACGAGGACTTCTTCGATGCCGAAATATCAGCACCCTTCACGGATCGCTGTCGTGGCGGTCGCCGCCTCGCTGGCCACCGTCTTGGCTGCCTGCGGGCGCTCAAGCTCCTCAGGTCCCAGCACCAGCGCCAGTCCCTCCTCGTCGGGTTCGCAGTCCACGAGCGCGGCCGCCGGCGACTTCGGCACGGCGAAGAAGGTGTGCGCACCCGGCCCGGGTACCGGCGGGTCCGGACGAGGGATCGTCGGCAAGACCATCCACATCGGCGTGCTGGGTGACCCTGGAGCCGCAGCCGCTCCAGGCCTCGGCCAGGAGTTCTTCGATGTGGCCGACGCCTTCAGTAAGTGGTGCAACGCCGCCGGCGGGATCAACGGGCGCACGATCGTCGTGGACAAGCTCGACGCGAAACTCTTCGAGGGTGGCGCTCGCGTGATCGAGGCGTGCCAGAAGGACTTCATGCTTGCCGGTGGTGGGCAGGCACTCGACGCAAACACGGTGAAGCCCCGCTTGGCCTGCAAGCTCGGCGCCATCCCCGCCTACGACGCATCTCCCGAGGCGACCGCAGCCGCCCTGCAGGTGGCGCCAACGGCGAGTCGCCCCACGAAGTACGACGTAGGAGTCCTGCGGCTGCTGGCGGATGCCTACCCCGACACCAAGCAGGGACTGGGGATCGCCGGAAGCAGCCTCGCTTCGCTTACCCCACAGGGACTTCGGGCGCAGGAGGCATGGCAGCAGCTGGGTTACAAGGTCAG
>JADGPA010000040.1 GCA_017882685.1 Propionibacteriaceae bacterium | reverse complement strand
ATCGTCGTCATATCTGCCTGAATTCCTTCCGGACTGAGGTTCCAGTGCGTTCAACCTGCCCAGTCGGGCCGGTATTCCGCCGGTCAGCACAGTCTACTCAAGGCCTCCCGACACCCGGAACCCACCCTGCCGCGATTCGGGCAGCCGTGGCCGTGAGTCCGTCGGGTGTGGGCGGGCCTGGCGGCAACAGGTGGGCAGCCTCGAGGCCGAGGGTGCGCAGTTCGCGTCGGGCAAGGCCGGCGCCCGTGGTGAACAGGACGCAGGGACGTTCAGCCTCATCTGCCCAATCGGCGACAGCCTGCACCACCGGGCCACCCCGGTCGAGGGCTGACAGTTCGGTACAGCCGGTGACGACGAGGTCGGCTCTGGCGAGCGTTTCGGCAAGGCCTGCCAACAGGTGGCAAAACTGCGTACCCGTGCTCAGCTCTCCGCTGTTGGCAAGGACAGCGAGACCGCAGCCGCCGGCCGCGCCGCCGCCCGGCGCCGTTGCCAGGCCGTCGCCGAGGGACGCTGCCCGCGCGGCCAGTACGGCGTCGGCAGCGAGCAGTTCAGCGACGTCCACCCGGCCGGCGAACGCCCGCCGTGCAAGTCCGCCGCCGATCCCTGTTGCGGGCAGGTCCCGTTCGTCCGAGGCGACCAGGCCCACCAGTTCGCGTCCGACCAGCGCGGCACCGGCTGCGACGAGCAGGCCTTCCCCGCCGTCGTGGGCAGTGACGCCCGTGAGGTCGAGCACGACCCGTTCCGCGTCACCGACGCCGGCAGCGATCCACTCCCCCAGGTCGGTCGTCGTCACCCCGGGCGCCCAGGACGGCGCCTCAGGCTGGGTGAAGCCCAGCAGTACGGCACCCGGCCAGCGGACCAGCCAGCCCGGTCCCTCGGTGTGGACCTCGCCGCCGGTGAGCGCTGCAACGGCGCTGGCGAGATCCGGGCCGCCGGCAGCAACCGGGGCGAGCGCCACCTGGGCGTGGGCGGCGATGCCGCGGGCCAGCGCTGTGCCGGCCGCGACCGGGTCGAGGTCGCCGATCCGTCCGCAGACGACAGCCACCCGCAGTGCGGTCACGGTTTCGCCTCGAACGACGGCTGCTGGAAGCCCTCACCCTCCGGCTCTTCTGGCAGGTCGTCGGGCTCGTTACCGGGGTCATCGGTGAGCCGGCGCAGCTCTGCCCTCAGCGCCGATGCCTGCTCGCGCAGCGCCTCCACCCGGGACGTGAGGCCGGCGTGCGCGGTTTCGAGCTCTGCAGCCCGTGCGGCGGCGGCCTCCGGTGACAACCGGGTGCGGTCGAAGGCGAAGCGGCGCCGGGCGGCGCCGACGTCCGACAGCTCGGCCCGCGCCTCGTGCAGGGCGGTGAGGGCGCGCTGGTAGGCCAGCTCTGCTGCGGACAGCCCGTCGGCCTCGACCACGTTCAAACCCCCTGAACCCGGCGGGTGCCGATTGACCTAGGATGTGGCAGACATCCTTCACCACAGCGAGGTATGAAGTGGCATTGTTCCGTCCCTACGACCGGTCCGAGTCGGCCAAGCCCGAACCGAAGCCGGCCGAGACCGCCGACCAGGCGAAGTCCGCGAAGAAGGAGGCACCCACCCCTTCGCGTCGCGACGCCGAGGCTGCGCGCAGGGAACGGCTCAACCCCACCCTGAGCGCGAAGGAGATGCGGGTCAAGGAGCGTGCGGCGAAGAACGCCATGCGCGACGAGCAGTTCACCCGTACCGAGGGCACGCCCGGCAAGCTGCTGATGCGCGACTTCATCGACTCCCGCCGCAGCGTCGCCGGCTACTCGATGCCGATCCTGATGGTCACCCTCGCCTTCTCGCTGCTGGTGAGCTCGTTCAGCACCGACGCGGCCTTCCTCGTCACGTGGTTCACCTACGGCATCTTCGCCCTGATCGCCATCGACATCTTCCTGATGTGGACCAAGTACAAGAAGCTGCACGCCGAGCGCCTGCCGAATGTGCCCCTGAAGGGGTTGCTCGCCTACATGCTGAACCGGGCCATCAACCTGCGTCGCCTGCGCATGCCCGCGCCGCGGGTGAAGCCGGGCGACAAGATCTGACCATGGGCTACTACTGGGCTGCGACGCCCGAGCCCACCGAGGAGGCCGCTGCCGACCTCGGCCTTGATGTCGAGTTCGACGACCAGGCCCAGGCGGAGGCCTGGCTCAGCGCGAGCTACACCGAGCTGGCCGACGGCGGCGTGCACAGGGTGTCGCTGTACGAGTCTGGTCGGCTGGTCTACGGGCCGATGAGCCTGGAGGATTAGCCGGCGCCGTCGGTGCGCTCCCGCTCCTGAAGTTCGAGCTGGGTGTAGGCGACCTTGCCAACCAGGGTTGTGGGCAGCGATGCGCGGAACTCGATGCTGCGCGGGACGGCCCACTTCAACAGGTGCTGGTGGCAGTGCGCGATGAGGTCGCGCGCCAGCGCGTCGTCGCCGGTCGCTTCGCGGGCGGGTACGACGAACGCCTTCACGGCAGCCATCTGGTGTTCGTCCGGGACGCCTATGACGCAGGCCCGCTGGACGCTGGGATGGGCCTCGAGGACCTGCTCCACCTGCGCCGGGTACACCGAGACGCCGGAGACCTTGATGATGCGCTTCTTGCGTCCCTTGAAGTAGAGGTAGCCGTCGTCGTCCATGGACCCGATGTCGCCGGTGTGCAGCCAGGTGCGTCCGTCCTCGTGGCGACGCAGCGTGTCTGCGGTGGCGTCCGGCTCGTTGAGGTAGCCGTTCATCAGGGTGGGTCCGGTGACGCAGATTTCGCCGTCGACGACCTTGACCCTCATGCCGGGGATGGGGATACCGACCGAGCCCTCGCGATACCGGCCGGGCGGCGACACCGTGCAGGCGGTGACGCACTCGGTGAGGCCATAGCCCTCCATCAGTTCGACGCGGCTGCCCTGGGCTGCGATGGCCCGGTCGAAGCGTGCCTTCAGGTCGCTGCTCAGGGAGTCGCCGCCGGAGTAGGCGCCGAGCAGGTGGTCGAAGGACACCCTTGCGAAGCGCTCTTCGTTCAGCAGCGCCTGGAACAGGGTGGGCACCCCCGCGATGAAGGACGGCGAGTGCCGGATCAGGTTGTCGATGTAGACCTTGGTGCTGAACTCGGGCACGAGGATCGCGCAGGCCCCCACCGCGAGCGGGGTGTGGATGCACAGGCCGAGGCCGAAGCCGTGGAAGACGGGCAGGATCGCAAGCACGCTGTTCCCGGGCGCGATGCCGGTGATCTCACGCATCGACGTCGCGAGCGCGTTGAAGGCAGCGGAGGAGAGCTCGATGCCCTTCGGAAGGGCCGACGTGCCGCCGCTGAACAGCACGACCGTCGGATCCCTGTGTGCCTCAGCGTCTTCGGGCGCAGCGGGTGCGGGGACGGCGAGGAAGTCCCGCCAGCTGAGGACGCGGCGATCGGTGGCCGGCACGGGGGCGATCTTGCGGCCCTTGGTGAGGGCGAACCCGACCATCTCGGGGACGGTGAGGTAGTCGGAGAACCGGGCGATCAGCAGCCGCTCCACCGACGTCGCGTCAAGGATGTCGCGGAAGCGGTCGTAGAACAGGTCCATCGTGACCGCCCACCTGCTGCCGGTCTCGTTGAGGAAGTGCTGCAGCTCCGTCGGAGACGACAGGGGGTGGGTCATCGCCACCCGCACCCCAAGGCGGTTCAGCGCATAGAACAGCACGATCGCATTGGGCACGTTGGGCATCGAAAGGGTCACGCTGTCGCCGGGACCGATGCCGTGGGCGCGGAAGGCCGCTGCGCACCGGTCGATGTCGGCCAGCAAGGCGCGGTAGGTGAGGCGTCGCCCGAAATAGATCAGCGCCGTGGCCTCGGGCGCCTGTCGCGCCGCCCGTGCCACCAGCTCGTACATGGCCGCCGGCCCTAGATCCGCACGAGGTGGGAAGGGTCGTTGAGGTAGGTGTCGAAGAGCTCGAGGGCGCGGGCGTCGTAGTAGCCGTCGGCGATCCGCTCGTCGAGGGCGATCTTCAGGTCGAGCGTGCGCCGAACGGTCGGTTGCCCGTCCTCGCCGACGACGACGGTGGGCTTCACCTTGCCAAGGGTGACGAAGAGGCTGCAGGTGCCCCACTCGAACAGGTGGTGGTACGCAGCTCCCAAACCGACGCTGCCGAGGTTGGCGACGTAGGCGCTGCACCGCAGCGGGTCGACGCCGCGAAGGAAGCTCGGGGTGTCGACGTAGAAGTCCCACATCGATAGCAGGTTGACCGCCACCTGCAGGAGACTGCGGGGCAGGCGCAGGAACAGCTCGACCAGCTTGTCGTCGGACTTCTCCTCCCCGGCCTTCGCCGTGCGGATCTCGCCGCGGATCTTCTTCAGGGCGGTAGCGGCGTCGTCGCCTGGCTTCACCGTCACCGAGACGTTGGTCTCCGTGCTGTCGTCGGTGAACTCGCGGCGGGCGATGAAGGAGAGCTGCACGTCGCGGCGCTGGTAGAGGCGCCGGCCAATGATGTAGCGGTTCAGCGTGGGCCGCTCGCGCAGGATCCGGGTGAGGGCCAGCAGCACGGCCTCGAACAGGCTGATCTGTTCCGGCGTGCCCTTCGCCTGCTCGAGATGGGTGAGCAGGTTCTCGACCTCGATCGTCACCGGGTAGTACGCGATGGAGTCGTTGCGGCCCTTCATGAGGAAGGGGAACATCGCGTTGAAACCGCGCCCCAGGTCCACCCGGGTGGCATCGTGGCGATCCCCGCGCTGGCGTGCTGCGCTCTTGGACACGGAGCTAATCAAACACGTTCCCGCCTGACCGCGCGCACTTCCAGCGCGGCGCGGCGTGGCGTGTCACCACAGGCTGTCGATCGGGCGGAAGCTCGGCAGCGATCCGGGTCGGGCTCATTGCTCCGGGCGCCGGGTGAGGACCGCGAAGGTCGTCGCCGAGGGGTCGAAGCGCGTGCCCGCAACGTCACCGAAGTAGTCGGGCCGGCCGAGGCCGGCAGCGGCGAGCTCCGCGGCGACTTCGCGCGGGGCAAGGCATTGCATCCAGTTCCAGAAGCACCTCGTGCCTGCCTGGGTCTCGATCAGGTACTTGTCGAGGACCAGATGCAGGTCTGGGTAGGTCCAGGTTTCGTGTGTCCCGACGTAAGGCGGCTCGGCCCAGAAGCCGTCCATCAGGTTCGGTTCACGGGTGATGGCGTCGCGGTACTGGCTGAAGCGAGGCTCTCCGGTGACGTCGAACACGAACCGTCCTCCGGGACGCAGCGCCGCGCGGACCCGGGTGAGGAGGGTCGCCCGCTGCGCGGGGCTGAGCGCGCAGTAGTCCTCGTAGATGAGGATCGCCGCGTCGTGGCCGGTCCCGAGGTCGCACGAGAGGTAGCTGCCCTGACGGAAGGTCGCCGGCAGCGACCGGCAGTGGGCCTCTGCTCCTGCGAAGTCCAGCGAACGGCGGGAGACGTCGATGCCGAGCACCTGGATGCCGCGGGCGGCGAAGCGGTTGGCATACAGCCCCGGACCGCAGCCGAGGTCGAGCAATCGCGAACCCGTTGCGAGACCAAGGGTCGGGATGAGCCAATCCACCGACCGGTCGATGAAATGGTGCGCCCGGGAAGCGGGCTCAGCCATCGGGTCGAGATGGAAGCGGAGCATCTGCCCGGAAATGTGCTCGTCGTTCCAGAACTCGGGTGTGGTGTACTCGCTGAACGGGTCGGGCCGTCCGCCGCTTCCAGCGCCCCTCGAGGTCACCAGCCCAGCGTAGGGTCCGGGCTGCACACGCGCAGCAGGAGCGTGCGATCGGTGGCGCCGGTTCGTACAGCCGCGTCAGCGAAGCCTGGCCTCGATCGTCGCTGCGGTCTGCTGGAGAGCGACCAGCACCTGCTCCGGGTCGCGATCGAGTGGAGCCCTCCACGTCAGCGCCACCGCGGCCAGGTTGGATGGCGACCGCAACGCCACGGCGACAGAACTGAACCCCTCTGTGACCTCGGAGTCCTCCTCGGCGTAGCCGCGGCGCCGCGTCGCGGCGAGCACGGCCCGCAACTCGGTCAGCGATCCGGGACCCAGACCGGTGCGGCGGACGAAGCTGTCCCGGTTCGGGTAGAGGGCCCGTACCTGGGCCGGCGGCAGCGCGGCGAGGATGGCCCGGCCGGACGCGGTCAGGTGGGCCGGCATGCGGACCCCGACGTCGGTGACGAGCCGGGCCTTCCCGGTGGCGCGCTCCTCGATCAGGTACACCACGTCGGCACCGTGCAGGACGGCGAGGTGCGCCGACACCCCGGTTGCATCGACGAGCCGGGCGATCGGCACCCGGGCCAGCCGGGTCAAGGGCTCCTGCCGGGTGAAGCCCTGACCCACCTCCCACGCAGCGACGCCGACCCCCCACAAACGGTCGTCGGGGTAGTGCACGACGAAGGCCTCCGCGGCCATGGCGTGCAGCAGGTGGTAGGTGGTCGAGCGTGGCAGGCCGAGGTCGACGGCGATCCGTCCGGCCGGGACGGGCGCGGTGCGCAGGGACAGGTACCGCAGCACCTGCAGTGCTGCCGTGGCGGACGGGACGGGGCGATTCACACCTCCAGTCTCGCATCCGAGACAGAACCGCTATCCAGGGGCTCGGCCGCAAGGCCCCATCGGCACTTCAATTCCTCCATGGAGCAGATCATGGTCGGCACCGGTGCCGTCAGCCGGTCCGATGTCGTGGCTGTGGCCCGTGCAGGCGCCCACGTCGCACTCACGACCCAGGCCGAGGCAGCGGTCGCCGCAGCCCGCGCCCACATCGACGTCCTCGCAGCGGGCGGCGGCGGGGTGTACGGGGTGTCCACCGGCTTCGGGGCGCTGGCGACCCGCAGTATTCCCCCCGGTGACCGCACCCGACTGCAGCAGAGCCTGATCCGCTCGCACGCCGCCGGCAACGGCCCCCGCGTCGAGGACGAGGTGGTGCGCGCGATGATGCTGCTGCGCCTTTCCACCCTTGCCAGCGGGCACAGCGGCGTCCGCCCTTCCACCGTCGCGGCTTACGCTGCCCTCCTGAACTCCGGGCTGGTGCCGGTGGTGCACGAGTACGGCAGCCTCGGCTGCTCGGGCGACCTCGCGCCCCTCTCCCACTGCGCGCTGGCGCTCATCGGGGAGGGCACCGTGATCGACGCCGGCAGCGAGCGTCCGACAGCGGAGGCGCTGGCCGACCACGGTCTGGAGCCGGTGGTGCTGGCGGAGAAGGAGGGTCTCGCGCTGATCAACGGCACCGACGGCATGCTCGGGATGTTGGTGCTGGCGCTGGCCGACCTGGAAGCCCTCCTCGACGTCGCCGACCTGGCGGCGGCAATGAGCGTGGAGGGCCAGCTCGGCACCGACCGCACCTTCGCCGCCGACCTGATGGCGCTCCGTCCCCACCCGGGCCAGGCCACGTCAGCATCCAACCTGCGCCGCTTCCTCGCCGGCTCCCCCATAATGGCCAGCCACCGGGTGGGTGACGGCGTTGTGCAGGACGCCTACTCCCTGCGCTGCTCGCCGCAGGTGCACGGCAGCGTCCGTGACGCCATCGGCTACGCCACGGTGGTCGCCGAGCGGGAACTGGCATCGGCCATCGACAACCCGTCCGTGCTCGACGACGGACGGGTGGAGTCGCACGGCAACTTCCACGGCGCACCTGTGGCGCACGTCCTGGACTTCCTTGCGATCGGCATCGCCGACCTCGCCGGCATCAGCGAGCGGCGCACCGACCGCTTCCTCGATGTGTCGCGCAGCCGGGGTCTGCCGCCTTTCCTCGCCGACGACCCCGGCATCGACTCCGGCCTCATGATCGCCCAGTACACCCAGGCCGGCATCTGCTCGACGCTGAAGCGGCTGGCGGTTCCGGCGAGCGTGGACACGATCCCGTCCAGCGCCATGCAGGAGGACCACGTCTCGATGGGGTGGCATGCGGCCCGCAAGCTCCGCACGGCTGTGGACGGGCTCGCCCGTGTGCTCGCCATCGAGATCCTCACCGCAGCGCGCGGCATCGAGCTGCGCGTGCCGCTGGTTCCCGGTCCTGCGACAGCGGCGGCGATCGCAGTCCTGCGCGAGGAGGTGCCCGGGCCCGGACCCGACCGGTTCCTCGCCCCCGACATCGAAGCCACCTACCGTCTCGTCACCAGCGGCCGCCTGGTCGCCGCAGCGAAGGAGAAGTCATGACCCACCCGCCCGTCCGCGCGCCCCGCGGCACCCAGCTCACGGCCCGCTCCTGGCAGACCGAGGCCCCGCTGCGCATGCTGATGAACAACCTCGACCCCGACGTGGCCGAGCGGCCGGAGGACCTCGTGGTCTACGGCGGCACCGGACGGGCTGCCCGCTCCTGGGAGGCATTCGATGCGATCGTCGACACCCTGCGCGACCTGGAATCCGACGAGACCCTGCTGGTGCAGTCGGGCAAGCCGGTCGGCGTCTTCCGCACCCACGAATGGGCACCGCGGGTGCTGATCGCCAACTCCAACCTCGTCGGCGACTGGGCCACCTGGCCCGAGTTCCGCAAGCTCGAGGCAGCCGGGCTGATGATGTACGGCCAGATGACGGCCGGCTCGTGGATCTACATCGGCACCCAGGGCATCCTTCAGGGCACCTATGAGACCTTCGGCGCCGTGGCGCGCAAGCGGTTCGGCGGCACGCTCGCCGGCACGCTGACCCTGACGGCCGGGTGCGGCGGCATGGGCGGCGCGCAACCCCTGGCCGTCACAATGAACGAGGGCGTCGTACTGATCGTCGACGTCGACCCGACACGGCTCGCCCGCCGCGTGGAGCACGGCTACCTCGATGAGTACACCGACGACTACGCCGAAGCTGTCGCACGCGTGCTGGCAGCGAAGGCCGAGCGCCGTCCCCTGTCGGTGGGACTCGTCGGTAATGCCGCGGAGGTCTTCCCCCGGTTGCTGGCCGAGAGGGTGGCGATCGATATCGTCACCGACCAGACCAGCGCCCACGACCCGCTGAGCTACCTGCCGATCGGGGTGTCGGTGGCGGAGTGGCAGGAGCTGGCCGCGTCGGATGCTGTCGGGTTCACCGAACGGGCGCGGACGTCGATGGCAGCGCACGTCGCTGCGATGGTCGGATTCCTGGACGCCGGCGCCGAGGTGTTCGACTACGGCAACTCGCTGCGTGCCGAGGCGGAGTTGGGTGGCTGCGAGCGCGCGTTCGCCTTTCCCGGCTTCGTACCGGCCTACATCCGTCCGCTGTTCTGCGAGGGCAAGGGCCCGTTCCGCTGGGCTGCGCTCTCCGGCGACCCGGCCGACATCGCGGTGACGGACGCGGCCATCCTCGAGCTCTTCCCCGAGGACGAGCACCTCCGCCGCTGGATCACGGCCGCCCAGGACAAGGTGCACTTCGAGGGCCTGCCGGCACGAATCTGCTGGCTCGGCTACGGCGAGCGCCACCTGGCCGGACTGAAGTTCAACGATCTGGTGGCCACCGGAAAGGTGTCGTCCCCGATCGTGATCGGCCGCGACCATCTGGACT
>JADGPA010000039.1 GCA_017882685.1 Propionibacteriaceae bacterium | reverse complement strand
TCGGGCTGGATGAGGTCTTCCGTATCCTGAAACCGGGCAGCACGGCCTACATCTACGAGTCCGTCACGGATCACGACCGCGACCTGCTTGAACTTCGTTTGGCCCGCAATCTCGGAGACTGCGGAGCAATCCGCACGGGCCTGTCCCGGCACTTCCTCCACAAACAGTTGAGAATGACCTACTCCACCGACGAGATACGCCAGCTCATCCGCGAATCAGACTTCGCTGGCACCTATCGACTTGAGCCGGTCGAGCTGGGCGGACTGCCGATATACGTGCGGATCGACATGTCGAAGCACAAGCAGTCACAACTGTCCAATGAATCTGACCGCTAGGCCTCCGCCAGAGCACTTGGAGGGGCCGCTGGGACTCGGCCGCGAGTCGTGAGGTAGCTGCGACTGGTTGTTGTTCTGTGATTCCCGGTCACGTCGGATGGGGTTCAGGTGGGTGTGGCCGCCTGGGGAGTAAGAACGGGGTCCTTGATCGATAGGCCAGGTACGACTCGCCGAATCGGAGCTCAAGTTCGCGTTCCTCAAAGACCCGAACGAAAAACAGTAGCGCCGGGGCGAACACGATGCCCACCCAGATGATGAACAGCGCGGATCGGAACCAGGCTCCCAGGGAAAGAAGGAGACCGAGGGTCGCCAGAACCATCGGGTTACGGGTCCAGGCGTACATCCAATCTGTGGCCAGCCTCCCGCTGAGCTTGATGAAGAACGGGGCGCCGAGCCCTCTGAGGGCAAGGTTAGCCACTGTGGCGAGCGTGGCCACCCCGGTCAGGAGGACCATCGCCAGTCCCACTACCGAGGGCACCGGAACTACCATGCCGGGCCAGCCGGACTGGGAGGCGATGGCCCTGACCAGCGGAACCCCCAAAGCCAGCCCCATGCACAGCTGCACCCCTGCGGTCGTCCATGTCGTCCAGCTTGCGGAACGGTGCCGGTCCAGCACCAGCCGGCCGAGCCACACGGCCGGATACGCCAACAGCGGCCCCGCCCAGATCAAGACCAGGTTCACCGCGCCCGACAAAGGAAGGTCGGAGACGACCCAGAAGACACCCACGACAATCGCGACAAGCCCCACCCGCACCAGCGGACCTGCTACCCGGCGCATAACCTCCCCCCGCGAACTGTGAGATCAGCTCCAGCATCCCACCAGGACGCCTCCCGCCGACCCTCCACTCGCGAACGGCGCCGGGCCGCCGACAACCAGGACACTCCCGGTCGCCCCCCCGGAGCTTCGAGAAGGTCCCGGCAGGTCTCGTCAATGGGCGCGAAGGTTTCCGCACGCCGCCACGCAAGTAACGCCGCAATGCCGCAGCGCGGATGCTTCGGAGCACAGTCCGCATCTGGCCGCGGAACGTGTCGTCGTGCTCACCCGCCGCGTTTGGTCGATGATTGGGGGCGACCGCGCGCCGTGGTGACCCCCGGCGCAAGGGAACGAGCATCACTCTGGCAAGCGCCCACGAGTCAGTCGCTCTCCGTGACGGCAGCACGGCCGAGGGTCGCCCCGATCTCGATGAGAGCTTCCATCACGACGCGGACGGCGGCGCGCTCGAGCCGGTCGAGGCGGCCGAGCGCCACGATCGAACGCAGCGAGCGGACGTCGGCCAGCGGCAGCGTGACCAGGTCGGGACGGGGCCGCGTGGTGAAGCGGGGCAGCAGGGCACAGCCGACGCCGGCGGCCACAAGGGCCTCGACCACCCGGTTGTCCCGGATGCGCTGCACCACGTCGAGGGGGGCACCACTGCGGTTCTCGATCGCGACCCGCACGGTGTCGAACGGATAGCCGAGCGGCACCCCGATCCAGGCCTCCCCAACCAGGTCGGCGGCGCTCACGCGTGAGCGTGCTGCCAGCCGGTGGCCGGAGGGGACGGCGACGTCAAGCGGTTCGGTGGCCACCCGCACCGCCACCAGCCGGTCGGCGCCAGCGGGCACCTCGGCGAGACTGTGGCCGATCACCAGGTCGTAGTCGGCGGCCAGGTGAGGGTAGTCGGCCTCTGCGACGTCGGCATCGGCGAGGGTCACCGCGATACCGGTGCCCGCACAGCGGACCAGGAGGGACGGGATGAGGAGTTCCGCGGCGCTGGGCAGGGCGGCGATCGACACCGGCCCGGTGGGTTCGCCGTGCAGGTCGTCGAGCTCGCGCTGCAGGCGCCCCATCGTCGCGGCCACCTCCACAGCCCCATCGGCCAGGAGCCGGCCGGCAGCAGTGAGGCGCAGGCGCCTCCCGTCCGGTTCGACCAGCGGAATGCCGAACGCGCGCTCGGCGGTCTGCAACTGCTGGCTGACAGCGGACGGCGAACGGAACGTCGCCGCGGCCACCGCCGTGACGGTGCCCCGGTCTGCTAGTTCGCGCAAGAGGTCGAGATGCCGCACATCCATGAAGCCAGCCTAAACGGATGATTCAGGAATGTGCGCTGGTGCTTCAGTATTCGCCGGACCGAGGATGGTGAGCATGCCCGTCCGTCATCGCCTGCTCGCTGTCGCTGTCGCCGTGATCTGGGGGGTCAACTTCCTTGCCATCCACGCCTCGCTGACGCAGTTCCCGCCGTTCTTCCTCGTGGCCCTGCGTTTCCTGCTGATCGCCATCCCGACGGTGATCTTTGTGCCGCCGCCGAAGGTGGCGCTGCGCTGGCTGATCGGCTACGGACTCGGGTTCGGTGTGGCGCAGTTCATCTTCCTCTACGCGGGGATGGCGGCTGGCATGCCGACCGGGCTCGCCTCGCTGGTCCTCCAGATCTCCGGCCCGTTCACCCTCGCCCTCGGAGCCCTGCTGCTGGGCGAGAAGGTACGCCGGCTGCAATGGGTCGGGATCGCCGTCGCGATGGCAGGCATGGTCCTTGTTGGCGTGTCCCGGGCGCAGGCAGCAGCGATCGTGCCGTTCCTGCTCGTGCTCGCCGGTGGGCTGGGCTGGGCGTTCGGCAACCTCGCCAGCCGCCTCGCGAATCCGCCCAACCCGCTGCACCTGACGCTGTGGATGTCGGTAGTGGTGCCAGTGCCGATGCTGGCGCTCTCGCTGCTCACCGAGGGACCGGCGCGGATCGCGTCCTCACTGGCGGGGGCTTTCGCGCCGCAGGCCGTCCCTGCGTGGATCGGCCTCGCCTACACCTGCGTGATCGGGACGGTGGTGGGCTCGGGCATCTGGACGTGGCTGCTGGCCCGGCACCCTGCTGGAGTGGTGGCACCGTTCTCGATGCTGGTGCCCGTTGCCGGCATCCTCACGGCTGCCCTGGTGCTGGGGGAGCGACCCACGTGGCTGGAACTACTCGGCGGCGTGGTTGTCGTCGTCGGGGTGATGATCGGCTCGCGCACAGCGGTGGTGGCTGCCGTCATCGACCCGGCCGCAGTACCCATTCCGGCCCGCTGATCACCGCCCGGCCAGCGGTCAGGGCTCTTCCGGCTTGGGGTCCTCGTCCTTGCGCATCTCGTCCTCGCGACGCTTGAGGTCTTCCTCCCACTTGCGCAGCATGTCCTCGTGCTCGGTGTTGGCCTTCTTCAGCGACCGCAGGAACTCCGGGTCGTCGTCGGGAGCCTTGGCACGTTGCCGAGGCCGCTCGTATTCGGGAAAGCCGGCTGTCTTCGTCGTCGGCCAGGACCCCTCGCCTCCGGTGCTGGCCCGGGTGGGGCGGCCGGCGACCAGCCAGACGACGGGGCCGACGATGGGGATCAGCATGATCAGCACGAGCCAGGCCCACTTGGGCAGGTTGCGGATGCGGTGCTCGTCGGACTGGACGCAGTCGATCAGGCAGAACACGACGAGCGCCAACTCGATGGCGGCGGGCAACAAGCGGATCATCACTGACTCCTGGGTAGCTGGCCCCAACGATAAGCCATCGGCCAACCCCTCTCCGCCGCAGCCGGCGGCGCGGGCTCCGACGGGGTCACGCTGCCAGGGACCGCGCCCGCAATTGGCCGCAGAACGCCTGGGCGAGCAGCCGTCCGGTACGTGACACCTCGGTGTCCTGCGCGTGCATCGCCCTGCGCAGCGTCCGGGCGTCGTCGCCGTCGAGTTCGGCCCAGCGTCCCATCAGCTCGGGGGAGGCCTCTGGATGGAACTGCACCCCGACAGCGGAACCTACCCGGAAGGCCTGATTGGGGTAGAGCTCTGTGCTGGCGAGCTGCGTCGTGCCAGGTGGCAGCACGGTGACGGTGTCGTGGTGGGACTCGGCGACCAGCGATGTGCCGTTCTCCGTGAGCCGGCCCAGCAGCGGGTCGTCGAGGGCGCCCTTGTGCCACGTGACCGGGAGCGCCCCGTGCTCCCCACCCGCAGGATGCCCGACGGTCACCTTGCCGCCGAAGGCCTCGGCCAGCAGTTGGTGACCGAGGCAGATCGCGAGGGTCGGGATCTCGGCCTCGACGGCAGCGACCATCAACTTCTTCAGCGGCTCGATCCACTCGTGCGTGGCCTGGTCGTGGGCGCTCATGGTGCCGCCGAGGATGAGCAGGCCGTCACCAATGGAGTCCACGTCTGGCACGTCGCGCTGCCACAGCGGGACGGCGCGCAGCAGCACCCGATTGCTGGACAGCCACTGACCGAACCTGTCCACCGGCACGTGCTTGTCCGGCTGGATGATCGTCGCGCGTACGGCCCGTGGCATGCCGGGAGACTAGCCGAGGATTCTGACGGGCTTGTTACAAGTGGGACGAGTCTGGTTCCGGAGCAGTCAGGCGGCCGGTACCGCCTCGGGAACCTCGCCCAGCACCAGCCTCGGGTCTGCCACGGGCGCAAGCAGTGGCGCCACGCGCCCGGCGACGAGGAGTCCGGCCAGCAGCGGCAGGACCACGACAAGCAGGGCGTGTTGCGGGCCACCGAAGGCAACGGCAACTACGCCGATCAGCGGCGCGGCGGTCATCACGGCCACGGAAGCCAGGGAAGCCATCATCGAGACCCGCGCCTGGGCGCCCACCGGCTCATCGGACGCGGCGGCGACGGCGAGCGGGAAGCACAGGGCTGTCCCCCCACCCCACAAGGCGACGCCGACCAGGGCGAGCTGCGGTGAGTCCGACAGCCCGAAGGCGGCAAGGCCGGCGATGGCCAGCCCGCAGGACAGCTGCAGGCTCGCGACGCGTCCGAGCCCGTCGATGGCCCGCGACCCGAAGACCCGGACGATGGTCATCGTCCCGATGAAGACGCCGAGCACGATGCCACCGAACGCCTCGGTGGTGGCAAAGCCGTCGACGAAGGCGAGGCTGAGCCAGTTGTTCGCGGCACCCTCGCTGATCGCTGCGGCGAACGCCAGCACGCCGATCAGGATCGCGCGCGGTTCGCGCCAGACCGACAGCGCCGCGGGTGCCTTCGCCTGCTCCGCGCGACCGCGTCCGGCCGGCGCGCCGGGCATCACAAGGCCGGCGCGGAGAGCCGCGATGCGCAGCCCGCCGACAGCCACGGCGACGACGGCGAACTGCAGCCATACCGGCACGCCGGCCGATGATGCGGCGGCGCCGAGAATCGAGCCACCCACGGCTCCGGCGGAGAAGGCTGCGTGGAAGTGCGGGATCACCGAACGCCCGTGGGCCTGCTCGATGCGGGCCGACTCCACGTTCATCGGGACGGTGAGCAGGGAGCCGCCGATGCCGTAGATGACAATCGCGAGCCCGAAGACCCAGCGCGAGCCCATGGCGGTTCCCGCGCCGATCAGGATGAACCCGGACATGTTCACCACCGCGCCGGTGGCAAACACCCGCGCACTGCCGAATCTTGCGAGCAGGGCAGGGGAGGAGAAGACCGTGACCAGTGCGCCGATCGAGCCGACAAGGAGGATGAGGCCGAGGTCGGCGGGGGTCAGCGAGAGCTGGTCGCGCACGCTCGGGATGCGCGCCAGCCAGGAGAACGCCATCACACCACTGACGCCGAAGACCCCCATCAAGAGCAGGCGGGCGCGCTCGTGCACGGCAAGGGCGAGGAATGCCCGATTCACAACAACGCTCCAGGGATAGGTCGAGCCGGGGCTCCCAGTTCCGCGGGCGTCGGACGTCGCAGCGGTTGCACCACGCTTCCGGGCGGCCAGCCAGGCTGGACGCGGCATTCGGGGGTCACTCCATCCCATCAGGTCGAAGCACGGGTCGTCAAACCGAGCGTCGGTCGGAATTGAAACGTGATATAGTTGAGTCCTCAACTACTTCAGAAGGTGCCTCTCACCGTGACCACCCAGACCGCCAGCATCGCCGCCTCGACAATCTTCAGCGATCGCCACACCGCGTACCGCTTCACCTCAGAGCAGGTCACGGACGGGCAGCTGCACCAGGTCTACGAACTGGCGAAGTTCACCCCGACGGCGCTGAACAGCCAACCGCTGCGGGTCACGTTCGTCCGCACCGCAGAGGCGAAGGCGCGGCTGCTGCCGCTGCTGGGCGAGACCAACCGGGAGAAGTCTGCCTCCGCTCCGGTCGTCGCCATCCTCGCAGCCGACACCGACTTCCACGAGCACCTGCCCGTGGTGAGCCCGCATGCCGCCGGCGCGAAGGAGCGCTTCGCCGCCAACGACGAGGGGCGTGCGGGAATGGCCATCAACAACGCGTGGCTGCAGGCCGGCGGGTTCATCCTCGCCGTCCGCGCGGTCGGCCTTGACGCCGGGCCGATGGGTGGCATCAACGCTGCCGGTATCGACGCGGAGTTCTTCGCCGGCACTCCGCTGCGCACGTTCATGGTGGTCAACATCGGCCACGTCGCGGAGGACGGCGCCTTCCCGCGCAGCCCGCGGCTGGGCTTCGACCAGGCTGTGAGCCTGGCCTGAAGCAGTGTCCCGCCGTTGAACATCTCGCCGGTGCGCGGGTCGAGCTCGTCGCAGCAACTCATCGCGATGCCGCTAACCTGGCCGGCGAACCGGTCGTAGACGCCGCTCAGGTGATTGCCGCCAACACCGCGCGGACGGTCTCGGGCCGGCTGAGGATCCGGAAGTGCCCCGCGACGGGCAACTCGATGTTGGTGGCCCCCGGCAGTTTGCTTCCCTCCGGGATGTGCGGATCGAACACGCCGTAGATGGAGACGATCCGGGAATTGACCGCCTGTGCCGCCGCCAACTCCACCAGCGACGGGTGACCAGGGACGAGCGGACGCAGCGCAGGCCAGGGCAGGTAGCGGGCCAGCCGGGCACCATCGAACGGGGTGCAGATGGCCACGACTAGGACGATGCGGCCTTCCCCGGTCAACTCCCCGGTCATGGCGAGCTTGCCGATCAGCCCGCCCTTGCTGTGCGCGACGACGGCCACGCCATGGAGCTGGTGGCTTTCGAGGTAGTCGCGGGCTGACTGCGCGCCCTCGTCGATCGGACGGAGGTTGTGACCAAGGCCGGGAAGGACGTGCACCGGGTGACCCGCCGCGTGCAGTGCCCTGATCATCGGCCGCAGGAACCGCCAGTTCTCGTACACGCCCGGCACGATCAGCACCGGCCGTCGCTCCCCGGCCGCATAGCTGTCCGGGCCGTCAGCTCCGATGTGGCTCCCGATCCAGGCCGCCGCGGCGTAGACGTAGTCCTGGGCCCACCAGAGGGTTTCGCGGCGCCCCAGGTGGGTCATGCAGGCTCCGCCTCCCGCAACAGGCCCCGGACGGCGTCGATCACCGATTGTGGTGCTGCCAGCGGCACCACGTGGGCCCGGCCGGGGACGGTCACCAGTGAGCCGTGCCCGGCAACGCTCACCAACCGCCTGCACCACGGCTCGCGTGCGACGGAGTCGCGCTCGCCGCGCACGACGATGACCTCGCATTCGACCAATCGCGTGCGGGCCTCGGTGTCGTAGTCGAACATGGCCTTCACCGTCACCAGGTACCAGGGCAACCCGCACTTGGCGTAGTCGATGAGGACCCGGGCGTTGACGCGCGGCGGCTCGCGGAAGGTGTCGAGAGCGAGGTCCCGTGCCTGTGCCGACAGTGTGCGGCGCTCGGAATCGACCACGGGGGCGACCAGGACGAGGCCGACGACGTCGTCGGGGCGCAGGATCGCCTGCTCGGTTGCGAACTGGCACCCCATGGAATGGCCGACAAGGACCCGCCTGCTCACCCCCAGGCGGCGCAGGGCTTCATCGACCGCCTGTGCGTGATCGGCAACGGTGAACGGACGCGCCGGTTTCCGGGTGGCCCCGAAGCCGGGCAGGTCGAAGGAGATCACGGAGACCTCTGCGGACAGCACGGGCTGCAACTGCTCGAACGACCGATGGGTCATGCCGATGCCGTGCAGGAGCACAACTGCCGGCGCGGTCGAGGACTCTGGCCCGGAGCGGTACGCGACCACCTCGGCACCCGAGTCCAGCTGGATCCTGAGTTCCTCCACGGTGGACAGTGTGCCCGCCCGCTCAGGGCGCGGCGAGGGCCTGGTCGATGCCGGTCTCGTGCTGGCCGAGTGTCGGCTGGCGCCGGCTGACGACGTCCCAGGCGGCCTTCAGGTTGGCCAGCCACTCGCGCGCCGAGTAGGACCGCCACAGGTCGGGATCCATCGGCGGGGCGAAGTCGTCCCCGACACCCCACGCGTCCACCCCCACCGAGCGGCAGACCGCGACGGCGCGGGGCAGGTGGTAGCTCTGGCTGGTGAGGATGGCGCGGTCGATCCCGAAGATCTGCTTCGCCCGGACGCAGGAGTCGTAGGTGTCGAAGCCGGCGTAGTCACCCACAACCTTGACCGCAGGGACCCCCCTGGCCACCAGGTAGTCGCTCATCGTCGAGGTTTCGTCGTAGGTGCCGGTGGCGTTGTCTCCGGTGACCAGCACCGCACGGACCTTGCCTGCCGCGTACAGCTCGTAGGCCAGGTCGAGGCGCGCGCGCAGGTAGGGCGAGGGCGTGCCGTCGGAGTACACCGAGGCGCCGAAGACGATGGCCACCGGCTGCTCCGGGACCCGCGAAACGGTCGCTGTGCGCCCGGCGGAGGCCACCAGCGCGTAACCGGTCGGCCCGGTGAAGACCAGCAGGCCGATGATCAGCAAGCCCGCAACCGCACGGAGCACGGCGGTTCGTCGGGGGTGCGGCACGCCTCAACGGTAGTCGGCGGGGCGAACAGCCCCGGGCTGGCCGGGGCTCACTACCCCTGCGATAACCGGCGCCGACCCGACGTGGCGGAAAGGGCCGGTGGACTGACACCATCGGCTCATGCCGATCCTTCCGAAAGTGCGGGACCCCCGGCTGATCACGATCCACCGCGGCGGATCCCTGACAGACGAGCACCATCACCTTCTGGCGCAGTGGGCTCTGCAATGCGCCGAGCACGTGTTGCACCTCTTCGAACGGGAGGCGCCGCAGGACAGCAGGCCACGCGACGCCATCGGCATCGGCCGGTCCTGGATCCGCGGTGAGGTGCCGATGACCGTCGCTCATGACACCGCCTTCACGGCCAACGCCGCCGGCCGTGGGCTGCCGGATGCGGCGAAGTTCGCCGCCCTCTCCGCCGGCCAGGCGGTCGCGGTCGCCCACGTCGCAGCGCACGACCTCGGCGCCGCGGCCTATGCGATCAGGGCAGCAGGCGCCGGCGTCGCCCCTGCGGACGCCGACCGGGCGCGGGCCGATGAACGCCAATGGCAGCGGGACCGGATCCCTGCCGAGCTGCGCGAGCTGGTGCTGGAGGACCAGCGGGCAAGGAGTTCGATCTGCTGGAACGTCTTCGACGACTGAGAGGGCCGGGCACACTTGCCCGGTGGAGTTCATCACCGAGTTGTGGCGCAGGGCCCTGGCCACCCAGCCCCCGCCGACACCCGGGATGACGGCTCTCATCGGCGCAGTGGCGCTCGCAGCGGTCCTTATGGCGTGGCCGCTGGTCCGGCTCCTCGTCACGGTCTGCCACGAGGCCGGGCATGCCGTCATCGCCGCCCTCGTCGGACGCAGGCTGCGCGGCATCCGGGTGCACTCCGACACCTCCGGGCTCACCGTGAGCCGCGGCCGCCCGACCGGTCCGGGCATGATGGCCACCCTGTTCGCCGGCTACCCGACGGCGTCCGCCGTCGGCCTCGGCGCTGCCTGGCTGGCCGGGGCCGGGCACGCCTCCGGGCTGCTCTGGCTGCTGGTGGTGCTGCTGGCCCTGATGCTGCTCAAGATCCGCAACGTCTACGGCGCGCTTGTCGTTGTGGGCTTCGGTGCGGTGGTGGCACTGGCCTCCTGGTACGCGCCCCCGGTCGTGCTCGGCTGGATCGCCCTCGGCCTGGCCTGGCTCTTCCTGCTGGCCGGTCCCCGTCCGGTGGTGGAGCTGCTGTTCCGGCACTCGCCGGGGTCGGATGCGGCGCAGCTGGCGGGCCTCACCCGCGTCCCGAAGTTCGTCTGGAACCTTGTGTGGCTCGTGCTGACCGTGGGCGCCCTGCTGCTCGGCGGGAGCTGGCTGCTGCTGCCCCGCCAATTCTGAACCGGAGCTCCTGAACCGACGCCGGTCAGGCCTTTCGCAGGCCCTGCAACAGGTTCACCAGCTGCGCGCGGTCGCGGGTGCGGGCTGCGCCGGAAACCCTGGCCACCGCGATCGCCTGGATGGTCCGGTCTCCGACGGCGACGAGGGCGACCTCGTCGGTCCCGAACCCGCAGCTGTTCGTGCACTCCTCGTACTGGTTGGAGAACAGTCGCGCCGGACCGAGCGGGGTGGTGGCTGTAGCCACCTCACTGCCCGCCGGCGGTGAGACGAAATAGCCGTGGAAGCCGTTGAGGGCCTGGGGCACCCCTGTGCAGTCGGCGCGGAGCAGGGCTACCTGGTAGTCACCGGTCGGGGTCGTGAGCCGGTGCACCGCATCGGCGCAGTTGTGTTCGGCGGTCGGTGCCCAGGACGAGTCCGTACCGAGGACGGCGAG
>JADGPA010000038.1 GCA_017882685.1 Propionibacteriaceae bacterium | reverse complement strand
GATAGGCGAGGAGCGCTACCACGACAAGCATCCCTTCAACCTGCGGATGCATGCAGGCGAGCTGAGCGACGAGGAGCTGCGCGGCTGGGTCCGCAACCGGTTCTACTACCAGGCCAGCCTTCCGGTGAAGGACGCGCTGATCCTCGCCAAACTGCCGAGCAGGGCCGACCGCCGACTGTGGCTGCAACGAATCATCGACCAGGACGGGCGCAGTGGCGAAGAAGGTGGGCTGGAGTCCTGGCTGCGGCTGGGTGAGGCCGTCGGGCTGGAGCAGTCCGAGCTCCTCGACCACCGCGCGGTGCTGCCAGGGGTGCGCTTCGCGGTCGACGCGTATGTCAACTTCTGCCGTAACAACCCGTGGCTGGATGCGGTCGCCTCGGCCACTACCGAGCTGTTCGCGCCCGGCCTGCTCAGCCTCCGGGTCCAGCAGATGGAGAAGCACTACCCGTGGATCGACCCGGAGGGGTTGGAGTACTTCCGGCGGCGCCTGACCCAGCAACCCAGGGACATTGAGCACCTGCTCGCGTTGGTCCTGCACTCCGCGCGGACGGCCGAGGAGCAGCAGCGTTGTGTTCGCGCCTTGGAGTTCAAGTGCGACGTGTTGTGGAGCCTGCTGGATTCTGTGCAACTCGCGTACAGCAAGGACGGGGTCTGATGAACGTGACCGAGTTAACTGAGCGGCCCCGACTGGCGAGCAAGGCGATGTTGCGCCACGACGAGGTGCGTGATGCAGAGTTGCTGTTGCTGCCCGAGCGGGTGGTGCGGCTCAGCGATTCCAGCGCGGCGGTGCTCCGGCTGTGCGACGGCGCTCGGACTGTCGGTGAGCTGTTGGGCCGGCTACGCGAGGACTACCCCTCGAGCGATCTGACCGATGATGTGCTCGGGTTTCTCGACGATGCCAGGCAGCGCGGTTGGGTGGTGGTCGCATGACCGAGGTCAATGCGCCCTACGGACTGCTCGCTGAGGTGACTCACCGTTGCCCATTGCACTGCGTGTACTGCTCCAACCCACTCGAGTTGCAGGCACAGCAGGACGAGCTCGGGACCGACGAGTGGCTGCGCGTGCTCGACGAGGCGGCCGCGCTCGGGGTGGCACAGGTCCATCTGAGCGGTGGTGAGCCGCTGGCCAGGTCGGACCTGGAGGTTATGGTCGCCCGTGCAAGCCAGCTCGGTCTCTACACGAACCTGATCACCAGCGGGTTGGGATTCACAGCGGCGAGGGTACAGCGACTGGTCGCGGCCGGGCTGAACAGCGTCCAGCTCAGCGTGCAGGGAGAGGACGCCGAGGCGACCGCGACCGTGGCGGCGAGCTTGGCGTTCGATAAGAAACGACAGGCTGCAGAGCTGATCAGGGAGGCTGGGCTGCCACTGAACATGAACGTGGTGCTGCACCGGCTCAACCTGGACCGGCTGGACGCGATTATCGACCTGTGCGTCGAGTGGGGTGCCGAACGGCTGGAGTTGGCCAATACCCAGTACTACGGATGGGCGCTGCGCAACCGCCAGCAGTTGCTGCCCAGCCGAGCACAGGTGATCGCGGCCGAGGAGGTCTACACGCGGCGCAGGGACGAGCTGGCCGACCGGGTGGAACTGATGTGGATCCTGCCGGACTACCACGAGAAGTTTCCCAAACCGTGCACCGGCGGCTGGGCGAAGACCGGGCTGACGGTGGCGCCGGACGGAATGGTGTATCCGTGTCCGGTCGCCTCTGAGATCACCTCGGTCGAGTTCAGCTCGGTCCGGGAACATGATCTGTCCTGGATCTGGTGGCAGTCCCCGGGCTTCAACGCCTACCGGGGGACCGACTGGATGCCCGAGCCGTGTCATGGGTGCGAGCGCAGGGAGGTGGACTTCGGCGGCTGTCGGTGTCAGGCATTCGCGCTGACCGGCGACGCCGGGCGCACGGACCCGGTGTGCACCTACGCACCGGACCACGGGCTGGTCGTTGCCGCCGTAGAGGAGGCCGAGCGCGCCGAGGAGGACCGGGAGTCCGACGTGGCCAGCCTGCACTACCGGCGTCCGAGCCCGCGCTCGGCCCTGTGAACGCGCCCGTACCACCCGCCCAGGCCGGCAACCTGCTCTGGGAGGAGGCCGTTGCGCGCGCCGGGTTGATCTCCGATGTCCACTATTCGGTGGCCCTCGACCTGACCTCGGACGAACCGGACTTCGGGTGCCGGACTACGGTGCGCTTCCGGGCCAGCCAGGGCGGGCAGTCCACCTGGCTCGACTTTGTCGGCCGGCCGGAGCGGATGGAGTGCAATGGCACCCAGCTCGAGCCCGCCGCCTTCGACGGCACCCGGATCCATCTGCCGGTCCGGGACGGCGAGAACGTCGTCCAGGTGCTCGGCACCGGGGCGTACAGCAGGGTCGGCGCCGGGTTGCACCGCTTCGTCGACCCGCTGGACGGAGCCGCTTACCTGCACACCAAGTTCGAGCCGTTCGATGCCCACCGGGTATACCCGTGCTTCGACCAGCCGGACCTCAAGGCGGTCTTCGACCTGGAGGTGAGCGCACCGGAGAGCTGGCAGGTGATCGCGAACGGCGCCGAGAACCGGGATCGCCAGGTCAGGGACGGGCGGGCGCACTGGAGCTTTGCGCCCACCCCACGGCTGTCGACCTACCTCACTGCGATCGTGGCCGGGCCGTTCCACCGACTGAGCTCCGTGCACGGTGACATCCCCCTCACGCTGTGGACCCGGGGCAGCTACCTGGAGGCGCTCAAAGAGGATGCCGAGGAACTCTTCGAACTGACCGGCCGAGGGTTGGCGTACTACACCCAACTGTTCGGCCAGCCGTACCCGTTCGACAGCTACGATCAGGTGTTCGTACCCGAGTACGCGTTCGGGGCGATGGAACACCCGGGCTGTGTGACGTTCAACGAGCAGTTCATCTTCCGCTCCCGGGTCACCAGCGAGTCACGCCGGCGCCGCACCGAGGTGGTGCTGCACGAGATGGCGCACATGTGGTTCGGGAACCTGGTTACCATGCGCTGGTGGGACGACCTGTGGCTGAACGAGAGCTTTGCCACCCTGATGGCTGCGATGGCCCAGGACAGCATCACCGAGTTTGGTCCGGCCTGGGTGTCATTCGCACACCACTCCGGTATGACTGCGAGACACGCCGACCAGCTGCCGACCAGCCATCCCGTCGCGGTCGACACCCCAGATACCGACGCGGTGCGGCTGAACTTCGATCCGTTGACCTACCGGAAGGGTGCCGCCGTACTGCGCCAGCTGGCGCTGGAACTAGGCGAGGATACCTTCGTCAGCGGCATCCGCGACTACCTGGAGCGGCATGCCTGGGCGAACGCCGAGCTCGGCGACTTCCTTGCCGCACTGGGCGGTGCGGCGGGGACGGAGTTGGGCGACTTTTCGCGGCAGTGGCTGTGCCGATCCGGGGTGAGCACCGTAACGGCCCGGGGCGCCGACGGCCGTGTCGAGCTGACCAGGGTGCCCGAGCCGGACCCGGAACCGCGGCGGGTTCGGGTGAGGGCTGGTGGGTACCGCGACGGCGCCTCCGGTCTGCAGGTGATCGACACGGTGCGGATGGACCTCGTCGGCTCGACAGCAGAGATGCCATGGAACGCGGCCGACGCGGATGTGGTGCTGGCCAACGACGACGGCGCCGCCTACCTGAAGGTGCGGCTGGATCCCGGCTCCCGGTCGACCGCACTGGACCGGCTGTCGGCCCTACCGGACCCGATGGCCCGAGCGGTGGTCTGGGGCGCGTTGTGGGACGACGTGCTCGACGCCCGGCTGACGGCCCGCGAGTTCGCCACCTGCGTGCTCAACCACGGCGGCACGGAGCCGGACGTGGGCGTTCTGCAGTCGTTGGCTGAGCGTGGGGTGCGGGCCGTGCTTGGCTATGGCGAGCGGGTCAACATCCCGGTGGCGCTCGGTGCGCTGAGTGCCTGGGCGACGCACGAGTTGGATGCCGCGGCCCCGGGGAGCGACCGGCAGCTCGTCTGGGCGCGGACGCTGGTCAGCACCGCGGGTTCGAATGCGGTGGATCTGTTGCAGGGGATGCTGACGGCCGGGGAGTCGTGGCCGGGTCTGGAGGTGGACCTTGACCTGCGCTGGCGGCTGCTGACCCGGTTGGCGGTGGTCGGCGAGGTGGTCGACGAGTTGATCGCGGACACCGCGGTGGCCGACCCCGGGGGCGCCGGAGACCGGCAGGCGCGGACCGTACGGGCAGCGCGCTCGACCGCGGTCGCCAAGGACCGGGCCTGGGCGGAGATGTTCGACCAGCGGCTGTCGCTGGCCGAACGCCGAGCGGTGATGACGGGCTGGCAACAGCCGGGCCAGGAGGAGCTGCTCACGCCGTGGGTGGAGGACTACTTCACGGCCCTGGATGGGATCTGGGCCGACCAGGGACCGGAATCCGCGCTCGCCTTCTGCCGCGCGGTCTACCCACACACCACGACCGTCGATCAGGCTGTCTTGGCTCGGACCGACCAGGTGCTGGCGAAGCGACGGCTCCCCAGGGACATGTGCCGGATCCTGCGGGAGGAGCGGGCGGAGCTGGCCCGTGCGGTGGCGGCCAGGACGTACGACGCGGGCCCGGGCTGAGCAGTAGAACATGGGAGGTGTCATGACCGGGAAGGTGAGTTGTCGCCGGGTCGTAGGGATCGTTCGACTTCTGTGACACCCATCAGGCCGGAGTGGGTACTCCGGTGTAGGACCGGTGGCATTTCGCGTCCTTCGACCTGACCATCGACCAGCGCGAACAACTGATCAAGTTGTTGAAGGACTGGACGAATACCGCGGCCCAGATGACCCAGGGCCACACTATCGGGGGGATGCGCTGCCAAGTCGGGTGACAACCCCGCCAAAGGACACCGGTGAGACCCGGGGCCTGCCGGCGTCGAGGCTGAATCTGACGATCGGCTTCGGGCCCACGCTAGTCCGAAGTTACGTGTCGTTTGACGCGTGAAACCCGTGCTGAGCAGGGGTTTCACTGTTTTTGGGTGTTTGGGTTCTGGCTACTTCAGGGTCAGCGGGATCGGTGCATCGAGGAGTTCGAAGGCTCGGCGTTGGGTCGGGGTGGGTTCGGCGAGGGTGGGCACGGTGGGGCCGGTGTCGTG
>JADGPA010000037.1 GCA_017882685.1 Propionibacteriaceae bacterium | reverse complement strand
AGTCGCCGGTAATCGTGGCGACAACCACTGAACCGAAGAGCACAACGGCCGAAACGATCGGGCTCACCCACAAGGACACCTTCATCGTCACTTCTCCTTGGCGCTGCGGGTGGGCTCGCGGCGAGCAGGATGGGTCAGGTCAGTCCGGGGGATGCGGTTCGGCAGTCCCAGCGGCTGGGCAGGTGCAGCCGGCGCCGCACCCACGTCAGGGCATCCTGAACGGCGCCGAACGGGCAGATCCAGCCGCAGAAGGCGTTGCCCACCAGCAGGGTGGCGACCAGGAGTCCGAGACCGAGCACCAGGTTCGACGGATGGATCTTCGTCACGAAGTTCCCTGTGGTCACCCAGGTGAGCAGCGTCTCCACGGCGCCGAACGGACACAGTGCGTCAACCGACGCCGCGCCGGTCGCCATCTCGAGCTGGTGGCGGACCGCCGCTACAACGATGATTCCTCCAGCTACGAGCTGCGTGACGCGCCTGGCCACCAACACCCGGCGCATTCCCCGGACGCGCAGCTGATGGCGGTTGGGCTTGCGGGTGCGAGCTGTCGACTCCAGTGAAGGCACGGCTTCCTCCTCGATGCGGTGATCTCGGGATGAGCCTCGCGCTTCCCTGTGAAGCGTTCGTGAAGCTGGGGCCTGCTTCACGGAAGCTTCACGGCCGGGCCGCAGTTGGCTTCACGACCGGCTGGCAACGTGATTCTCACAAGGATCATCACGACCAAGAAGGAGCATCATGAAGACCAACTGGAAGACCCGGACAGCTCTCGGGCTGGCTACCGTCGGCCTGCTGACCGTCGGCTGGGCCGCCACCACCGTGCAGGCGGCGCCCAGCCCCACCCCGACCCCTACACCGACGACCACCGTGACGGCGGACGCAACGCTGGCCACCAACCTGACCCACATGCGTGACGAGGAGCGCCTGGCAAGGGACATCTACACCGCCCTGGGAGCCAAGTACTCCCAGGCCGCTCCGTTCGTGAACATCGCCCGCAGCGAGCAGGTCCACTTCGACACCATGGGACTCCTGCTCATCCGGTACGGCCTGCCCGACCCGTCTGCAGCCAAGTCCCCGGGCACCTACAGCGACCCGGCGCTCCAGGCGCTCCACGACAAGCTGATGGCTAGCGGGAACGAGTCACTCGCGAACGCCTACGAGGTGGGGATCGCAGTCGAGAACACCGACATCGCCGACCTGAAGGCTGCGATCGACAAGACCACCCAGGCTGACGCCAAGGCGGCCTTCACCAACCTGCTGAACGGCTCCCAGAACCACCTGGCAGCCTTCACCGCAGCCAAGGACGGCAAGGTCCTCGGCGCGCGGAACGGCCAAGGGATGCAGAACGGCCGCTCCGGTGCGAACTCCGCAGGCCAGGGCGGGAACGGTCGAGGTCAGGGCATGAACGCCGGTAACGGCGCCGGCCGAGGACCGCAGGGCGGCACCCGTCCCAGCACCTGCCCGGTTCGGTGACGACTGGCCCTCGCCGCCACGGGGGCGCCCTTAAGCTGAAGCCGTGAGTGCGCCCCCAGACCCGGACTGGACCCTGCTGGACCGGATCCGCGCAGGCGTGATCGGCGACGACCAGGTCATGACCGGCCCCTACGGGCCACGACGGGTCACCTACGCCGACTACACCGCATCCGGGCGGAGCCTCGACTTCGTGGAGGACTTCATCCGCCACGAGATCCTCCCCCGCTACGCCAACACCCACTCCGAGGCCAGCGGCACCGGCTTACAGACCAGCCGGCTGCGGGAGGACGCCCGCCGGATCATCCACGAGGCGGTCGGCGGCACCGACGAGACGGCCGTCATCTTCACCGGCTCCGGCTCCACCGCGGCCATCGACAAGCTGATCGGAATCCTGGGCCTGCGCATCCCGTCCACGCTCGACGACCAGTACCACCTCACAGACATCATTCCGCCGGCGCAACGCCCGGTCGTCTTCATCGGCCCCTTCGAGCACCACTCCAACGAACTCCCCTGGCGCGAATCGATCGCCGACGTGGTCACCATTCGTGAGGACGCCGACGGCCACATCGACCAGAGCCAGCTCGCTGCCGAACTGCTCACCTACGCCGATCGGCCACTGAAGATCGGATCGTTCTCCGCAGCGTCGAACGTCACCGGCATCGTGTCGGACGTTCGCGGCATCGCGTCGTTGCTGCACCAGCACGGCGCGCTCAGCTTCTGGGACTTCGCAGCCTGTGCACCCTACATTTCCATCGACATGTCCGGCCCCGATGGCCGGCCCGACGCCTACCTCGATGCGATCTTCCTTTCCCCTCACAAGTTCATCGGCGGGCCCGGCACACCTGGGATCCTTGCGGTCCGCCGGAACCTGATCACCAATCGGGTTCCCACCGTCCCGGGCGGGGGCACGGTCATGTTCGTGAACGCGCACGAGCACCGCTATCTGGCCGACGCGGTCCACCGTGAAGAGGGCGGCACCCCTGCCATCGTCGAATCGATCCGGGCCGGGCTGGTCTTCCAGCTGAAGGAGGCGGTCGGGGTTGACGTGATCGAGGCGCGAGAGAGCGCGCTCCTGCAGCGGGCGATGACGGCCTGGCGGGACGAGCCCGCCATGGAGATCCTCGGCAACCCTGCAGCGAAGCGGCTCTCCATCGTGTCCTTCGTTGTGCGCGCACCCAGCGGGAATTACCTGCACCACAACTTCGTCGTCGCCCTCCTCAACGACCTGTTCGGCATCCAGACCCGAGGTGGCTGCTCGTGTGCCGGCCCTTACGGGCACCGCCTGCTCGGCATCGACCTCGACCAGTCGCACGAGTTCGAGGCCCAGATCGCCACCGGCTGCGAAGGAATCAAACCCGGCTGGGTGCGGGTCAACTTCAACTACTTCATCGGCGACGAAGTGCTGGCCTACATCGTCGAGGCCGTCCGACTGGTGGCGCGCGACGGCTGGAGACTTCTCGGTGACTACAGGTTCGACCCCGTCAGCGGGCTGTGGCGGCACCGCGCCGGTCCGATCGAGCCGCCCCTGCGGCTCGGCGACATCAGCTACGCCGTCGACGGAACCATGCACTACCCCCGGCACGACTCCACGGCTTCGGTCGCCGTACTCAATGGCTACCTCGACGAAGCACGCCACATCCTCTCCGAGACCCGGCCCACGCCGGCCGAAGACGTTGCGCAGGTGTCAGCAGACTTCGACCACCTCCGCTGGTTCGACCTTCCCGCCATCAGCCTCGACCGCTGAGGAGTGAGCCAGGCTCCCGAACGCCTCAGGCGAGAGAGAGGAAGAGCTTCTCCAGCGAGGCCGTGTCGATGCTGTCGCTGGTCGGGTCTTCGGTGAGGCACTGCCGCAGACTCGTGGCGATCACTGCGAAGCCGGCGCGGTCGAGCGCCTTCGACACGGCCGCGAGCTGGGTGACGATCTCGGCACAGTCGCGACCCTCCTCGATCATTCGGATGACCCCGCCGATCTGACCTTCTGCGCGACGCAGCCGCTTGACCACACCGCTCAACTCATCGGTGTCCAGCTGCACGGTGACGACCCCCTGGGCGTTGCGGACGAGGGCGATCATTGCGGCACGGGTCTTCGGGACGGGGCTCATCGCGCTCCTCACGAGCGGTAGGTCAAACGTGCCAAACCTGTTGCGGCGAACCTTGCTCGGCTAGACAGAGTTGGCGCTGCGGTCCTTCGCGAGACCGTAGAAGAACAGCGAGACCGGGCGGTACATGGCGTGCGCGAACTTCGTGAAGGGCAGGAAGAGCACCAGTTCCATCGCGATGGCAACGTGGATCAGGAAGACCCAGTAGCCCCAGGCAGGTACCGGCTCTGCATAGAGCGCCGCCTCGATCAGGAAGCCGGTGAGGCCGGTCACCCACAGGAGCACCAGGAAGAGCCAATCCGATGGCTTGCTCGTGTCGTTGCACTGGCTGGCTTGCCACCGGCGGATCATGAACCAGGTGACCCCGTACATCAACGCCAGGCCGGCGACGGTGCCGACCAGGCGGACGGGGTACCAGATGGGGACCGGGGTGCCCGTGGCCTTGATGCCCAGCAGATCCATGCCGTAGTCGAGCGTGGTCGCGAGGAGCAGCCCGAGGAAGCCCCACAGGGTCAGGGCGTGGATCAGCCAGCGGCGCCGGTAGATCGGCTCCACAGGCTCGTCGTCCTCACAGTCCTGGCGGTAGCGCTTCTGGCCGAGGGACTCGATCCCGAGGGCGTACCAGAGGGCGCGGCCCGTGCGTCCCCACGCCTCCTTGCTGCCGAACAGCGAGGATCGAGTGACCCCGTCGTGGCGGGCGAGGTCGCGGGCCAAGAGTCCGACGCCGACCAGGCTGAACAGCGCGACGATGATCATCAGGACGATGCCAGTGGCGTGGATGACGCCGTAGGGGATGAAGTCGAACAACGCCAGCGAGGTGTGACTCTGCTCACCCCGGATCGCAGCGAAGAACAGCGCGAAGAACGCGGCCGCCCCGATGGCGATCGCCCCGCCGATCACAGGGCGCGTGTACAGCGCGCGGGCGATGCCGCTCTTGTCGTAATGCGCGATGGCATACCGCCGTGCGGTGCCCATGAACTCGCCCGGATCGGCCTCCTGCGGGCACCGGGTCGTACACAGGCCGCAGCCGTAGCAGGTCCACAGCTCCTTGCTGGCGACCAGGTCATCGGTCAGCCCTACCTGGGCCAGCCGGATGAGCTTGCGCGGGAACATGGCGTCGTTGTCTGCCAGTGGACAGATCGCGGTGCAGTTGCCGCAGCTGAAGCAGGCGTTGATGTCGGCGGCGCCGAACTTCTGCAGGTCGGTGATGAGGTTGGGATTGACCAGCGTGCTCATTCGTATTCACACTCCTCGAGGGTCGCGGCCGGACCCTGGTCCACCGCGCCGTAGCTGAAGAAACCGTCGTCGTCTGCCTCTGTGCCCTCGACAAGGTGACCGTAGCGGCGCATGCCCATCACCCAGTAGACGACTTCGTGCACGGGGTGGCCAATGCGTTCGGCGATCTCTCCGATGGTGGCAGGGCCGCTCGCCACGGCCCTCAGGATCGGGTCGTGCATCAGGGGTTCCTCGCGGATCACTTCCCGTGGGTCCCGCAACGTCTGGGTCACGACACTGGCTCCTTCACGGGTTCGGAGGTGGAGATCATTTCCTCGATGGCGGCACGCATCTGCTGGTCGGTGTAGCCGAGCAGGTCGATGGCGTCGCGTCCACACACCGGGACGCAGCCGCCGCAGCCCTTGCAGGTGGCCGGGTCGACGGAGGCGATGGTGCGCGCGTCCCACTCGATGCTGGTGATCGCGTCGTAGGGGCAGGTGGTGAGGCATTCGCCGCCTCCGATGCACTTCTCCGGGTTCACCCGGGCGACCAGCGGTTCGAGCTCGGCGAAACCCTTCTTCAGCAGTGCGGCGCTCTGTGCGACCGCTGCCAGGCCTGCCGCCACGCTCTCCCCCACCGTGCGTGGGCTCTGGCAGCAGCCGGCGATCATCACCCCGTCCACCACGGTTTCGACCGGGCGCAGCTTGGGATGGATCTCGTTGAAGAACCCGTCGCTGCCCACCGGCAGCTTCAGCACGCCGACCAGTCCGCGGTTCTCGCGCGGCACCATGCCGGTGACCAGCACCACGAGGTCGACCGGGATGGTCAACTCGCGGCTGTCGGTCAGCACGTCGACCAGGGTGACCCCGAGCCCGCCGGTCGGCAGAGTGGCCACCGCAGGGAGGGCGTCGTCGGCGAATTTCAGGAAGGTCGAGCCGGCGTCGCGTGAGGCGTTGTAGAGCAGCTCGTTGGTGCCGTACGCACGGATGTCGCGGTACAGGTGGAACTGCCGGATCGACGAGTCGATGCCACCGACCTGCAAGGAGGCGTGGATGGTGGCCGTGCAGCAGTACTTCGAGCAGTACTCGTTGCCGCCGGCCCCCTGACGGGACCCGACGCAGTAGATGTAGGCGATCGAACGGACCCGACGGCCGGCGTGGGTGAGCTGGCCGGACGGGGTGGCGTCCACCATTTCCTTGAACTGCGGCAGCGTGACCACTCCCTGGATGCCGTAGCCCAGCTCGCCGTCGTCAGGGGCGTAGGAGTCGAAGCCGGTGGCCACGACGATCGAGCCGACGTTGACGCTGAGTGCCTTGTCCGAGCCGTCCCGGTGCAGGGTCAGCTCGACCATGTAGTCGCCGAAGGTGCCGGACTTACCGGTCAGTTCGGCGTTGGTGTAGGTGGTGATGTCGCGGCGCTGCCGGATCTCCTCCAGCAGGCCCGCCACCTCTTCCGCCCCGGACGCGTCATTCGGGAAGGTCGCGCCGAACCCGGCGACCCAGCCGCCCAGTTTGGGTTCGCGTTCGACGAGGACGGCCTGGATGCCGACGTCGGCGAGACCGATCGCGGCCCGCAGGCCCGCGATACCACCGCCGACCACCAGTGTCCGTGGGACGGTCTGGATCACCAGGGGCTCGAGCGGGTCGGACAGGCGCGTCTTGGCGACGCCCGCCCGCACCAGGCCGATCGCCTTCTCCGTTGCACCGGCCAAGTCATGTGGATGCGCCCAGGAGTCCTGCTCGCGGACGTTCACCTGGGTGTAGGCGTACTGGTTGAGGTCCGCGCGCTTGGCGACGTTGCGGAAGGTGACCTGATGCAGCTTGGGTGAGCAGGACGCCACCACAAGGCCGTCGAGATGTTGCGCCCGGATGTCGTCGATCATGTCGTGCTGGGTGCCGTCGGAGCAGGCGAAGACCGGCGACTCCGACACCACCACGCCGGGCTCGTCCTTCAACGCATCCCGCACCGCTGCGACGTCGACGTAGTCGGAGATGTTGCCGCCGCAGTGGCAGATGTAGACCCCGATCCGACGCTGGGGTTGGCCGCCTTCCTGGCCCGCGGCCGCAGCTTCGGGAATGTCCGCCTGGCTCATACCAGCGCCTCCTCAGTGAAGTGATGGTGTTCGAGATGGGCCGCGACCTGGGCAACCGCTGCGCCCGAATGCAGGATCGTGTCGACGATGTCCTTTGCGCCCGAGGCGGTGCCGGCGACGAAGACGCCGGGAATCGTGGTCTGACCCGGGTTAAGCTCCGCGCTGGGTTCGGCAACGTAGTAGTACTCGTCGAGGCCGAGCGGGGTCTGGCCGAACAGCCGGTCGACATCGCGGTTGGGCTGGATCCCGACCGCCAACACCACGAGGTCGTAGGACGCCTCGACGATGTGGCCGCCGTGCTCGATGTCCTCATAGCGCAGGAGCAGGTCGCCGTTGTCCTGTTCGGTGATCTTCGAGACCCGGCCCTTGATGTAGATCGCGCCCATGTCCTGGGCCTGGGTGTAGAACTCCTCGTACCGCTTTCCTGCAGCCCGCATGTCCATGTAGTGCATGGTCACGTCGGCCAGCGGGAGGGCGCCCATGATCAGCTGGTTCTGCTTGATCGAATACATGCAGCAGAACTTGGAACACAGCGGGTTGCCGACGGTCTTGTCCCTTGACCCGGTGCACGAGACGTAGGCGATCCGTTCGGGCACCTTGCCGTCGCCGGGCCGAAGCACCGAGTTGAACGGACGGGTAGGAGCCAGCAGCCGGTCCATCTGCATGCCGGTAATCACGTTCGGGAACTGGCCGAAGCCGTACTCGGGCTTGAGATCGGCGGCGAACAGCTTGTGACCGGTGGCGACAACAACCGCCCCGACCTCGAAGTCGTGCAGCTGGTCGCGCTGGTCCATCCGGATCGCGAACGCCGGACAGGACTTCACGCACTCCTGGCATTCGGAGCAGACGCCGCAGTCCAGGCACGATCCTGCGCCGGCCCTCGCCTGCAGTTCGGTCAGGGGCGCCTCGATCTCGGTGAAGTCGCGCGGGTCCTTCGTCAGGGTGACGTCGCCGCTGACCGGATGCCGATGGCCGAACGCGGTCTGCCGGGCAAGGACGGTGTCGGCGGAGATGGTCTCGAGGCGGTCGTCGAGGACGGTGAACCCGTCGAGCGGCTGCGCGGTGAGCCAACGGTCCACCATGTGCGCAGCTCGGCGACCCGAGCCGATCGCACGGGTGATGTCCGTCGCGCCAGCGGTCACGTCGCCCGCGGCGAACAGGAACGGGATGCTCGTCTGCAGCGTCCTCGGGTCGACGGTGATCCGGCCGCGCTTGTCCGCCAGAGCGGCGAACGGCGTGGGGTCCGGGCTCATGCCGATGGTGGAGATCACCAGGTCACAGTCCAGGGTGTACTCGCTGCCGGGGATCGGTTCAGGGCTGCGACGCCCGGAGGCATCCGGGGCGCCGAGCCGCATCCGCTGCAGGCGGACGCCGGTGACCAGGCCGCCACGGGTGACGATCTCGGTGGGCGCGACCAGCAGTTCGAACACCGCACCCTCAGCCTCAGCGTCCTTGCTCTCCACGTGGTGGGCCGGCATCTCGGCACGGGTCCGTCGGTAGGCGACGCGAGCCTCCCTGGCCCCCAGCCGGAGCGACACGCGTGCGGCGTCCATGGCGACGTTGCCGCCGCCCACCACCACCACGCGCTTGCCGGTCAGCTCGGGCGCTGCGCCGTTTGAGACGGCAGCGAGGAAGTCCAGCCCGTTGACCGAACCCTCCGCGTCCTCTCCAGGGACGTCCATGCGGGTGGCGACCTGCGTGCCGGTGGCAACGATCACGGCGTCATAGCCGTCGGCTTTCAGCGCCTCGGGATCGGAGACGGACACGTTGCAGCGGATTTCCACCCCGATCGAGGTGAGGTTCGCGATGTCGGCATCCACCACGTCCTGGGGCAGCCGGTATGCCGGGATGGCGTGCCGCAGGTAGCCACCGGGCGTCGACCGCTTCTCCAGGATCGTTACCCCGTAGCCCTGGCGAGCCAGCTGCCAGGCGGCGGTCAGGCCGGCGGGGCCGGAGCCCACGATGGCCACCCTTCTACCGTTGGGCTCTGCTACCTCGATCGCCGGCGTCCCACTGTCCTGACCGCTGTAGTGCTTGTCGGCTGCAAAGCGTTTCAACAACCGGATCGGCACCGGGCCCTCGAGCTTCATCCGGGTGCATTCGGACTCGCACGGCGCATAGCAGGCGCGGCCCAGGGTGCCGACAAGCGGGGTGGCGTCCAGCACCAGCTGGAAAGCCTCCTCATATTTACCGCTGCGGACCAGCGAGACGTAGCCGTGGGCCTTGATGCCGGCGGGGCAGGCGCCGATGCACGGCGAGGTGCCCTCGCGCTGCAGGACAGCCTTCTTCGGCACCGCCTGCGGGAACGCGATGTAGGCCGCGCGCCTGGCTGCAAGGTTGGCGTTGAACTGGTCTGGGACGGCCACGGTGCATGCCTTCTGGCAGGCGTCGCAGCCGGTGCAGGCCGCCCAGTCCACGTACTTCGCCCACTCACGGACCTTGGCGGTGAACCTGCCGTCGCCGTTCTTGGTGATGCCGGCGACCTCACTGAACGCCATGGTCGTGATGTTGGGGTGGTTGATCGTCGACGACATCTTCGGCCCGGAGATGCAGGAGGCGCAGTCGAGCGTCGGGAAGACCTTCGACAACAGGATCATCCGGCCGCCGACGCTCGCCTCCTTCTCCACGAGCAGCACCTTGTAGCCCATGTCGGCCAACTTGATCGACGACTCCATGCCGCCGATCCCACTGCCGATCACCAGGACGTCGTAGTCCATCGCTTGCTCCCAATTTCTGTGCGCCGGTTGCCGGCGAGGTCGGATCAGATGAAGAGGTTGACGTTGGCCTCGTCGGCCTCGCCCAGGTACGTGGCCACGCCGGCGTACTCGATGCCATCGATGAGTTCCTCAGCGCGGATCCCCATCACGTCCATGCTCATCGTGCAGGCGATCATCTTGATGCCCTGCTCCTGGGCGCTGGCCAGCAGGTCCGAGATCGACATCACCTTCTCGGACTTCATGACCTTCTTCATCATCTTCTGGCCCAGGCCACCGAAGTTGAACTTCGACAACCCGAGCTTCTCCGGGCTGGCCGGCAGCATCATCGAGAAGCCCTTCTGCAGGGTGCTCTTCGGCTTGCCTCCGACCTTGGCGCCGCTGGTGGGCTTGCGCAGCGTTGCGAGTCCCCAGAAGGTGAAGAACATGGTGACTTCGTCATCCATGGCGGCCGCGCCGTTCGCGATGATGAACGCGGCCATCACCTTGTCGTAGTCACCACTGAAGACAATGATCGTCTTCTTCGACATGTCTGTGCCTTGCTTTCTGTTGTCTGATGCGGCGGTCAGGCCGCGGAGCTGTCGCGGCCCAGAGGCTTCAGTGCCTCGGAGAACTCGCGCATGTACTTGGCGAACGGCTCGGCGCACACCGAGCAGACGGCGGCCATCTTCAGCCGCTGCGAATGGAGCCCCCGGACGGACATCTCCGCCTGCGCTTCGCTGACGATCCGGGAGGTGCGTTCAGCGCAGTCCGGAAGGTACGCGCACTCCTCCCCGTCGGAGGCGATGAAGACTCCGTCGAAACCGCTGTCGAGGGCGTGGATCAGCCAGGAGGGCTTCAGCCCGCTGCTGCACGGCACCGCCATGGTCTGGACGGTTGCCGGGTACTCCAGATGCCTGCTTCCAGCCAGGTCGATCCCGGGATCGGAGATGTTGATCGTGGAGAACACCAGGATCCGGGGGGCGTACTCGTCGGGATTCGGCGAGCCCGACATCGCAGGGCTACTTCGCCTTGCGCAGGAACAGGTGGATCGACCCGGCTTCGTCGAAGGAGCCGAGGAAGTCGTGTCCCATCTTCTTGCACCAGGCCGGGATGTCCTTCAGGGTTCCGGAGTCCGTGGCCAGGACCTCCATCACGTTTCCGACGGTGACGCCGGCGATCTGCTTCTTGGCGGCAAGGATCGGGCCCGGGCACGATACCCCTCGCGCGTCCACCACGACGGGGGACGCAATGGCCTTGAGTTCTTCGATGGGTGCGGTCATCCGAGTTCCAGCTCCTGTTGAAAGGCCCGACCGCGTCGTCGGGCAATAACAACTTATACCCATAGGGGTAGGCGTATGTGACGCTGGCCCCACATCGCGGCACATCTTCCAGGCGGGACAGCGCGTGATACCCTCGGGGGTATCTGGAAGGAGTTCGGATCGCTATGACGAACGCGCACGCAACGGGCCTCGAGCCGTCGGCATCCGTGCCTCCTCCGGCCGTCGGGAAGCCGGCGCCGCTGAATCTCGATCCCGCCGAGTTGGAAGGCGTCCTGAAGCGCCTGAAGCGGGCCCAGGGTCAGATTGGCGGCATCATCGGCATGATCGAGGATTGCCGTGACTGTGCCGACATCGTCACCCAGATGGCTGCGGTGTCGAAGGCGCTCGACCGGGTCGGCTTCGCCGTGATCGCCGCCGGCCTCAAGCAGTGCCTGGCCGAGGACCCGACCGGGGATCGCGTCGACACGTCCTCGCTGGAGAAGCTGTTCCTCTCCCTGGCCTGACCCGTTTCGTCCGGCCCGAACCCCCCTCGGTCCGCAGTGGACTCCATCTCATGCGAACGGTGCCGACCGCATACCCTAGGGGGTATAGGATGAAGTCATGAAGACAGTGATCATCGGTGGGGTCGCAGGCGGCATGTCAGCTGCGACGAGGTTGCGGCGGCTGGACGAGAAGGCCGAGATCGTGGTGCTGGAACGCTCCGGCTACGTGTCGTTCGCCAACTGCGGACTGCCCTACTACATCGGTGACGTGATCACCGACCGCGCCGCCCTCCTGCTGCAGACCCCGTCCAGCCTCAAGGCCCGCTTCGGTATCGACGTCAGGGTCGACTCCGAAGCTGTCTCCATCGACCGCGCATCGAAGTCGGTCCAGGTTCGCAACCTGGCCACCGGAGAGCAGTACTTCGAGGACTACGACACCCTCATCCTGGCACCCGGCGCCGCCCCGTTCGTGCCTCCGATCCCCGGCGTGGAGCGCGCTCTGACCCTGCGCAACATCGGTGACGTGGACAAGATGGCGGCCGCTGTCGACGCCGTGCTGGCTCGCCAGGAGCCGACCGCTGTGATCATGGGCGGCGGCTTCATCGGGGTGGAGCTGGCCGAGAACCTCACCGAACGCGGAGTGAAGGTCACCATCGTCGAGCTGGCCGAACAGCTGCTGGCCCCGCTGGACGTCGAGATGGCAGCCCTTGTCGAGAAGCACCTGGTCACGCACGGGGTACGCGTGGTCACCGGCGCCTCCGTCACCGAGGTCTGCGCCGACTCGGTTTCCCTGTCCAACGGCGACTCACTGCCGGCGTCGCTGGTGGTGGCAGCTATCGGCGTCCGCCCCGAGACCGGACTGGCGGAAGCCGCCGGCCTTGAACTCGGCGAGCGCGGCGGCATCCTCGTCGACGAGCACCAACGCACCTCTGACCCGGCCGTCTTTGCTGTCGGGGACGCTGTGGTGAAGCGGGACGCCCTCACCGGCAACCAGGCGCTGGTGCCGCTGGCCGGACCGGCGAACCGGCATGGCCGGCTGGTCGCCGACGTGATCGCCGGACGCGCTGTCGCGGCCAAGCCGGTCATGGGCAGCGCGATCGTCGGGGCCTTCGGCATCGTCGCCGCCGCGACCGGCTGGACAGAGAAACGCGCTCTGGCCGCTGGTCGCAGTGTGCGGATCATCCACACACATCCGGCCAACCACGCCGGTTATTACCCCGGCGCGGAAGGCATGTCCCTGAAGCTGGTCGTCGACGCCGACACCGACGCCATCCTCGGCGCCCAAGGCGTCGGCGGAGCGGGAGTGGACAAGCGCATGGACGTCATCGCCACCGCCGTGCGCGGCGGCCTGACCGCGTCCGACCTTGCCGACCTCGAACTCAGCTACGCCCCTCAGTTCGGTTCCGCCAAGGATCCAGTGAACATGCTGGGCTTCATTGCCGAGAACCTGCGTGACGGCCTCACCGAGACCATCCAGTGGCACGAGCTCGCCGCCGAAGTCGACAAGAGTGTGCAGCTCATCGACGTCCGCACCCCCGCCGAGTACGCACGAGGCACGGTGGACGGCGCCGTGAACATTCCCGTGGACGATCTGCGCTCCCGCATCGACGAGGTGCAGGCCGACGTGATCGTGCACTGCCAGGTCGGATTGCGCGGCTACCTGGCCGCGAGGACTCTCGCCCAGCTCGGCCGCCGGGTGCGCAACCTGGACGGGGGCTATCGCACCTGGGCCCGGATCTAGTCCAACCAACGAGCGGCGTCCGCCGGGATCGCGAAATTGAAGGTCGCGCCCGTACCGGGGCCGTTGCTGTGGGCGGTGAGTGTGCCGTGGTGTGCCTCGACGATCGAGCGGGCGATGGTCAGCCCGAGGCCGGATCCGGGACTGCCCGTGCCCTTCATGAATCTGTGGAAGATCCGTTCGGCATCGTGGGCGGGGAACCCGATGCCGGAATCGCTCACCTCGATGACGGCTGCCGGCCTGCTCCTGTCCGCCCCGCGACTCGCCGTGACTTCGACGGTCCCGCCCGGTGGTGTGTGGCGCAGGGCGTTGTCGAGGAGGTTGCCCAGGACTTCCTGGATCCGGTCCGGGTCGACCGTGACAGCAGGCACATCGGGCGCGACGGATGCCGTCAGGTTGACGTCCGCGGCCCGATAGTTTTCGCGGTTGGCCGCAACGGCCGACTCGACGAGGTCGGAGACGGCGAAGGGTTCGGGGTTGAGGCGCAGCTGGCGCTCCTCGGCTCGCGACACGACTTCCAGGTCGGCAACAAGGCGGCTGAGGCGGGCGCTCTGTTCGCCCAGGGTGTCCAGGGTTGCTTCATCGACCGGCAGAACACCCTCGCGCACTGCTTCGACGGTGGCCCGGATGGATGCGATCGGTGTGCGGAGCTGGTGGGCGAGGTCGGCGGTGAGCTGCCGCCTGGTTGCTTCGGTGGACTGGAGTCGGTCGGCCAGCGCGTTCACTGACGAGGCGAGCTTCGCGAGCTCTGGCCCCATCCTCGGGTCGACCATCCGTGCGTCCAGGTGTCCGTCGGCCAGGCCGCTGGTGGCGTCGGCCGCGTCCGCGACAGGGGCAGCGAGCCGTCGGGCCGCCAGCCAGCTGATGGCGGATCCGGTGATCCCGGCGATCAGGATGCCCACGCCCAGGGCCACAAGGAGCGACTGGTCGAACGCGCGGGCGACATGCTCAAGAAGCTGCGGGTCCGCTGCCGGTTCCACGCTCCTCACGTGGGATTGGAAGACCGCTGGGGCGATGAGGAGGGCGGTGACCAGGACGGTGCCGGCCCCGGCGACGATGACGAGGAGGTTGTTCAGCAGGAGCCGGGGTGCCAGGCCCAGCCCGGCCAGCTTGGGCCCTGGATCACGACGCGTCATCCGGGCCCCATACGGTAGCCGACCCCGCGTACGGTGAGGATGTAGCGGGCCGCCTTCGGGTCGTCGCCGAGCTTGCTCCTCAGGTGGCCGACATGGATGTCGACGAGGTGTTCATCGCTGGCCACGCCGGCGGCATCCTCCCAGACAGCGTCCAGCAACTGCTGCCTGGTGAACACCACCCGGGGACGGCTACTCAACGTCTCCAGCAGGTCGTACTCCATACGGGTGAGCGGGACCAGGGAGGTCCCGACCCTGACCTCGTGGGCCGGACCGTCGATGACGAGATCACCGAAGATGCGCTGCTCCTGTTCCCCCGGCACCGTCCTGGGACTCCCCGTGCGGGGCCGTCGCAGCAGGGTTCGGATGCGGGCCAGCAGTGCGCGTGGAGAGAACGGTTTCGTGACGTAGTCGTCGGCGCCGACTCCCAGCCCGATGAGCATGTCCACCTCATCGGCGCGGGCGGTCAACATCAGGATGTAGCAACGGCTGAACGTGCGCAGCTCGCGGCACACCTCGATCCCGTCCATCCCGGGAAGACCCAGGTCGAGCACGACCAGGTCCGGTTCGGACTCCCGGGCCAGGGCCAGCGCGGTCTCGCCGTCCCCGGCGGTGCGGACGTCGAAGCCGTCCTGCAGCAGGTAGCCCTCCACGACGCGCACCAGGCTGGGCTCGTCGTCAACGACCAGGGCGCTCAGCTTCTGTGTCGGCGCCACGATCAGGCGTCCTCCTTCGCGATGAACGTTCCATGCCACGTGTGGTACCAGACTGCGCCCGTGGTGGCATTCACCGACAGCATGCCCACCGTATTCCCACCCGAGACCGTGTCCATCGTGAAGTGCCCGGGGAACAGATCGGTACTGCCGACCGTCTCGCCTGGAGCGCTGGCCTGCAACCACTGGTTGGCGATCGTCGTCGCCCGCTCGGCCGGAATGGCGGACGCGTTGCTTCCGCCGGTCCACATCATGGCGGGCCCATATTCGGTCACGACCGCACCGCCGGCCGGGTCGACCAGCACCTCGGCAACCGAGGCGCCTGTGGTGTCCTTGAGTTCGACGTAGAAGTTCAGGCTGAACTGCATCACCTCACCCGGCTGCAGACCGCTGGGTCGGGCCGCCTCAGCCGCCCGGGTCCGCGCCGCCGCGATGGTGGTGACCGGCGTGCCGTTGCCGGCCAACCACACCCGGCCGCCCATCATCCCGTTGCCGGGACTGCTGCCCATCATTCCGCCCGGGACGCTCCGCGTGCCCCCTTGTGGCCCGGGACCGGTCCGAGTGCCCCCCTGTGGCCCAGGAACCGTCGGGGCCTGGCCGCCGCCGTATCCGCCCGGTACGGACGGATAGCCCGCGACGGGCGAACGTGACTGGCTCAAACCAGACTCGGCCGGTTCCCCCATCAGGTGGATGACGCGGGCGTCGTCGGGCAGGTCGAAGTACAGGTAGCACTCGGTGCGACGGTCATGGGTGTGAGCGGCCACCTTCGGCATCACCGTTGTCGCTGCCCTCGCCGCGCTGAAGACCACAGCGCCCCGCGTGGAGGCAGTGGATCGCGCACTCCAACTGTTGGTGGCCCTTGCCGATGCGGGTCCCGACGGCGCGACGCTGGCCGCCCTCGCCAAGAGCGCTGAGGTGAACAAGTCGACGGCCTACCGGGCTCTGAGTACCCTGCGGCTGCGCGGCTTCGCCGCCCAAGACGACGCCAACGGCACCTACCGGCTCGGACCGGCCGCCTTCGAGCTGGGCGATCGGGCGTATGCCCCGCACAACCTCGCGCAAGCGCTGCACCCCGCCCTGACCGCCCTCTCCCGGGCCGCTGACGAGCTGGTGCACCTCGGGGTGCTTGCCGGCGACCACGTGCTCTACGTCGACAAGGTCGAACCCGAGCGGGCGATCCGGGTGTGGTCGGCGATCGGCCAGCGGGTGCCGGTGGCCTCAACCTCGATGGGACGGGCGATGCTCGCTGCGCGTGGCGTGCCCGACCAGTTGCTGCGCGGCTACGTGAAGAACCTGCCTGCGGACAGGACCGTGACGCCCGAGCGCCTGCTCGAGTCGGTGGCCGCAGCCCGTCGTTGCGGCTACGCGGTGGAGCACGGAGAGAACGAGCCGGACGTGGCCTGCATCGGCACGGCGATCCTGCGGGGCGGCTCAGCCGTCGCCGCCGTCTCGATCACGGCCCTCGCCGTCCGGATGACGCCGCAGCGGCAGCAGGAACTCGCCGGTCTGATGGTCAGCGAGGTCGGTCCCCTGCTTCCCCAGGGCCTGTCGCTCGTGCCTGCGCTGACCGGGAAGTGACTGGCCCGGTTAGGGTTCAGGTCATGGCAGCCCCGGAAGGCTTCACCTATGACGTCCGCGGTGACGAGGTGCACATCAAACACCACGGCGCTCGCGCGGCGATCCTGCGCGGTGCGCGGGCCAGTGAGTTCCTCGAGGACGCCGCCACCCAGGATCCCCAACAGCTGATGGCTCGGCTGACCGGGAACTACCGTCGCGGCAACGAGCGCGCAGCCCGGCAGCATCCTAGAAACCAGACGAGCTCGGGCAGCGAGTCACACAGAGCGTGATGACGGCCTAGCCTGACGAGGCCTCCAGGGCGACGGCTCAGGACTCCGCCCAGACCGACTCGGGGATGAGCTGGTCGAGGGTATGCAGGACGTAGTCCGGCTGTTCGGTGTCGGCCAGGGCCGCCGAGTCGGCCAGCGTGCTGTCTCCGGTGAGGACGAGCGCTGTGCTCATGCCCGCAAGGCGGCCCATGGAGACATCGGTGGCCAGCCGGTCGCCGACCATGATCGCGTCCGCCGGGGCGATGTTCAGCCCGTGCAGGGCCTCCTTGGCCATGATCGGGTCGGGCTTGCCGAAGTTGACCGAGCACTTCACGCCGGTGCAGGCCTCTATGGCCGCGACGATGGCCGCACAGTCGGGCTCCCCGCGTCCGCCCGGGAAGGGGCAGTAGCGGTCGGGGTTGGTCTGCACGAGGATGCCGCGCTTGTGGTGCCACAGGGTGTCGAACGCGATCTGCAACTTGCGGTAGTCGAAGCCGCGGTCATAGGAAGCGATCACGATGTCGATCTCGCTGGGGTCCTCGCTGAGCCGGAACCCGGCGTCGCGCAGCGCCCGGATCAGCGGCTCCTCCGCGATCGGGAACAGCACCGCGTCCGGCGCGTTGTCGGTGAGCCAGTTCACCGTGGACACGACGGTGTTGACGATGTCCTCCAAGGGTGTGGGCAGGCCCAGGTTGTCGAGCTTCGCCTTGTACTGCGCGGGATCCTTGGTGGGGTTGTTCGACAGGTACCGGATGGTGGCGCCCCGCTCGCGCAGCAGGCCGATGACCTCGGCCACGCGCGGCAGCAGGTGGTCGCCGAGGTAGATGGTGCCGTCCATGTCGAAGATGTAGCCGGCGTACAACCGCTCGGGTCTGCTGAGTTCGGTCACGTCCACACCCCTCCGGGTCCGAAGACCTCGTCGACCACCTCGCCGAACCAGCCGGCCTCGCGCGCGAGGTCGAGGACGGATCTTGGCCGACAGGTCGGGGCCAGAAGGTCGGCGCCCACGCTGTTCTCCGTCCGTCAGGAGGCTGATGCCTGGCCCGCCGCATGGTTACGTCGGCCGTAACCAATGCAACCACAGGCTCTCTGCGAACGGCCAAGAGCCGAGCCCGCGCCCTCGGGGTTCACCCGAAGGCGCCGGCTCGGCCCAGTCCTCCGGGGTCTGCTCAGCTGACGTGCTCATGCTGGGTCTCAGGCGACCCGAGCCCGAACTCCAGGGAGTCGGTCTCGGCCGGGTGCGGCAACGGCGGGCCGTCCTGGGTGTCCTCCGAACCCAGACCGACCGGGAGTCCACTCTTGTCGGCGTCATGGGTGTGGTCGATCGCGACGTGACCGGGTTCGCCAGCGTCGGACTGGGTCTCGGCTGAGCCCAGGCCGAAGACAAGGGAGTCAGGCTCGACCACGTGGGTCACATTCGGGCCGGGCTGGGTGTTCTCGTCACCGAGGCCATCAGGCAGGCCCTTTTCGGCTTCGTTGAACGCGTGAGTGTGTTCGGACATTTGTGCTCCTCCTACAGGAGTCTCGTTGTGGAGTGTGGTTCGTTGACGGTGCGGGCCGGCGGGAGGCCGACCCGCAGTATCGGTGAAGGATCAGGCGGTCACGCGGGCAGCAGCACGCCGGCCGCAAGGCCTGCGGCGACACCACCGACGATGGGGCCGACGATCGGAACCCAGGCGTAGGCCCAGTCAGAAGAACCCTTGTTCGGGATCGGCAGGATGGCGTGGGCGATGCGGGGGCCGAGGTCCCTTGTGGGGTTGATGGCGTAGCCGGTCGGGCCGCCGAGCGAGGCGCCGATGCTGACCACCAGCAGGCCGACACCAAGGGCGCCGAGCCAGCCGAGGCCTGCGGGGGTGTGGGTTGCGGAATCGCCCCAGTGGCCGGCTGCCAGCACGATGAAGACAAGGATGAAGGTGCCGATGGCCTCGGTGACGAGGTTCCACGGGTAGCTGCGGATCTCCGGGCCAGTCGAGAAGACGCCGAGCTTGTAGCCGGCGGGAGCGTCCAGGTCGAAGCTCTTCTTGTAGGCGAGCCAAGCGAGGACCGCACCGATGAACGCCCCGACAAATTGGCCGCCGATGTAGGTGGCGATGGAGACGAAGTTCACGGCGATGCCGGGGACGAACTCCTTGACGCCCGAGGCTGCGACACCCAGCGTCACTGCAGGGTTCAGGTGCCCACCGGACTTGTAGGCGGCGAGCACGCCGAACATGACCGCGAGCCCCCACCCGAAGTTGACCATGAGCCAACCAGTCCCGTTGCCTTTGTTCTTCGGCAGGAGATTGTTGGCGACAACGCCAGCACCCAACAGGATCAGGACGGCGCTTCCGACCATTTCTGAGAGGAAGATTGTACCAAGTGTCACGATATTCTCTTTCTGACACCGATCGCGGCGTCATTGCGCGCCTCAGGGCGCTGGCCGCTGATCAACTCATGCTCAAGGTCGGCAACTACTTCGACTCTACGCCTGTTTGGCCCAAGACGTGTAGTTCGCCAGACTTCGCCACTCTTCATGAATCAATTCGCGGGCGGGCGGCAATGACTGGTAGCGAAATCGACATTTCAGCAAGAGGTCCGAATGGGGCGTAAACTTGTTAACCGAGACGGTTGAGGACCGGAGCGATGCATGGCGCAGCTCCCGATGAGCAGGAGCACACCGCCGTGATCCAGCGCACCAAGCGGCAGGTCGGCGAACAGCTGGGGCTGGCGGAGAAGACCTCAAGAACTACGTTTCGGGCCTGCTGGCCAAGCTCGGCACGGAACGGCGGACGCAGGTGGCCGCCCACGGCGCCCGCCGGGAGAACCCCGGAACACGACAACCCCCGCGGGACAGGTATGACCAAGAACTGCCTGATCGTGCGGGTCTGGTCGTGAGCACGCCGACAAGCCCGGTTGCACTCCAGCGAACATCTGGACAACTACTCCGACCACCTGGGTTCGACGTTCTTCAGCAAGGAAATCGTCGACAAGAAGCCCGTCACGGTCTGGATTCTTGCGGCTCTTGGCCTGATATTGGGAATTCGGGTTGTGGCCGGTCTCGGATTGATGACCCCAGTGGCCGCTGTCTCCTCGAGCCCCATCTTCTCGAGCGTGGTCAGGATGGCCGGCCCGCCGCTTCATGCCGGTCTGCCCGCGGTTCTCACCCTTGCTTTCGTGCGCATCCTGTTCATGGTGCATCGCGCACGCCAAGCGGCGTGGCACGAACCGGTGCGTGGCTTCGCCGGGTTCGCTGGGGACGTCCAGGACTGAACGGTCCCTGAGACGAACTCAGCCATCTCGCTCACTCCCCCTCGAGCTTGACCGGGAGGGCAGAACGGTCCCAGCGTCACGAAGGTCCCTGAGGGGCTCCGTGTGGAACGAGCGAAGCGTCACGAAGGGCCCCAGTTCGCCTATCCGTGGTCGTGCTCGGCCTCACCGCTGAAGTCGATCTCCATCTCCACGACCGCGCAGTCAATCAGGTGGGCAACGGTGGCCTTGTCCTCATCGGCGAGGTCCAGGTCTGCGTCCTCGACAAGTTGGAGCGGGTCCAGCTCGGCGAAGATGAGTTGCACATGTGCACTGATCAGCTGCACCGCGACGGCATCCAGGTTGTGAGTGAACCCGGGCTGCTCCCATTCGCTGCCATCGTCGGTCATCGTGCGCTCCCTCGGCCTGCGGTTCCGTGCAGGAGTTCCTGCACGGCCTTTCGCCTCCAGCATCCCTCGCAAACACCGCGCTGCCCAGCATCCGCAAGCTCGCCCGCGCAGGCTTCAGGGCATCTCGCCGGGAGCGTGCCCTTGCCAGCGAGAAGCGGGAGGCCCTGAGCATCAAGGGGCGACATCGAGTCACTGGTCAGTTGCGCCTTCTTCCGTGCGGCCCGCTGCGGACGCCCGCGCGGTCGGCCGAAGGTTCACCAGCACGATCGAGGCGGACGGCAAGGAGGCCCGACCGGACAGCCCAGCCGCCATGTCCACGTTCGCCTCAACCGCCGCACCCGGATCGGGCAATCGTCGGGTGGTCGATCCGCCCGATCCCGTGCCGGATCGGGCCCGTCCTTGCAATAGTGGTCCCGTGGTAGCACACCCGGACGGTTCAGCGGTGGCCCCTCGGGTCGACACCGTGGCTGACGGCGTCCCCCGCCGCCGGCAGCCGGCCCAGTTGTGGTCGAGCTCCACCGATCGCTGGAGCCTTTCGAGCCAGATCTTCGCGCTCCTGGCCCTGATGCTCCTGGTGATGGCTGTACCGGTCTGGTGGCTCTCCGTCCGGGCGACCGAGGAGTCCGCCCGCGGGGAGGCCATCGCCCGGGCGCAGTCCACAGCAATGACCCTTGCCGAGTCTCCCTGGGTGGATTCCGCGGTCACCTCGGCCGATCCGACCACGGCGCTCAGCGCCACCATCGAGGAGATCCGCGTCGACAACAACCTCAGCTTCATCGTGGTGATGGACACCCTCGGCACCCGCTGGACCCACCCGGATCCGGATCAGATCGGGCGCACCTACCAGGGCACGATCGCCGCTGCCCAGGCCGGCGGCACGGTTGTCGAGGAGTTCGACGGCACCCTTGGACGCTCGGTTCGGGTGGTTGTGCCGGTGGTCTCGCAGGGGAAGGTGATCGCATTGGTCGCCGCCGGGGTCTCGATGGAGACCCTGCGCCGGGTGGGGGCGGAGCGGGCGCTCCAGCTGGCGGGGATCGCCGTCGTCTCGCTGGCGCTCGCCTGGCTGGGCACCTGGGCGGTGACCCGGCGAATCCACCGGCAGACGCGCGGGCTGGGGCCGCTGGGCCTTGGCCGGCTGCACTCCTACTAGGAGGCCTTGTTGCATTCGGTGCGCGCCGGCCTGGTACTGGTCGGGCACGACGGCACCGTGGTGCTGTGCAATGACGAGGGCCGCGAACTGCTCGGCACGCCGGGCGCCCAACCCGGTAACCACGTCTCGGAGCTGGGCCTGGAAGCCCACCTCGCCGAACTGATGGCCTCGGGCCGGGTATGCACCGGCGAAACCTTCGTCGCCGGCCGGAGGGCCGTCGTGGTCACCCAGGTTCGGGCCGTGCTCGACGGCACCGACCTGGGGTGGGTGATCACGCTGCGCGACCGCACCGACCTCGTGCAGCTGACCGGCGAGCTCGACTCCCTGCGCTCCTTCAGCGACATGTTGCGCAGCCGCGCCCACGAGGCCGACAACCGGCTGCACGCGGTGATCATGCTGGTGGAGATGGGACGCGGCGACGAGGCGATCACGTTCGCCACCGAGAGCATGGAGCAGAGCCAGGCGCTGGTGGACGCCGTAGCCGAGGCCGTCCACGACGCCCCCCTGGCAGCCCTGCTTCTGGGCAAGTCGGCGCAGGCCGACGAACGCGGCGTCGGGCTCCGCCTGGCTGAGGGCCTGCTGATCCCCGACACCGGCCAGTCTTCCGGCGACCTGCTGGTGGTGCTGGGCAACCTGATCGACAACGCCATCGACGCTGCCGCCGCGGCCGACCCGCCGCGGTGGGTGGAGGTGGACGGGCACGTCGATGAGGCGGTCGGCAACGTGGTCTTCGAGGTCCGCGACTCCGGCCCTGGCATCCCCCCGGAAATGGTGGCCGCGGCGTTCCAGCGCGGCTGGAGCACCAAGGCGCAACCCGACCCGGCCCGACCGCAGGGCCGCGGGATCGGGCTGTCCCTGGTGGCGGGCACCGTCCGGAGGCTGGCGGGCACGATCGAGGTGGCGACGGACCCGTCAAGGTTCGTGGTCACGCTGCCCCTGCCGAACCTCGGCGCCGCGGAGGTCAGTTCATGATCCGGGTACTGGTGGTCGACGACCAGCCGACGGTCGCCGAGGGTCATCGCAGCTACGTGGAGCGGGTGCCCGGTTTCGAGGTGGTCGGGGTGGCGCACGACGGCCAGACCGCGGTGGCGCGCTGCGCCGAGGGCGGGATGACCTGGTGCTGCTCGACCTGGCGATGCCCGGAATGCACGGTCTGGAGGTGGCCAGAGCCCTGCAGGCGATGCCGGTCGGCCCGGACGTGATGGTGCTGACCGCGTCCCGGGACCTGCAGACGGTGCGGGCGGCGATGCGGGGCGGGGCGCTGCACTACGTGGTGAAGCCGTTCTCGTTCGCCGCCCTGCGCGCGAAGCTGATCAACTACGCCGGCTTCTGGGCGGCGGCCGCCGGGGAGCGCGACGTGATCGACCAGGGCGAGATCGACGCTGCCCTTGCCGCCCTGCGGGACCCGGCCGGCACCGACCTGGCGAAGGGGATGTCGAAGGAGACGCTGGTCGCCATCCGGGCGGCGCTGCTGGCCATGCCGGAAGGGCTGTCGGCAACGAGGGCGGCCGAGATCATCGGGGCCTCCCGGGTGACCGCCCGCCGGTACCTGGAGTACCTGGCCGAGACCGGCGGCTGCGAACGGGAGCCGGTCTACGGTCGCACCGGACGTCCGGAGCTGGTCTACCGGGCGCGTCCGCCAAGGGACGGCCAGGGGCCCGGCGGCAGGCCGAACCCCAGGACGTCCGAGCCCCCCTGAGCCCAGCTCCAGCCAGCGGGACCGCCCGCGGTCAGCCGGCCCCCATCAGCGCCAGCAGCACCCCGCCGGCGATCACACTGGCCACTTGGCCCGCGGCATTGGCCCCCATGGCGTGCATCAGGATGAAGTTGGAGAAGTCCTCCCGGCTGGCTTCCTTCTGCACCACCCGGGCAGCCATCGGGAAGGCACTGATCCCGGCCGCCCCGATCAGCGGGTTGAACTTGCCACCGCTGAAGACGTTCATCAGCTTGCCGAACAGCACCCCGGTGGCGGTGTCGAGGAAGAACGCCAGCAGTCCGAGGCCAAGGATCGCCAGCGTGCCGAGCTGCAGGAAGTCCACCCCCTTCATGGTGGAGCCGATGGCCAGGCCGAGGAACAAGGTCACCACATTGGCCAGCTCGTTCGCCGAGGCGTGGGTGAGCCGTTCAACCACCTTGGATTCGCGCATCAGGTTGCCCAGCATCAGCATGCCGATCAACGGGGTGGCGAACGGCACTGCGATGCCCACCGCGACGGTGACGATGATCGGGAACAGGATCCGGGTGCGCTGGCTGATCTCCCGCTGGGTGTAGGGCATCTTGATGGACCGCTCCGCCTTGGTGGTGAGCAGGCGCATCACCGGCGGCATGATCAGCGGGACCAGTGCCATGTAGCTGTAGGCGGCAACCGTGATCGGGCCGACCAGGTGGGGCGCCAGGATGCCGCTGACATAGATGGACGTCGGGCCGTCGATCGCGCCGATGATGCCTATGGAGGCGGCTTCGCTGCGGTTGAAGCCCAGCAGCAGGGCGAGGATCAGGGTGAGGAAGATGCCGAACTGGCCGGCGGCACCGAGCAGCACCATCTTGGGGTTCTCCAGCAGCGGGCCGAAGTCGGTGAGGGCCCCGATGCCGATGAAGATGATCAGCGGAAACAGCTCGTTGGACACCCCGACGTTGTAGAGGATGCTCAGCATGCCGCCCTCGCCGACCAGCGGCGACAGCGGCAGGTTGGTCAGGATCGCGCCTGCCCCGATCGGCAGGAGCAGCAGTGGTTCGTACTCCTTGACAACGGCCAGGAGGATCAGCAGGCCGCCGATGAGCATCATCACCACCGATTGCCAGGTGATGTTCGTGATGCCCTGGAGGAGTTGGGCGAGGGTTTCCGGGCTCATGGCTCAGCTCTCGAATTCCAGCAGCACGTCGCCGTGCTTCACCTGGTCGCCGGCGGTGGCCGGGATGCTCGCCACGACGGCGTCGCGCTCGGCCTTCAGCTCGTTCTTCATCTTCATCGCTTCCAGCACGAGCAGGGTCTGGCCGCGCTGCACGGTGGCGCCGACGCTGACCTCGACGTTGAGGACGACGCCGGGCATCGGCGCGAGCACGCTCTTGCCGCCGCTGGCCCGGCCGACTGCCGCCCGTCTGGCCGGCGGCGCGGCGGAGGCGCTCGCCGTGGGCAGGTCGCGGACCATCGGGGTGGCCGGGGCCAGGCGTGGCTGCCCGATCTCCAGCCGGGGAGCGATGACCGCCTGGGCGAGGTCCTGGTGGTCGGTCAGCACCACGTCGACCAAGCGGCCGTCCTCGAGGTGCACGGTGAAGGTGTCGCGAGCCAGTTCCTCGACGTCGATCGTGTGGTCGTTCTCGTTGATCCGTAGGTTGTAGCGACGCATGGCTGCTATCTCGCCTTCCATGGTTGGTTCTGGTAGGAGCGGCCGACTGAGACCCAGCGGCTCGCGAAGAGCTGGCTGCCGGGCTGGACCTGGCGCATGGCCGGGGCTGCCTGCCCCCGGCGCACCCTGGCGTGGGTGATCACGGCGATCGAGATGGCCGCGATCAGTTCGGGGGTGAGCTCGCCCGGTGCTGCCGGTTCGGGCTCGGTGAAGTCCTCCCCCGCCGCGTGGTCGGTCGGTGCCGTGTGGCTCGGTGTGGGTGGGGTCCGTTTCCCGCGCTGGTCCAGCCAGCCGATGCCGCGCAGCATCAGCATCAGCAGCACCAGGAGCAGGAAGACTGTGCCCATACCCATGACGGTCATCCAGAGACCGAAGGCGATGTTGTCCATTGCTGAGCTCCTAGACCGGGAAGAGGCCGTGCTTCTTGGGGATGTTCGTGTGCACCTTGGTGTGCAGCACCTCAAGGGCGCGGATCAGCCGGAGCCGGGTCTCGCTCGGCTCGATGACCTCGTCGACCTGGCCGACGTCGGCTGCCTGGTAGGGGTTGAACAGCCGCTCCTTGTAGTCGGCGATGAAGTCGGCTTCGGCCTGTTTCGGGTCGTCCGCGGCGGCGATGGCCTTGCCGTGCAGCAGCCGGGCAGCGCCCTCCGCGCCCATCACCGCGATCTGCGCGCTGGGCCAGGCGAAGGCGATGTCGTTGCCCATCTGCTTTGAGCTCATCGCGACGTAGGAGCCGCCGATCGCCTTGCGGGTGATCACCGACAGCTTCGGGACGGTGGCCTGGGCGTAGGCGTAGATGATCTTCGCCCCGTGCCGGATCACGCCGTTGTACTCCTGGTCGACGCCGGGCAGGTAGCCGGGGCAGTCGACGAAAGTCACCAGCGGGATGTTGAACATGTCGCAGATCCGGATGAACCGGGAGATCTTGTCGCTGGAATCGAGGTCGAGCGAGCCGGAGAGCACCGCCGGCTGGTTGGCGACGATGCCGACCGACTGGCCGTTGAGGCGGGCGAAAGCTGTGATGGCGTTCGGCGCGTACTGCTCGTGGTTCTCCAGCAGGCTGCCCCTGTCGACCACCAGTTCCAGGATGTCGCGCATGTCGTAGGGCAGGTTGTCCTCCTCCGGCATGAACGTGTCCAGGGACGGCTCCAGCCTGGCCGGATCGTCATAGGGGGTCAGTGCCGGCGGGTCCTCGGTGTTGTTCTGCGGCAGGTAGCCGAGCAGGGTCTTCACCAGGCCGAGCGCTGCGGCGTCCGATTCTGCGGAGAACTGGGAGACCCCGCTGCGGGCGTTGTGCACCCAGGAGCCGCCGAGGTCCTCTGCGGTGACGTCCTCGCCGGTTACCGCCTTGACGATGCCCGGGCCCGTGAGGAACATGTTCGAGGTGCCCTCCACCATGATGGTGAAGTCGGTAAGGGCCGGTGAGTAGACGGCGCCGCCGGCGCAGGGCCCCATGATCACCGAGAGCTGCGGCACCACCCCGGACGCGGCGACGTTGCGGAAGAACACCTCGCCGTAGGCGGCGAGGCTGCGGACGCCTTCCTGCACCCGGGCCCCGCCCGAGTCATTGAGGCCGATCAGGGGAATTCCGGCTTCCATCGACAGGTCCATCATTCGGCATATCTTCTGCGACTGGACCTCGGAGAATGAGCCTCCGAGCACGGTGAAGTCCTGGGCGAATACGGCCACCCTGCGGCCGTTGACCTTTCCGAAGCCGGTGACCACGCCGTCCCCGGGGAAGCGGAGCTTGTCCATGCCGAAGTCGCTGTTCTGGTGCGTGGCGAGCGCCCCGAGTTCCTGGAAGGAGCCCTCGTCGAGCAGGATCGCCAGCCGCTCCCGCGCGGTCAGCTTGCCGCGGGCGTGCTGGGCCTCGACCCGTACCTTCCCGCCGCCCTGGAGCGCGGCTTCGCGCTTCTTGCGTAGCGTTTCGAGACGATCGCTCATGTCAGCCGCTCCCGACTCCGCATCCGGCAGACCACCATGTCCGGCTCCCTTCAATCGATGGGCCATCCCGTCTGACGCTACCCCTTGCACCCCGGCGGGAGGGGCAAATTCTGATGACCACTAGTTACAAAAGGCGGGTTGGTGAACGATATTTACACAAATGCCGACGGGCTTCTCGAGGACCTGGCGGGCTGAAATAGTCGGGCCCAACCGGTCATTCATGCAAGGGAGCAGCCATGATCATTCTGCACGCGGCAATCGCGATCGTTCTCGTCCTCGCGCTCATCATCTGGCGGAAGTGGGACCCGGTGATCGCCCTGGTCATCGGTTCGCTGTACCTGGGCATCGCCGGTGGGGTCGGCGTGCTCGACACGGTCGTGGCCATCGCCAGCGGGTTCGGCGAGATCATGACGAAGGTCGGTTTGCTGATCGGCTTCGGGGTCCTGCTGGGTGCCCTGATGCACGCCCTCGGGGCCCTGCAACGGCTGGTGGAGGTGTTGCTGCGGGTGCTCGGCCCGAAACGGCTCCCGTACGCGCTGAGCGGCGCGCTTACCACCCTGTTCTCCTCGATTTATGTCGATGTTCAGCTCGTGCTCGCCTCTCCCCTGGCCCGCGGCGCGGCTCCCCGGATCGGCAAGCGCGGCCTGCCCCTGATGGCGTCCTCGCTCGCGTCCGGCATCTTCGCCGGTTACGTGTTCGTGGTGCCAGGGCTGGGCGCGCTCACCATTGCCGGCCAGCTGGACATCTCCTTGGGCCGGATGCTGCTGCTGGGGTTGTTGATAGGCCCGCTGACCGCGGTCGCCGTGCCGCTGCTGTACCGGGTGCTGTTCCTGCGCGGCAACTTCTGGAAGCCGGAGAAGGACGAGCACCTGAACGAGGCCCTGAAGGCCGAGGAGGAACTCGACGACGATCTCACCGGTCCCCGCCGCCCCCAAGTTGCCGTCGCTGTGGCTCTCACTGCTGCCGATCATCGTGCCGCTGCTGCT
>JADGPA010000036.1 GCA_017882685.1 Propionibacteriaceae bacterium | reverse complement strand
CGGCCGCTTCTCCACTACGGATCGTCGGGCACGTACCTGCCCGTGGAAAGGTGTTGTTTGCATGGCCACAGTTACTTTCAAGGACGCGACCCGGGTCTACCCCGGCGCTGACCACCCCGCCGTCGACAAGCTGAATCTCGAAATCGGCGATGGCGAGTTCATGGTCCTGGTTGGCCCCTCCGGTTGCGGCAAGTCGACATCGCTGCGCATGCTCGCCGGCCTCGAAGAGGTCAATGCCGGAACGATCATGATCGGGGACCGCGACGTCACCGACCTGCCGCCGAAGGACCGGGACATCGCGATGGTGTTCCAGAACTACGCGCTGTACCCGCACATGACCGTCGCAGACAACATGGGCTTCGCCCTGAAGATGGCCGGTATCCCCAAGGCCGAGCGTGACTCGCGCGTCCTCGAAGCCGCCCACCTGCTGGGCCTGGAGTCCTTCCTCGCCCGCAAGCCGAAGGCCCTCTCCGGTGGCCAGCGTCAGCGCGTCGCCATGGGTCGCGCCATCGTCCGCCAGCCGCAGGTCTTCCTGATGGACGAGCCTTTGAGCAACCTGGACGCAAAGCTCCGCGTCTCCACCCGCACCCAGATCGCTGCCCTGCAGACCCGCCTGGGCGTCACCACCGTCTACGTGACCCACGACCAGGTCGAGGCCATGACGATGGGCGACCGTGTCGCGGTGCTGAAGGACGGCATCCTCCAGCAGGTCGACAGCCCGTTGACCCTGTACGACCAACCGGCCAACCTGTTCGTCGCCGGCTTCATCGGCTCGCCAGCCATGAACCTGATCACCGGCCAGATCGTCGAGGGCGGCGTCAAGGTGGGGGACTACACGGTTCCGGTCCCGCGGGACGTCCTGTCCAAGGTCACCGACGAGAAGACGCTCGTACTCGGCATTCGTCCCGAGGCCTTCAAGATCGCAACTGAGGGCGTGGGCCTCGATGTGGACGTGGTCGAGGAGACCGGTGCGGACGCCTACGTCTACGGCACCCTTTCGGGCCTCGCCGTGGAGGAGAAGCTGACCGCTCAGCAGATCGTCGCCCGGGTTTCGGCACGGACGCCACCGCAGCGTGGCACCACCGTGCGGCTGGCCCCGTCCGATCCCTCCAACATGCACGTCTTCTCCGACAAGACGCACGAGCGGTTGAGCGCGTAGCAGCAACAACGGATGGCCGGTCGGGGAAACCCGGCCGGCCATCCGTGCTGTACGGATCGGTAGCACTGCAGCCGTTGCCCCCTGGGCTGCTGCCCCGTGCGGAGCATGTAAAAATGTACGGTGCCCCGATTCCTCTCCTCCCGCCCCGACTCACGGCTGATTCCGCTGCCGTGGGACGTCCCACTGGCCGACTGGCCGATCGAGCACCTGGTCGCACTCCCCCGCGGCATCTCGCGCCACGTCGTCCGCTTCATCAAGGTGGGCAGTTCTGTGTACGCGGCGAAGGAGGTCATCGAGGACCTCGCCATCCACGAATTCCGGATGCTCACCGACCTGCACCGCACGGACACCCCCGCCGTCGAGCCTCTGGCCGTGGTCACCGGCAGGCTGGACCCGGATGGGGAACCGCTCGACCCGGTCCTGGTCACGCGTCACCTGGAGTTCTCCCTGCCGTACCGCTCGCTGTTCGCACAGGGCGTGCGTTCCGACACCGTCGGGCGGCTGCTGGACGCCATGGTGGTGCTGCTGGCCCGCCTGCACCTTGTGGGCTTCCTCTGGGGTGACGTGTCGCTGTCGAACATCCTGTTCCGCAGGGACGCCGGCGAGTTCGCCGCCTACCTCGTCGACGCCGAAACTGCGGAGATACACGAGGCGCTGACCGCCGGCCAGCGCGAGCACGACCTGACCATCGCGACCACCAACCTGTACGGCGAGTTCAGCGACCTCGAGGCCGGGAAGATGCTGGACGACTCCCTGGACCCGCAGAAGCTGGTGGAGTCGATCCTCACCCGCTACCGGGAGCTGTGGGCAGAACTCACCGGCGTCGAGGAGTTCTCCGACCAGGAGGTCTTCCGGATCGAGCACCGGGTGCGGCGCCTCAACGCGCTGGGGTTCGACGTGGCCGAGCTGTCGATGGAGACCTCCACCGATGGTTCGGTGATCCGGATCCAGCCGAAGGTCGTTGACGCCGGCCACCACACCCGCCGACTGCTGCGCCTGACCGGGCTGGACGTCGAGGAGCACCAGGCCCGTCGGCTGCTCAACGACCTCGACACGTTCCGTGCTCGCACCAACCAGAGCCACGTCGACGAGTCCGTCGTCGCCCACCAGTGGCTCACCGAGTGCTTCCAGCCGGTCGTGACCGCCGTCCCGCCGGAGCTGCGCGGCAAGCGCGAGTCCGCGCAGATCTACCACGAGGTGCTCGACTACCGCTGGTACGCCTCCCAGCGGGAGAACCAGGAGGTGCCCCTGCTGGACGCGACCTACGGCTACATCCACGACGTGCTCCGCGCCCTCCCGGACGAGGCCATGACCGAAACGAGGGCGATCGGGGAGGACCGACAGTTGTCCAACCCGTTCGACCCGTCGCAGGGGTTCATCGACGACGACGGCCCGATGCCGGTCGACCCCTGGGAGGTCGCCGATGACGAGCCGGTCGCCACGCCCGCCTTCCTCGACATCGACGCCCTACGAGCGGCGAAGAAGCCCCGCTGACCTCGTGCGAGGTCTCGACGTGAAGGGCGTCAGCACTTCACCGAATAGACCGACCGCGCGCGAGCCGCGCCAGCGGGTCAAGCGTGCGAGGTCTCGACGTGAAGGGCGTCAGCACTTCACGGAATAGACTGCGCCGGTGAGTTTCCGCCTGTATGACAGCGCCCGGCGTCAGATCGTGCCCTTCGAACCGCTTCGTGCGGGTGAGGTGTCGATCTACCACTGTGGTCTGACCGTGCAGTCGGCGCCCCACCTTGGTCACATCCGCAAGGAGGTCGTCTTCGACGTCCTGCGGCGATGGCTGACCTTCTCCGGGTTGGACGTGACGGTCGTCGCGAACGTCACCGACATCGACGACAAGATCCTGGAGAAGTCCGCAGAGGCCGGGGTCCCCTGGTACGCCCACGCCTACCGGTTCGAGCGCGAACTCCACACCGCGTACTCAGCCCTCGGGTGCCTGCCGCCCACCTACGAGCCGCGCGCCACCGGCCACATTCCGGAGATGCTGGAGCTCACCGCCGTCCTGATCGAGCGTGGTCACGCCTACGTCGCAGCAGACGGCTCCGGGGACGTCTACTTCGACGTGCGCTCCTGGCCGACCTACGGAGAGCTGTCCGGGCAGCGGGTTGACGAGATGGAGGCGGCCGCCGACGCCGATCCGCGCGGCAAGCGCGACCCGCGCGACTTCGCCCTCTGGAAGGGCCACAAGCCCGAGGAACCCCTCACCGCGTCCTGGCCGGCGCCGTGGGGACGCGGCCGCCCCGGCTGGCACCTTGAGTGCTCGGCAATGGCTGGCAAGTACCTGGGTTCGGAGTTCGACATCCACGGCGGTGGGATCGACCTGAAGTTCCCGCACCACGAGAACGAGCTCGCTCAGTCGAGGGCTGCCGGGCAGCCGTTCGCCAGGCACTGGATGCACAACGCCTGGGTGACCGCGGCCGGGGAGAAGATGAGCAAGTCTCTCGGCAACGGTGCGTTGGTCGCCGAGGTCGTCAAGACCTACCCGGCCAGAGCGGTGCGGCTGTACCTGCTCGCCCCGCACTACCGTTCGGCGATCGAGTACTCCGACACCTCGCTGACCGAGGCCACAGCCCAGCTGGCGCGGATCGATGCCTTCATGAAACGGTTCGGCGAGATGCCCACCAACCCGGGCTGGATCGCCTGGTCACCTGACGATGCGATGCCAGCGGACTTCAGCGCAGCCATGGACGATGACCTCGGCACTCCGGGTGCGATCGCGACCCTGTTCGGCACGATCCGCGAGGGCAACATCGCCATCGACGCCGGGAACGACGAGGCGGCTACCTCCGCCTACGTGGCCGTCCGTTCGATGCTGGGCGCGCTCGGGCTCGATCCCGGCGCGCCGGAGTGGGCCGACGAACGACCCTCAGACGGCCTGCGTCCGGTGGTGGACGGACTTGTGGCGGCACTGCTCGAGCAGCGGGCGCAGGCGCGGGCACGGAAGGACTGGTCGGCGGCTGATGGCATCCGCGACCAGCTGGCCACCATCGGCCTCAAGGTCGAAGACACCCCGACCGGCCCACGCTGGTCGCTGGAGAACTAGGAGCGTCATGCCAGGGAACAGCCAGCGCAAGGGTGCCGTCCGCAAGAAGGGCAAGACCACCCCGGCCGGATCAGGCGGTCGCGTCCGTCGCGCCCTCGAAGGCAAGGGACCGACCCCACGCGCCGAGGACCGGCCGTACCACAAGGCCTACCGCTCCCGCGGTGCCGACGAAGCCGCCAAGACCACCGGCCAGCGGTCCGGTGGACGCAAATCCACCGGCTCGCGTTCCGGGGCGCCCTCTTCTGCCGGGAGCGACTGGGTGATCGGACGCAACCCTGTGCTCGAAGTGCTGTTGGCCGGGCTGCCGGTGCGCCGGGCCTACGTCGCCGACGGGGTGGAACGCGACGACCGACTGCGCGACATCCTCAAGTTCGCAGCAGAACACAACGTCCCCTTGCTGCAGGCGACACGAGCCGAGCTGGACCGGCTGACCGGCGGAGGCGTGCACCAGGGCGTCGCCCTGCAACTGCCCCCGTTCGAGTACGCGGACAACGAGGACGTCCTTGCCAACGCCCTTGACTCCGACACCCCGGGCCTGGTCGTTGCCTGTGATTCGATCACCGACCCGAGGAACCTCGGTGCGATCGTGCGCAGCGCGGCAGCTTTCGGGGCCCACGGCGTGATCATCCCCGAACGGCGCTCGGCCCAGATGACGGCCGCGGCGTGGAAGACCTCAGCCGGCGCGGCTGCCCGCGTCCCTGTGGCGCAGGTCACCAACCTGAACCGGACCCTCAAGGGTTACGCGAACGCCGGCTTCACCGTTGTCGGGCTCGCGGGTGAGGCGGAGACCGACATCGCCGGCTTCCCCGGCATCGACGGCCCGGTGCTCGTTGTCGTCGGATCCGAGGGCGAGGGCCTGGCACGGCTCGTCCGCGAGAACTGCGACGTCCTGGTGCACATCCCGATCGGGTCGGGCGTGGAGTCCCTGAACGCCAGCGTTGCCGCGGCCATCGCGCTCTACGAAATCAGCCGCGCCCGCGCCTGATGTCTTTTCGAGCGGGCGGTTCGACGAAATCAGCCGCGCCCTGAACCCCACGACACGCTCCCTGAGTAGCCCCTGAGCGAAGCGGGCGGGCGTCACGAAGGGCGGTTGTGCGAGTTGCCTGTTCAATCCGCTCGCGCGCGCTCGAACACCGGTACGGTCGGGCAAGGCCCACGCTCGAGGAGGAACACCCATGGCCACGCCACCCGCTCACACGTTCCCGCGGACGCCAGCTGACAGCTGCGCTGGCCGCGTCCCTCCTGGTCGCAGGACTCACCGCCGGCGGCACGACAGCAGCCAATGCAGCGCAGGTCTTCTTCTGCCCTGACGGCACCCAGCCCTACGCCCCGGTATCCGAGGTCGAGGCGTTCGCCGCGGGCGAGACCGTCACGGGCCTGTCCGTCACCCAGGGGACCACGCCGGCGGCGTTCTCCGGCACCTACATCGGCTACATCGACGACGGCATCGGCATCGGCAAGGACATGCTGCTGTTCAAGCTCAGCAGCGCTGTCATCGACGGCACCGGCGGCCTCAAGCCCGCGGGCATCTGGGCCGGCATGTCCGGGTCTCCCGTGTACAAGGACGGACGACTGATCGGTTCGGTCTCCTACAGCCTGAACGCGGACAACCTGCCGATCGCTGGCGTGACCCCGGCCGAGTACATGAAGTCGATCGGCACCACAGCGGTGAGCACGCTGGCGAAGGTGAAGCTCACGAAGGCGAACCTCAAGGTGTCCGCCGACGGCATCACGGTCGCCGGGACCGCGCTGGCGGGCACAAGCCTCTCCCAGGTGAAGACGGTGAACGTGGCCGGCGGCGCAGGTGAGGAGCTGAACGCGTTCGCCAACCGGACGTTCGCGCGCACAGCCAAGGCGTCGAAGGCCAGGATCATGCGCAGTGGCGCCCTGCTGCCGGCGGCCGCCGTATCCTCCGCGGTCACTGAGCCCCTGGTTGCGGGCGGCTCGGTGGCTGCCCTCTACGCGTCCGGCGACCTCGTCGCTGGCGCCATCGGCACGGTCACGGCAGTCTGCGGCGACACAGTGTGGGCATTCGGGCATCCGATGGATTACAACGGCAACACATTGCTGTACCTGGCCAATGCCTCCACCGCGCTGATCGTGCCCGACGGCACCGGCCGGGTGGGCTCGTACAAGCAGGTCTCGAAGTTCGGTGAGCCGGTGGGCATGATCACCCAGGACCGGCTGGTCGGCATCCGCGGCACGGTCGGCGCAACACATGGCTACGGCATCGACGTGTCGGTGCAGAACCCCGCCGGCACCCAGGTGGGCGCGTATCACGGTGACCTGGCATACCAGGGTCTGAGCGGCGCAGCGATCGCGTACCTGATCGGTCAGGCTGCACTCGATCAGCTCGACCAGTACGGCTCCGGCACTGGCGAGATCGCCTGGACCATCGACTACCGGCGCGCAGATGGCTCCACGGGAAGCCTCACGAACTCGCAGATCGTCGCCGACCGCGGCTCCTTCCCCGACGCGATCGGCACTCCGCCGGCCAACGATGCTGCTGCCATCACGGACAACGAGTTCGAGGACGTCACCATCACTGGCGTGAAGGCAACGGTCAGGCTGCTGTCCGCCGACGCCTTCAGCTACAAGGCATCCGCCGTGCAGGTGCGAGCCAAGAGCGGCTCGTGGAGCTCGCTGGACGGCAAGCGCCTGAAGGCGGGCAAGACCTACTCGCTGCGTCCGCGGTACACCGTCAAGAAGAACGGCAAGTCCCATGGCTCGGTCAGCGGGGACGCCGTGTCGGTGAAGCTGAAGTCGACGGCCCGCAAGAGTGGGACGTTCGTGTTCAGCCCGGTCAACCAGCCCACCGAGAGCTGCGTGACCCTGGCCAGCGGAACTACCGTCTGCGAGGAGTTCGGCGGGACCACGACAGCGGGCCTGCAGAGCTTCGACGATCTGCTCGCCACGCTCGAATCGGAGCAACCCGACAGCGCGGTCGAAGGGGTCCTGCATTACAAGCTGAAGAAGGGCTCGACGACTCGCGGGTTCGAATGGACCGGCCCCGGGGTAGTGACCGACAGCGCGGAGGCAGCCTTCTCGATCAAGGCCTGAGCGCCAACTCCCCCTGGGTGTGACGAAGGGTCACGAGGCTTCGTCCAACTCAGCCAGCGAATGCGGATCAGCCTCGGGCGACCGCCCCGACGAGGGCGGCGTTGAAGGCCGGAAGGTCCCGCGGACTCCGGCTGGTGAGCAGGTTGCCGTCGACGACGACTTCGGAGTCGACCCAGTCGGCGCCGGCATTCTTCAGGTCGGTTGCGATGCGCGTGGTCGAGGTGAGCGTTCGCCCCTTGACGACGCCGGCTTCGATCAGGATCCACGGCCCGTGGCAGATCGAGGCGACCGGCTTGCCGGCGTCCATGAACGCCTTCACGAAAGCGATCGCCTTCGGGTTGGTGCGGATCTTGTCGGAGTTCAGCGTCCCGCCAGGAAGGACAAGCGCGTCATAGTCGGTGGGGTCGGCCTCGTCGAGCGTGACGTCGACGGTGAAGTCGTCGCCCCTGTCCCAGTCGCCGATCAGCGCCGTGATCGTCCCCGGCTCCTCACTCACCAGGACGGGCTTCGCGCCTGCGCTCTCCAACGTCGCCCACGGCTCGGTGAGCTCCGGCTGCTCGACGCCCCGCTTCAGCAGGAACGCGACCTTCTTGCCGCTCAAGTCAGTCATCGGTTGACCCTTTCTCCGTCATCACCGACGACCCTACCCACGGGTGGCCCACCCCACCCAGGTCGGCGACCGAAACGCACGCCGCTCCCGAAATGTGCCCTTGCTCCCGGGATTCCGGGAGCAAGCGCACGCTTCGGGAGCGAGGAGGTGGGGGGCTTGGGGCACCCTCCGGGCTACACGCCCAGCTTTGCCCTTCGGACGATCTCGCCGTCGGTGTAGTTGGCACCGGGGACGTGACCGGGCAGCGGCAGGATGCGCTCGTTGATGGCGTCAACGATCCACCCCGCCTGCGGGAAGAACAGGTCCTCCAGCTCGGGGGCGGGAGTGATGTGGTTGCGCGCACCGACCACGACCACCGGCGCGTCCAGCGCGTCGAAGGCCAGATTCTGCAGGTCGGTGGCCACCGTCTGCAGGAAGGAGCCACGCGTCACGGCGTCGGAGGCCAGCACGAGACGCCCGGTCTTCTTCACCGAGGCGACGACCGTCTCGTAGTTCAGCGGAGCCACGTAGCGCAGGTCGATGACCTCCGCGGAGATCCCGTAATTCTCCTTCAATGTGTCGGCGGCCTCGAGAGCCCGGTACAGGGTGGCGCCGAGGGTCGCGATGGTGACGTCTCTGCCCTCGCGACGCACGACCGGCTCACCCTCTGCCGTTTCGTAGTAGCCCTCCGGCACGCCGTCGGCCTCGAACTGCTCACCGATGTCGTAGAGCAGCTGGGATTCGAGGAACACCACCGGGTCGGTGCCGGCGAGTGCGCGGTTGAGCATGCCCTTGGCGTCGGCGGGGGACGCCGGGAAGTACACCTTCAGGCCCGGGATGTGCGCGACCAGTGCCGACCAGTCCTGGGAGTGCTGGGCGCCGTACTTGTTGCCGACGCTCACCCGCAGCACCAGCGGCATGGTCAGCAGGCCCGCCGACATCGACTGCCACTTGGCCATCTGGTTGAACACCTCGTCACCGGCGCGACCGAGGAAGTCGCAGTACATCAGCTCGACAACGGCACGTCCGCCCGAGAGGGCGTAGCCGACGCCGGCGCCGACGATCGCCGCCTCGGAGATCGGGGAGTTGAACAGCCGCCGGTAGGGCAGCAGTTCGGTGAGGCCGCGGTAGGCGGCGAACGCGCCACCCCAGTCGCGGTTCTCCTCGCCCCAGGCGCACATGGTCGGGTCGATCGCGTACCGGTGAGCCATGGCCTCGAACAGGCCGTCGCGGAACTGGTACATCTTCACCTTCGAGACCGGCTTGCCGCTCGCGTCGGTGGTCTTGCGGACCTTCTTGGCGATCGCCTTCACGCGGGCGTTCTCCGCCAGCGGCTCGAGCAGTTCGGGCTCGCCCTCACCGAAGGCCTCGACGTGGCCGTTGGAGAGCATCTTCGACTCGATGTAGCTCGCGTCGACGCGCTCCAGCTCGGAGTCGTTGGACGCCAGCGCCAGCACCCGGGTGAGGCGCTCGATGATCCGTGCGTGCAGATCCTCGACCTCGCTCTTGCCAACCACCTTCTTGCTCACCAGGAGGTCGGAGAAACTGGTGATCGAGTCGGCGGCTTCCCAGGACTCGACCTCTTCGCGGGTGCGGTAGCTGGACGCGTCCGACGGGGAGTGGCCAGAGAACCGGTAGGTGATGGTGTCGAGCAGCACCGGTCCCTTGCCGGCGAGCAGGAGCTCCTTCTTGCGCATGATCGCGTCGGCGACGGCCAGCGGGTCGTAGCCGTCCACGCGCTCGGCGTGCATGGCCTCGGGGTTCACCCCCGCGCCCACCCGGGCGAGCATGTCGTAGCCCATGGTCTCGCCGTCGGTCTGGCCGCCCATGCCGTAGAAGTTGTTGAAGAAGTTGAACAGGATCGGGGGGTTGCCGCCGTCCTCGGGACGCCACAGCTGACGGAACTGGTCCATCGCGGAGAACATCATGGCTTCCCACACCGGACCACAACCCATGGACGCGTCGCCGATGTTGGCGATCACGATACCGGGCTGGCGGTTGACCCGCTTGTACAGCGCGGAGCCGTTGGCGATGGGGGCCGAGCCACCCACGATTGCATTGTTCGGCATCGAGCCGAATGGGGTGAAGAAGGCGTGCATCGAGCCGCCCATGCCCCGGTTGAAGCCCACCTTGCGGGCGAAGATCTCGGCGAGGGTGCCGAAGAGGATGAAGTTCTCGGAGAGCTCTTCTGCGCTGTCGTAGCCGATCTTCTCCGCGTAGCGCAGGGTGTCGCCGCCGAGGAAGCCGCTCATGATGCCGGCCAGCTTGGCCTGGTCCATCTTGCGGGCGGCGGAGAAGCTCTTGGCGAGGATCTCGCCGTGGCTGCGGTGGGAGCCGAAGATGAAGTCGTCGGCGTCCAGCTCGGCTGCCTGGCCGACGGCGGAGGCCTCCTGCCCCATCGACAGGTGCGCCGGGCCCTTGTGGTTGTACTCGATGCCCTGCCAGCCACCGGTGATCTTGATCGAGTTCAGCATCGACTCGAACTCGCGGATCGCCAGCATGTCATGCAGCATGGCGACAAGGCCGTCGTTGCCGAAGCGCTTCAAGGCTCTGCCGAAATCCTGCTTGTACTGATTCACCGGGATCGGCGGAACGGTGATCGTCCCTGCCTTGCGAACCTCTGCCGGGTTCACGGAAAGTGACTTGGGCATTTCTTCCTTTGTTGGTTGTTATCAGTCAGTCTTTGAGAGCCCAGGCGGCTTCGCGGATGCCTTCGGAGACGGTCGGGTGGGGGAAGACGACCTGGCGCAGGTCGTCGATGGTCAGCTCGGTTTCGAGCACGACCGCTGCTCCCCAGATGGTTTCTGGGGCGTAGTTACCGAGCATGTGGATGCCGAGGATGGCGCGGGTGCCTGCGTCGGCGATGATCTTGACCGCCCCCGGCCCGCGGACGCCGTTCTCTGCGACGAACCGGCCCGAGACAGCCAGCGGGACGGTGGTGGCGAGCACGTCGTGCCCACGGTCCCTGGCCTGCGCCTCGGTGAGGCCGACGCCGGCGGCTTCGGGCATCGAGTAGACCGCCCACGGAATGGTGTCGGTGCGCAGCAACTGGGCCTTCGCCTTGGCCGAGGCGGTGTCGAGGATGTGAGCTGCGGCGATCTCGCCCATCCGGTAGGCGGCGTGGGCGAGCAGGCTGCGTCCGGTGACGTCGCCGACGGCCCACACGTTCGGCAGGTTGGTGCGCATGGTGTCGTCCACGACGACGCCGCGCGGTCCGACCTCGAGGCCGGCTTCCTTGGCTCCCCAGCCGTCCACGAGCGGACGGCGTCCGACAGCCATCAGCACCAGGTCGGCCTCTGCACGCTGCTCGGCGCCGTTGGCGCTCGTGTACAGCACGCTGCCGCCCTCGATGCCGGTGACCTTGCAGCCCAGCTGGAACTGCACGCCGGACAGCGCCTTGCGGAGCCGGCCGGCGAGGTCGTCATCCATGAACGGGACGATCTCGGGCAGCATCTCGATCACCTCGACCTGCGCGCCGAAGGCCGCGAAGAGGGACGCGAACTCCAGCCCGATCACGCCGCCGCCGATGACGACGAGGCGCTTCGGCACGGACTCGACGGCCAGAAGGCCGGTGGAGTCGACGACCAGCGGGTTGTCCTGCGCGCCCGGGATCGGGGGCATGACCGGCACGGAGCCCGTGGCGATGATCACGTGGTCGGCGGTCCTGCGCTCGCCATTGACCTCGACCACTCCGGCGGCGACCAGGGTGCCGTGGCCCTTCGCGACCTCGACCCCAGCCCGCTTCTCGGCTGCGCCGACGCCGGCGACGAGTTTGCGGACCACGTCGGCCTTCCACGCCTGCACCTTCGCCCAGTCGAACTCGACGCCGGTGGCGGTGATGCCGAACTGTTCGGAGTGCCGGGCGTGCTCGTAGAGCTTGGCGGAGTTGAGCAGGCTCTTGGTCGGGATGCAGCCCACGTTCAGGCACGTACCGCCCAGGAACTCCTTCTCGACCAGCAGTACCTTCTTTCCTGCATGTCCGAGGCGCTCGGCGGCGAGGTAGCCGCCGGGCCCGCCGCCGATGATGATCACGTCGTAGTCAGTCATGGTTCGCCTCTCAGCCCAGTCCGATTCAGCCGAGCACGGTCAGGTCGATGTCGGCAACAGCAGCGCACAGGTCCTTCAGGTACCTGGCCGCATCCGCGCCGTCGATGACGCGGTGGTCGGCGGTCAGGGAGAACCCGATCCGCTGCTCGGCTCCGACGCTGCCGTCGGGGTTGATCACGGCCCGCGGGAAGATGGCGTCCACGCCGAGGATGGCCACCTGCGGCACGTTCAGCAACGGAGTGAACGACTCGATCCCGAAGGCGCCGAGGTTGCTCACCGTGAAGGTGGCGTCACCGAGCAGGTCGGGGCTGATCGAACCGCCGATCGCGTCCATCGCGAGCTGCTTGGAGAGCTTGGAGAACTCGCGCAGGGTCAGCGTCTCGGCGAACCGCAGCGTAGGCACCAGCAGGCCGCGCGGGGTGTCCACCGCCATGCCCAGGTGGACGCTGGCGAAGGTCGTGAGGACGGGAGCCTGTCCTGAGCCTGCCGAAGGGTCTGACAAATGGGAGTTGACCGCCGCGTGCTTCCCCAGGGTCTTCACCGCCGCGTAGCCGACCAGGTCGCCGAGTGTGATCGCGGCCAGTTCGGGATCGCTCGAGCCCTTCAGCCGCTTGCGCATCGCCAGCATGCCGACTGCGGGAGCTGTCGCGGTGTAGGTGAGCTGCGCAGAGGTGGCCAGGGAGTTCATCATCCGCTCGGCGATCACCTTGCGGATGCCCTTGAGAGGAGTCTGCGTGACAGCGCCCGGGAACTCGACGTCAGCGCCCCTTCGTGACGGTTCGCTCGCGAGCTCACGAACCTCCTCAGGGACCGTTGACGGACCGGAGGCCAGGTCGGCGCGGGTCACGCGGCCACCAATGCCACTGCCGGCAGCACCGGGAACGAAGCCCTCTGCGGCAGCGCGGGCACCGGCGGTCAGGCCCGGGCCGGCAGCAACGGCAGCCTGCACGTCACGCTCGATCACACGACCCTCGGGCCCGGTGCCGGCCAGCCGGCTGGCCTCGATGCCCTGGGAAGCGGCAAGACCGCGTGCCCTCGGAGAGATTCCCACGGGCGACCCGGCGGAAACGCCTGCGGCCCTTCGTGACGCGTCCTCCGCAGGCTCCGGGCGCTCCTCAGGGACCGTTGCGGCACGAACAAGCGGCTCGGGGGCAGACTCGTTGACCTCGCCGGCCTCACCGGTGGTCACCGGGGGCAGGCCTGCGCCGGCCAGGTACTCCTCGACGTTCTCGCCGGGATCGCCGACAACGACAATCGGCTGCTTCACCGGTACCTCGTCGCCCTCTTCTGCGAGCAGCGCCAGCACCGTCCCGGCCACGCCGGCGGGCACCTCCATGGCCGACTTGTCGGTCTCGATCTCGCACAGCAGCGTCGCTGCATCAACGGCATCGCCGACTTTGACCAGCCAGGTGGTGATCAGGCACGACTCCACCGTGTTGCCGAGCTGCGGCATCACCACTACCTGGGCCATGGGTTCTCCTTGTTCTAGACGATGCGGACGCTGAGGCCGCTGTTGCTGAGGTCGTTGCGGGAATCGGCGTCGAGGCCGTCGTCCGTGATCACACCGGTGAGCCCGGCGAGGTCCATCACACTGACGAAGCCGGCATGGGAGTACTTCGAGGAATCGGCAACCAGCCAGGACTCGGCTGCCCGGGACTTCATTGCCCGGATCACCTCAGCGCCATCGGCGAAGCCTGTGGTGAGGCCGCGTCCGGCCGTGAAGCCGTCGGTGCCGAAGAAGGCCAGGCGCACGTTGAAGTCCTCGATCGTGCGCAGCGCCACCGAGCCGACCATCGACTCGCTGGTGCGGTTGAAGGAGCCGCCAGTCAGGATCACGGTGAGCCCGGGGTACACACGGGCGTGCTGGACGACGAGGGTGGAGTTGGTGAGCACCTGCACGCCGCGCCGACCACCGAGGTGGGTCACGATCTGGGCGCAGGTGGTGCCGGCCTCGATCATGATCAGGTCGTTGTCCTGGACCAGTTCTGCGGCAGCTGCTGCGATCCGGTCCTTCTGCGCCACGTGCTGGAGCTGGCGCTCGAGGACGTTGCGGTAACCGGTGGCCTCTGCGCCTCCATGGGTGCGGGCCAGCAGGCCACGTTCTTCGAGGCCACGCAGGTCGGTGCGGATGGTGACCTCCGAAACCCCGAGGTCCCGTGCCAGCGTCCCGACGACGAGGGAACCGTCCCGAACCAGGCGACCAAGGATGCGTGTCTCGCGCCCCGTGCGCTCGATCGACATCGATCGGTCCTTTCGACTTGGTTTTCGATCTATCTCTTTTACCGATTCAATCGTAAGCGATTCGACGGGGAACCGCAAGCACTGGACGTCACCCGACGCAGAAAAGGCACAAGCTGTGACCTATCCGCCGATGTCGGCGGGAAGTCACAGCTCGTGCTGCAGGGGGGCGGGGGATGGATCAGGCGAGGACGCCGATCTTGTACTTCTTCAGGGTGGAGTTCGCGCGGCCACCCGTGCCGTGCTGGCCACGGAACTTGGACGTGGCGTTCTTGCCACACATGGCGATGATCCGCT
>JADGPA010000006.1 GCA_017882685.1 Propionibacteriaceae bacterium | reverse complement strand
TCCACATAGCCGGTTGAGCCTGCTCGATTCCATCCTCGGGCTCAACCGGCAAGCCAAGAACCTCATCAACCTCGGAGAGACATGACTGAGATCGTGATCACCGGCCTCGGCGCCACCACCCCACTCGGCAGCGACATGGCCTCCACCTGGGCTGGTCTGCTGGCCGGCAGGTCCGGCGTCCGCAGAATCACCGAGGAATGGGCTGAAGAGCTGCCGGTGAAGATCGCCGCCTACGTGAAGGTCGACCCGTCCGAGATCATCGACCGGGTCAAGGCCCGTCGGCTCGACCGCTCGACACAGCTGGCCCTGATCGCCGCTCGCGAGGCCTGGGAGGACGCCGGGTTCACCTGGGAGGCCGAGGACGAGGTCGACCCGCAACGACTGAGCGTCTCCCTGGCCAGCGGCATCGGCGGCCTCCACTCGCTGCTGAACAACTGGGACAACCAGCGCGACAAGGGCTATCGCCGCGTCAGCCCGTTCACCATCCCGATGCTGATGGCCAACGCCCCGGCCGCGAACGTGGGCCTGGCCGTCCACGCCAAGGCTGGGGTACACACCCCGGTGTCTGCCTGCGCATCCTCCAATGAGGCGATCTCGCTGGCCCTCGACCAGCTGCGTCTCGGCCGGGCGGACATGGCGGTCGTCGGCGGCACCGAGGCAACCATCCACCCGCTGCCGATCGCTGCGTTCGGCCAGATGCAGGCGCTGAGCCGCCGCAACGACGATCCCGAGGGCGCGTCGCGTCCGTGGGACCGGGGCCGCGACGGCTTCGTCATGGGTGAGGGCTCAGCCATCATGATCCTCGAGACCCTCGAGCATGCCTTGGCCCGCGGCGCCAGGATCTACGGCACCATCGCCGGCTCCGGCATCACCGCTGACAGTCACGACATCGTCCAGCCCGACCCGACCGGTGAGGGCCAGTCCGGCGCCATGATCAAGGCGCTGGTCGATGCCAAGCTTGCACCGGCCGACATCATTCACGTCAACGCGCACGGCACGTCCACGCCGCAGGGCGACATCACCGAGGCCGGTTCGATCCGCACCGCGCTCGGCGACGACGCCGACCACGTCGTGGTGACCTCGACCAAGTCGATGACCGGCCACCTGCTGGGCGGCGCCGGCGCACTCGAGACCATCGCGACCCTGCTCGCCCTGCGTGACCACATGGTGCCGCCGACGATCAACCTCGAGGACCCCGAGCCCAACCTGGGCATCGACATCGCAGCCAACGTGGCCCGGCCGCTTCCCGCCGGCGACCTCGCAGCGATCAACAACTCCTTCGGCTTCGGCGGCCACAACGTGGCCATCGCAGTCACGAACGCCAACGCCACGTTCTGATCGAACGGTCCCTGAGGAGTCTCCCGAGGAACTCCGGAGACGTACGAAGGGCCCCGAAACCAACCAGCAGGAGGTTCACGATGACCCAGGCAACCGCCCCGGCCAAGCCCGCTCGACTCCCCCGTTCGGAGGATCCGCGCAACCCGAACTTCCGCCTCGCAGCCCTGTTCGATGAGGGCTCGCTGAAGCTGATCAGCCCCGACGGCGATTCGGGCATGCTCGCGGCCACCGGCACCGTGAACGGGTCGCCGGCGGTCGCGTTCTGCTCGGACGCCACCGTCATGGGCGGCGCGATGGGCCTCGACGGCTGTGAGGTCGTTGTGCAGGCCTACCGGCGGGCGATGGTCGACAGGGTGCCGATCATCGGCATCTGGCATTCTGGCGGCGCGCGCCTCGCCGAAGGCGTCCTCAGCCTCCATGCCGTGGGACGCATCTTCCACGCCATGACGCAGGCGTCCGGCAAGATCCCGCAGATCTCGGTCGTCCTCGGCGCTGCCGCCGGTGGCGCGGCCTACGGGCCGGCGCTCACCGACGTCGTGATCCTGGCCCCCGACGGCCGCATCTTCGTGACCGGCCCGGACGTGGTGCGCTCGGTGACCGGCGAGGACGTCGACATGCTGCGCCTGGGCGGGCCCGACACCCACGAACGCAAGTCGGGCGTGGTTCACGTTGTCGCTGATGATGAGGCCGACGCCCTCGGGCGGGCCCGTGCGGTGACCACGCTGCTGGCCGCGCAGGGCGGGGTGACCCCCGTCGTGGAGGACGCCGACCTGGCCGCGCTACTGCCGGAGTCGGCCAAGCGGGCCTACGACGTGCACCCGCTGATCGGCGGCTTGCTCGACGAGGGTTCGCTGTTCGAGCTGCACGCCCGCTGGGCGCCCAACGTGACGGTCGCCTTCGGCCGCCTGGGTGGACGCACGGTGGGCGTTGTTGCCAACAACCCGTTGCGGCTCGGAGGTTGCCTCGACTCCCTGAGCGCGGAGAAGGCCGCGCGGTTCGTCCGGGTGTGCGACGCATTCGGCGTCCCGCTGGTGGTGCTGGTGGACGTGCCCGGCTACCTGCCCGGTGTCGGCCAGGAATGGGACGGCGTGGTGCGCCGCGGAGCGAAGCTGCTGCACGCGTTCGCCGAGGCGTCCGTGCCACGGGTGACCCTGGTGACCCGCAAGGCCTACGGCGGCGCCTACATCGCGATGAACTCCCGCTCGCTCGGCGCCACCAAGGTGTTCGCATGGCCGGCAGCCGAGATTGCCGTGATGGGCCCGGTGGCTGCGATCCGGATCCTGCACCGTCGCAAGCTGGCCGAGGTGCCCCGCGACATGCTGGCCCAGGTGGAGGCCGACCTGGCCATAGAGCACGAGAAGATCGCCGGCGGCGTGGACAAGGCCGTCGAGATCGGCGTAGTCGACCAGATCATCTCCCCCCACGAGACCCGCTCCGCGCTCGCCGCAGCGATCCGTGAGGCCGACACTGGCGTCCGCGGGTCGCACGGCAATATCCCGCTCTGACCCTGACGCTCCCTCCTCGAGCTCCGCATCTGACGCAAGGGGTGAGGTCTCTTCTTCAGCTCACCTGGTGCAGCCAGCGGACGGGGGCGCCCTCGCCGGCGTGACGGAAGGCCTCCAGCTCGTTGTCCCAGCGGGCGCCGAGGAGTTCTGCAACGCCTTCGGCCAGCGGCTGGCGTCCGAGGGCGTCGGCGAGCAGCGCCTGCTTGAGGCGATCCTCGTGGATCATCAGGTCACCGTGCACGCCGATCGCGCAGGCGAAGATGCCGAGGTCGGGGGTATAGGCCCAGCGCATGCCTTCTGTGCCGGCGACCGCCTCTTCCGTCACCTCGAACCGGGCACGGACGCAGCCACGCAGCGCGCTGGCGAGCTGGGCCCCCGTCCCGAGGGGGCCGTGCCAGCTGTACTCGGCGCGGAGCGTCCGCGGTTCTGCAGGTTGTGCCGACCAGGTGAACTCCACCGGTGCACCGAACACTGCGCCGACCGCCCATTCCAGGTGCGGGCGCAACACAGCGGGCGCGGAGTGGACCAGAACGATCCCGCGCGTGCTCTTCATCTGGACCCCTATCGCTGAGATGTGCCTTCCCCAGCCACCTCAGACCCGCGGGGTCGCCACCATTCTGCCCCAGCCGCCACTTCCGTACCAGTCCTGTCAGTCGTGGTTAGCTAAGCCCATGGACCAGATCGCGGAACGGGTGCAGGCCATCCGTGACCGCATCGATGCCGCGTGCGCCGCTGCCGGGCGTCCGGCGGGCTCGGTCGAGCTGTTGCCCGTGAGCAAGACCCGTCCCGCTTCGAGCGTGCTGGCCGCCTACGCGGTCGGATGCCGGCGGTTCGGGGAGAACAAGGCCCAGGAGGCGCACGCCAAGGCGATCGAGCTGGCCGGGACGCCCGGGCTGGAATGGGTGATGATCGGCCACCTGCAGTCGAACAAGGCCAAGCTGGTTGCCGAGTTCGCCTCCGAGTTCCAGGGCCTGGATTCCCTGCCGCTGGCCGCTGAGCTCGACCGCCGGCTGCTGGCGTCCGGCCGTCGGCTCGACGTGCTGATCCAGGTGAACTCCTCCGGTGAGGACTCGAAGTTCGGCCTGCCTCCGTCCGAGGTCGCCCAGTTCGCGTCCGCCCTTGAGCCCTTCGTGGCGCTCCGGGTACGCGGCCTGATGACCCTCGCGCTGCCCTCGCCGGACGCGGCCCAGGTGGCCGCCTGTTTCGAGCGGGTGCTGGACGTACAGCGCGACCTGCGCCATGCCCCGGTGCCCGGCCAGACCTACGACGAGCTGTCGATGGGGATGTCCGGCGACTTCGAGCTGGCCATCGCCCACGGCGCGACGGTGGTGCGCATCGGCACCGCCATCTTCGGAATCCGTTCCCCGGTTCACTGATATCCCCGCGTCGATCCTGAGGTCTCAGCCGGCCCGGCGTCATGCCGGCATGCCGGCTCCCAACTCGTCGCCAGCGGAACCACCTTGTGACGGCTCGGGTCATATCTTCGTACGCTTTTCTAGCAAGACGTTAACTAGCGTCGCGTGTACATTCGGGACAACGCCACGCGGCGGATGATGCAATCGCACCAGAAAGGACCTGGAAAAATGAAGTGCAGGCAAATCCGGCAAGGTTCGAAACGAAGGTGGCTTGGGCCAACACTTGTCACCATTGGAATCACGCTGGCGAGCGCCATAGCCGGAGCCCCGCCCGCCCACGCTGCCATCTCGGACTGCTACAACAAGCCGGCCTACGGATGCTGGTGGTCAGGTGCCAACGGCACCGGTGATAGGTATCAAATCCCGATCACCGGCGGAAATAAGTGGTGCTCCATTAACGACCTGGGAACAATTGGCTGGAACGACCGAATCACCTCCATTTACAACAATACCCGACACGACATGTACTTCTTCATTAGGGGTGGCAGGGTCGGCGACTATTACACGCTCAAGGGCGGCCATTCGGTCAGTGACCTCAACAGCACTTTTGATAACAAGATCAGCAGTGTCGTGTGGTATTGCGAGAGCAGTGTTTGATCCCGCACCGGTGCCCACTCGCTATGACGACCGTGGGGCTACGGCCAGCGGGCACCCAGCGAGATCACCGCGATCGCGGCCATGACGGCGAGGAGGAGGGCGTAGCCGGCGTACTGCTCGGTGACCTCCTGGTCGACCTTCACGTAGCCGACGGACTTGGCGATCGAGGAGTAGACCTCCTTCAGCTGGCCAGCGGAGCCGGCGGTGAATGCCTTGCCTCCCGACAGCCGTGACACCTGGGCGAGTTCTGCGGGGTTCACCGGCACCGGCTCGCGGCGTCCGTTGTTCTCGACGTAACCGTTGGCCGTGCCGTAGGCGATCGTGTAAATCGGGATGCGCTGGGCGCCGGCCTGGCGCGCCGCCTGGTCGGACGGGCGCCCGACGTTCGTGTAGCCATCGCTCAGCAGCACCACGGCACCGGGCGCCGGGTCCTCGGGATGGTCGGGGTCGGGCGGCGCCTGCGCCATCGCGTCCAGGGACGAGTAGATGCCCTCCCCGATCGCCGTGGACGGCGCCACCTGCAGGTTGTCGATCGCCGCGGCCACCACGCCGCGATCCATCGTCGGCGGGACTACGATGGCAGGGGTGCCGGCGAAGCTGACCAGGGACACGTTGAAGCCCACCGGCAGCAGGTTCAGGAAGTCTCGCGCGGCAGCCTTCGCTGCGGTGATCCGGTCCGGGGCCACATCCTGGGCGATCATCGACCGGGAGACGTCGAGCGTGATCACGACCGTCGCCCGCTCCCGCGGTACCTCCACCTCGCCCTTCGGCTGCGCGAAGGCCACGTTGAGCGCACCGAGGGCCAACACCGCTGCCCCGACGGCGACGTGACGCTTCCAGGCCTGCTGCTTTGGCAGCACGCGTTCGAGGTTCGTGATCGCGTGCGGACGCGCGCGACGGCGCCGGCGCCACAGCAGGCCGACGTACAGGCCGATCAGCAGCGGAATCATCACCAGCCACCACAGCCGCTCCGGGCGCATGAACTCAAGCATCACGGCCACCTCGCTCCGAGGGAGACCGCAGCAAGGGCGGCGACAACGGCGAAGGCGAGCCCGTAGCCTGCCCACAGGGCTGTGGTCTCCTTCTTCACCGGCGTCTGACCGACCTCGCTGCGAATGTTGTTGTAGACCCGATCCAGCTGGTCGAGGTTCTCAGCAGTGTAGGTCTGCCCGCCAGTGGCGGACGAGATTCCGGCGAGAAGCGCCTTGTCCGGCGGCACCCGCTCACGCTTGCCGTCGAGGTCCACATAGCCGTTCTCGGTGCCGTACGCGATCGTGTAGACCGGAATGCTCTGCTTCCTGGCCTCGTTCGCAGCCTGCGCGGGAGACCGTCCGGCAGTGTTCTGGCCGTCGGACAGCATCACGATCGCCCCGGGAGCCGGCGACGAGTCGGTGCCCTTTGGCGCCATCTGCAATGCCGAAAGCGCGATGTACAGCGATTCCCCTACCGCGGTCGATTCCTGCAATTTGAGGCTCCGGATCGCCTGCTGTGCCTGGACGCGGTCGGTGGTCGGTGGCAACCGCACGGACGGGTTACCGGAAAGGCTCACCACCGAAAGGTTGTACTGGGCGGGGAGCGCCTTGATAAAGGTCAGCGCGGCGTCCTTGGCCGCGCCCAGCCGCGTCGGCTTCACGTCGGTGGCCTGCATCGACAGCGACGTGTCGAGCACCAGGACAACCGTCGCCCGTTCCCGCGGCTGCATCTCGATGCCGTTGGGACGCGCCCACGCAAGGCTCAGCGCGACCAGCGCTGCGATCGACAGAGCCACCGCCAGGTGCCGGCGCCACTGCGACTGCTTGGGCACCACCTGGCCGAGGATCGCGGTGTTGGTGAACCGCATCCCGGTCTTCTTCTTCATCAGGATGAGGAAGATGTAGCCGGCGATCAGCAGCGGCACGATGAGCAGCACCCAGAGCCGCTCGGGATTCAGGAACGTCAGCCAGTCCATCAGCGGGCCACCCCCGCCGGCGGCTGGTGCAGCATGCTGGCGGTTCGCCGGTAGGCCAGCACGAAGCGGGCGATGTCGTGCACCCAGTCACGGTCTGTGCGCAGCTGAATGTGGGCGGCGCCGGCCCGCCGCAGCGCGATCCTGATCCGTTCCCGCTGGGCAGCGGTGGCCGCGTCCATACGTTCGCGGGCGGCGTCGTCGGAGGTGTTCACGTAGCGCAGGAAGTCGGTCTCCGGGTCGCGGATCAGCAGTTCGCCGACGTCGGCGAACTCCACCTCGTGCCGGTCGACGACCTCGACGGCCAGCACCTGGTTGCGGACGGCCAGCTGGCGGATCGGACGCTCCCACTCCGGCTCGACGTTGGGGTCCAGCTCGAAGTCACCCGGGGTCAGGAAGTCGGAGACGATCATCCGCATGCCGCGGCGGCGTTCGGTGCGGGCCATCCGCTGGATGCCCGCGGCCAGCGAGAACGGCCCAGTGGTGTGGTCACTGACGATCGGTTCGGTGAGCAGTCGCCGGAGCAGGCCGTACAGGGCGGTGCGTCCCGACATGGCCGGGTAGCGCTTGATCTGGTCGGGGCGCATCACCAGCCCGCCGAATCGGTCGCCCATCTTCTGGCTGAGGAAGCCGATGGTCGCGATCGCTGCGATCCCGAGGTCACGCTTGGTGACGCCCTCCGTGCCCCAGTTCATGGACGGGGTGACGTCCAGTAGCGCCCAGATCTCCAGCTCACGATCGGCGATGGTGTCGCGGACGTAGGGGATGGTGGTGCGGGCCGTGACCGCCCAGTCGATCTTGCGGACGTCGTCCTGGCCCGGGACGTAGGCGCGTGCGTCGTTGGCCTCCGAACCCGGACCCGGCAGCAGGCCCTGGTGATCGCCGTGCAAGAAGCCCTCCAGCCGTCGCACCACGGTGAGCTCCAGCCGCCGCAGCGCGGCCTCCGGGGCCAGCTGGTGCAGCGGGATGGTTGCGGCCTTGGGCTCGGCCAGCACCGAGGCCACCGCGCCGAGGTTCTCGGGCGGAGGCGCGAATGCCGGCTGCGGTGCCACGATCAGTTACGGGCTTCCGGCGTGTACTGGTGCTGGCCTTGGGCAGCCTGACGCTGCTGCGGGTTCCACACCGGGGTGGGCGGCGGCACCATGGCCACGATCCGTTCGATCACCTGGGCCGGGGTGATGTTGTCGGCCACGGCGTCGAAGCCGAGCATCACGCGGTGGGACATGACGTCGCGGGCCACCGCCTGGACGTCAGTGGGCAGCACGTAATCGCGGCCATGGATCAGGGCCAGTGCCCGTGCCGCGGCCACGAGGCCAAGGGTCGCGCGCGGGCTGCAGCCGACCTGGATCACCGACGTCAGGTCGGGCATGCCAAACTCCTCCGGCGTCCGCGTTGCCAGCACCAGCCGCACCACGTACTCGGCGACAAGGTTGTGCACGAAGACGTTGGACGCCTGTTCCTGCAGCTGCTTGACCGTTTCGGGGTTGAGCACCGGGTTGGACGTCGGTGGGTGGACGCTCATGCGGCGGAGAATCTCGAACTCCTCGTTGCCGCGTGGGTACGGCACGTCCACCTTGAGCAGGAAGCGGTCGCGCTGCGCCTCGGGCAGCGGGTAGACCCCCTCTGACTCGATCGGGTTCTGGGTCGCGATCACGATGAACGGCTGCGGCACCGGGTAGGTGTGTCCACCGATGGACACCTGCTGCTCCGCCATCAGCTCGAGCATCGCCGACTGCACCTTGGCCGGTGCGCGGTTGATCTCGTCTGCGAGGACGAAGTTCACGAACACCGGGCCCAGCGCGATGTCGAACTTCTCCTGCCGCGCCGAGTAGATGCGGGTACCGACGATGTCGGAGGGCACCAGGTCCGGGGTGAACTGGATGCGCGCGAAGTCTCCGCCGACGACGGTGGCG
>JADGPA010000035.1 GCA_017882685.1 Propionibacteriaceae bacterium | reverse complement strand
GTCAGGTAGGCTCACGCTCCAAGCGTGCAGCGTCGGCGTGCAGCCCGACTGGCTTGCACCCGCCCCTGCCGCGTTCGCGTAGATGGGAGTGATCAGATGGCGTTGTTCACGATGCCCGGCCGACCCGGTGAGGGCCTGTACGACCCTGCATTCGAGCATGATGCCTGTGGCGTCGCTTTCGTCGCGCAACTGAGCGGCGTAGCCGATCACGACATCGTCACGAAGGGTCTGACCGCCCTGGAGAACCTCGACCACCGCGGCGCCACGGGTGCCGACCCGGCCGCCGGTGACGGCGCCGGCATGCTGCTCCAGGTACCCGACCGGTTCCTGCGCCAGGTCGTCGATTTCGACCTCCCCGACCCCGGCCACTACGCCATGGGCATGGCGTTCCTTTCCACCGACCCGGCACGTCGGGCCTCTGCCAAGCGCACGATCGAGTTCCTCGCCACCGAGGAGGGCCTGGTCGTCCACGGCTGGCGCCAAGTGCCAACAGACGACTCCACGCTGAGCCCGGTGTCGGTGAAGAACATGCCGTCCTTCGAGCAGTTCTTCGTCTCCACCGTCGACCTGGCCGCTGGCCTCAACCTTGACCGCGCGGTCTACCCGCTGCGCCAGCGAGCCCGCAACGAGGCCGGGGTGTACTTCGCCTCGCTTTCAGGTCGGACCACCGTCTACAAGGGCATGCTCACCACCCAACAACTGGCAGAGGTCTTCCCCGACCTTCTGGACGAGCGGGTGGAGTCGGCGATCTCGCTGGTGCACTCGCGGTTCTCCACCAACACGTTCCCTGCATGGGAGCTCGCGCACCCGTACCGCCTGCTGGCGCACAACGGCGAGATCAACACCGTCAAGGGCAACCGCAACTGGATGCGGGCGCGCGAGGCGCTCCTTGCCACCGACACCATCCCGGGCGACCTGTCCCGGGTGTTCCCGGTCTGTACCCCGGGCGGTTCCGACTCCGCGTCCTTCGACGAGGTGCTCGAACTGCTGCACTTGGGCGGACGCTCGCTCCCGCACGCGGTGCTGATGATGATCCCCGAAGCGTGGGAGAACAACGCGGAGCTGGACCAGGCGCGCAGGGCGTTCTACGCCTTCCACTCTTCGCTGATGGAACCGTGGGACGGCCCGGCGTCGGTCACGTTCACCGACGGCAGCCTGATCGGCGCCGTGCTCGACCGGAACGGACTGCGTCCGGGCCGGTACTGGGTCACCGATGACGGCCTCGTGGTGTTCGCCTCCGAGGCCGGCGTGCTGGACGTCGACCCGGAGAAGGTCATCGAGAAGGGCCGGATGAAGCCCGGCCGCATGCTGCTGGTCGACCTGAACGAGCACCGCCTGATCAACGACGACGAGATCAAGGCCCAACTCGCCGCAGAGCACCCCTACGCGGAGTGGCTGGCCGAGGGCCGCGTCGACCTCGACGACCTGCCTGAGCAGCAGCACGTCGTCCACAGCCACGCCTCGGTCACCCGGCGCCAGCAGGTCTTCGGCTACAGCCACGAAGAGCTGCGGATGATCCTTTCGCCGATGGCCAACACCGGCGCGGAGCCGATCGGCTCGATGGGTTCGGATACCCCGGTTGCCGTGCTCTCCGACAAGCCGCGGCTGCTCTTCGACTACTTCGCGCAGCTGTTTGCGCAGGTCACCAACCCGCCGCTGGACTCCATCCGTGAGGAATTGGTCACCTCGCTGGCAGCCACCTTCGGCCCGGAGGGCAACCTGCTCCTTCCCGGCCCGGACTCCTGCCGCCAGATCGTGATCGGCTACCCGATCCTCGATTCCGACCAGCTCGCGAAGCTGGTCCGGATCAACCGCGACGGCTCCATGCCCGACTTCGACACCCACGTCGTCCGCGGTCTTTATGCCGTCGAGGGCGGCGGCGAGGAGCTGAAGGCACGGCTCGACGAGCTTTGCGTCCAGGTGAGCGAGGCCATCGCCCGCGGCTGCCGCACGCTGATCCTTTCCGACCGGCACTCCAACGCCGAGTTCGCACCGATCCCGTCCCTGCTGCTGACCGCTGCGATCCACCACCACCTGGTGCGGGAGAAGACCCGCACCCAGGTTGGCCTGATCGTCGAGGCCGGCGACGTGCGCGAGGTGCACCACGTCGCGCTGCTGATCGGCTACGGCGCGGCAGCGGTCAACCCGTATCTCGCCTTCGAGACCGCGGAGGACCTCGCCCGCCGCGAGTGGCTGGTCAATGTCGAGCCGGAGAAGGCCGTCTACAACGTTCGCAAGGCGCTGGGCAAGGGTGTGCTGAAGGTGATGTCCAAGATGGGCGTCTCCACCATCGCTTCGTACACCGGCGCGCAGATCTTCGAGGCGCTCGGACTGTCCAGCGAACTGGTGGAGCAGTACTTCGTCGGCACCACCAGCCGCATCGAGGGCATCGGGCTGGACGAGATCGCAGCAGAGGTCGCGCGGAGGCACTCCCGGGCCTACCCGCACGACGGCATTCCGCTGCCGCACCGCACCCTCTCCGGCGGTGGGGAGTACAAGTGGCGCCGCGAGGGACCGCCGCACCTGTTCGACCCCGAGACCGTCTTTCGCCTGCAGCACTCCACGCGGCAGAAGCGCTACGACGTGTTCAAGACCTACACCGCGCGCGTCGACGACCAGTCCGAGCGGCTGATGACGCTGCGCGGACTGCTGGAGTTCGACCCCGAGCGTGAGCCGATCTCGATCGATGAGGTCGAATCGGTCAGCCAGATCGTGAAGCGGTTCTCCACCGGCGCAATGAGCTACGGCTCGATCAGCCGGGAGTCGCACGAGACGCTTGCGATCGCCATGAACCGGCTGGGCGGAAAGTCGAACACCGGCGAGGGCGGCGAGGATGCGGACCGGCTCTACGATGCCGAACGTCGCAGCTCGATCAAGCAGGTGGCATCCGGCCGTTTCGGCGTGACCAGCGACTACCTGAGCAACGCCGACGACATCCAGATCAAGATGGCACAGGGCGCCAAGCCCGGTGAGGGCGGCCAGCTGCCCGGCCAGAAGGTGTACCCGTGGGTTGCCAAGACCCGGCACTCCACGCCGGGCGTCGGGCTGATCTCGCCGCCGCCGCACCACGACATCTACTCGATCGAGGACCTCAAGCAGCTGATCCATGACCTGAAGTGCGCCAACCCGAGCGCACGGGTGCACGTGAAGCTGGTCGCCGAGGTGGGCGTCGGCACGGTGGCGGCGGGCGTCGCGAAGGCCAAGGCGGACGTCGTGCTGATCTCCGGCCACGACGGCGGCACCGGCGCGGCGCCGTTGACCTCGCTGAAGCACGCCGGCGGTCCGTGGGAGCTCGGCCTCGCCGAGACCCAACAGACCCTGCTGCTCAACGGACTCCGCGACCGGATCGTCGTACAGGTCGACGGCCAGCTGAAGACCGGCAGGGACGTCGTCATCGCCGCCGTGCTGGGTGCTGAGGAATTCGGCTTCGCCACCGCACCCCTGGTGGTCGCCGGCTGCGTGATGATGCGGGTCTGCCACCTGGACACCTGCCCGGTCGGCATCGCCACCCAGAACCCCGAGCTGCGTGCCAGGTACGACGGCCAGGCCGAGTTCGTCGTGAACTTCTTCGAGTTCGTGGCCCAGGAGGTGCGCGAATACCTCGCCCAGCTCGGGTTCCGGACCGTCGAGGAGGCTGTCGGTCGGGTCGGCGTGCTGCGCGCCCGTAAGGCCGTCGAGCACTGGAAGGCGCAGGGACTCGACCTGAGCCCGATCCTGCACCAGGTGGAGCTCCCAGAGGGCGCGCCGCTGCACGCCGTCACGACGCAGGACCACGGGCTTGAGGAGAAGCTGGACACCCAGCTCCTGCAGATCGCCGAACCCGCGCTGGCCAGGGGCGAACTTGTGCGTGCCGACCTCACTGTGCGCAACGTCGACCGCACGGTCGGCACCATCCTCGGCCACCACGTCACCAAGGCGACGCGGGGCAAGGGGCTGCCCGAGAACGCGATCGACCTGACGATGCGCGGCACTGCCGGCCAGAGCTTCGGGGCGTTCCTGCCGCGTGGCATCACGCTGCGCCTCATCGGTGACAGCAACGACTACTTCGGCAAGGGACTCTCCGGCGGCCGGCTGATCGTGCGTCCGCACTCCCGCGCGAAATTCGTCGCAGAGGAGCAGATCATCGCCGGCAACGTGATCGCCTACGGCGCCACCAGCGGCGAGCTGTTCATCCGGGGGCAGGTGGGCGAGCGGTTCTGCGTCCGCAACTCCGGCGCGACCGCCGTCGTCGAGGGCGTGGGCGACCACGCCTGCGAGTACATGACCGGTGGTGAGGCTCTGATCGTCGGGCCCACCGGGCGCAACATCGCCGCGGGCATGTCCGGTGGCGTCGCCTGGGTGCTGGACATGGACCCGGCCAAGCTCAACCCCGAGCTGGTCGACGCCCTCTCCCTGAGCGCAGAAGAGCTGGTCCGGGTCAAGGAGTTGCTCGCCAGGCACGTTGAGGAAACCGGTTCGGGGGTGGCAAAGCGGCTGCTCGCCCTGCCGGACGAGGAACTTCAGGCTCGGTTCACCACGCTCATGCCGCGCGACTACGCACGGGTGCTGCGCGCCCGCGCGGACGCCGAGCTCGCCGGCCTGGACGAGGAGACCACTGTCAAGCTGATGATGGAGGTTTCCCATGGCTGATCCCAGGGGTTTCATGACCACCCCGCGCGAGGTCGCGGAACGCCGTCCGGTCGGCGAACGGGTGCACGACTGGAACGAGGTGTACCCGGGGACCCCCGGCCGGGCTGTGCTGCCGATCATCAGCAAGCAGGCCGGGCGGTGCATGGACTGTGGCATTCCGTTCTGTCATCAGGGCTGTCCGCTGAGCAACCTGATCCCGGAGTGGAACGACATGATCTGGCGCGACGACTGGCGCGGCGCGCTGGACCGGCTGCACGCCACCAACAACTTCCCCGAGTTCACCGGACGGCTCTGCCCGGCCCCGTGTGAGACCGCCTGTGTCGTCGGCATCAACCGCGACCCGGTCACGATCAAGAACGTCGAGGTCGCGATCATCGACCGCGGTTGGGACGACCGCCGCGTCACGGCGGAAACCCCTGCCTGGCACACCGGCAAGACCGTTGCCGTTGTCGGTTCGGGTCCGGCGGGGCTGGCCGCCGCCCAGCAGCTCACCCGCGCCGGCCACACCGTGGTCGTCTACGAGCGGGCCGACGCGATCGGCGGGCTGCTGCGCTACGGGATCCCCGAGTTCAAGATGGAGAAGAAGGTCCTCGACCGCCGGCTGAAGCAGATGCGGCTTGAGGGCACGGTCTTCAAGGCGGGGGTCAACATCGGTGTGGACATCACAGCCGATCAGCTGCTGGAGCGCTTCGACGCCGTAGTTCTTGCCGTCGGTTCCACCGTCGCCCGCGACCTCCCGATCCCTGGACGCGAACTCGCCGGCATTCACCAGGCGATGGAATATCTCCCGCAGGCCAACCGGACAGCGCTCGGCCAGGAGGTCACCGAGCAGATCCTTGCCACCGGCAAGGACGTGGTGATCATCGGCGGTTGCGACACGGGCGCCGACTGCCTCGGCACCTCGATTCGTCAGGGTGCGCGTTCGATCACGCAGCTGGAGATCCTGCCGACGCCGCCGGAGACCCGGCCATCCAACCAGCCCTGGCCGACCTACCCGATGACGTACCGGGTGTCGTCCGCCCACGAGGAGGGCGGCTACCGTCTGTACTCGGTCTCCACCACCGAGTTCAGCGGCGACGAGTCCGGCCGGGTGACCGGGTTGAACCTCACCGAGGTCGCCATGGTCGACGGACGCTTCGAGAGCGTCCCCGGATCGGATCGGACCATCTCCGCGCAGCTCGTGCTGCTGGCAATGGGTTTCACCGGGCCGCAGCGAGAGGGCCTCGTCGACCAGCTCGGCCTCGAACTCGACCCCCGGGGCAACATCGCCCGTGACGGCCACTACGCGACCAGCGCTGACAGGGTGTTCGTCTGCGGCGACGCCGGACGGGGCCAGTCCCTTATCGTCTGGGCGATCGCGGAGGGCCGCTCCTGCGCCAACGGCGTGGATGCCTTCCTGCAGGGCTCCTCGCGCCTGCCAGCGCCGGTCAAGCCAACCGACCGGCCCCTGCTGGTCTGATGCTCAGGCCTTCCTTAGGCTGAGGCATGGCAAAATCCGTCTCGCAGGGCCGGTTGAAGAAGCTCAAGCAGTTGGCTGCCCTCGCTACTCGGCTGCCGCTGCCGTCGGGTCCCACGCCGATCAAGGCGCCGCTGGACATCGCGTCGAAGTTCACCGAGGGCTGGAACGCGGGCGACGCGAAGGCGATCTCTGAGCTGTTCGCAGAGGACGCTGACTTCGTGAACGTCGTCGGGCTCTGGTGGACCAGCCGTCGCTCGATCCGCAGGGCTCTCAAGCGCGGGTTCGCCGAATGGTTCGCCGGCTCGACGTTTGCAGTGGAGAAGCTCAGCGAGCGCCTGCTCGGCACCGAGGCTGCCGTGATCATCGCCCGCTGGCGCATCGAGGGCCAACGCGATCCGGACGGTGAGGTCGCCGAGGCCCGTCGCGGCCTCGCGACCGTCGCCATGCAGCAGCTCGCTGACGGTACCTGGCTGTGCGTGAGCTGCCACTTCACCGACATCGCTGCCGCTGCGGACACCAACGTGATGGTCGCCGGTGTGGTCACGCCGACCAGCTACATCAAGGCTTCTAGGGCGCCCGACGCCTCCGACACGGACAAGCTGTGAGTTAGGCGGCGATGTCGCCCGCCAACTCACAGCTTGCGGATGTCGCGGCAACTAGAGGGCGATGCCCTGGTGCAGCCGGTGCAGGGTGCTCTTGCCGAACAGCGACTCGACAAGGTCGACGGCCAGTTCCGCTGTGGCATTGCGGACGTCCAGGGCCGGGTTGAGCTCCACCAGGTCGATCGAGGCCAGCCGTCCGGTGTCGGCGATCATCTCCATGCAGAGGTGGGCCTCGCGGTAGGTGGGTCCGCCGCGCACCGGGGTTCCAACGCCGGGGGCGATCTCCGGGTCGACGAAGTCCAGGTCGAGGCTGAGGTGCAGGTGGGTGTCGTCGTCGACGCCGGCCAGCGCCCGCACCATCGTGCGCCGCATGCCGATCTCGTCGACGAAGCGCATGTCGAAGACCTCGACGCCTTCTGCGAACAGGAACGCCTTCTCGCCGGAGTCGACGCTACGGAGGCCCACCTGGCGAATCTCGTCCGTCCCGATCGCCGGCTGCCTCCCTGACAGGTGCGTCAGCTCTTCCGGCCCGAACCCGGCGAGGCACGCCACCGGCATGCCGTGGATGTTGCCCGACGGGGTGAGTTTCGCGGTGTTGAAGTCGGCGTGTGCGTCCACCCAGATGAGGCGCAGCTTCTTGCCGTTGGCCCGGCAGTGGGCGGCGACGGCGCTGATCGACCCGATGGCGAGGCTGTGGTCCCCGCCCAGCAGGATCGGCACCCTGCCGGCGGCCAGCTCTGCGGCTGTGGCATCGAAGACCGCCCGGTTCCACTGGATCACCTCGGGCAGGTGCCGGTAGCCGTGGACCGGCGGGAGTTCGGGGTTCTCCGGGCCGGCGAGATCGCCGACGTCGCGCACGTCGCACCCGAAGCCGCGCAATGCGGCGACGATGCCGGCCACCCGCAACGCCTGCGGTCCCAGCCGGCAGCCGGCGCGCGAAGCACCGATGTCGGTCGGTGCCCCGATCAGACTCACCTCTTGCACGACGGTCCCTTCCCCAACGACAGCGGTTGCCGTAAGGATGCCACCATGACGCACCGATTGGGGCAAGCCGCAGCGCAGGGCAGGCGGGTCGCACTGCTGCGGGGGATCAACGTCGGGGGAGCACGCAAGGTGCCGATGGCCGACCTGCGGGAGCTCGCCACCAGCCTCGGCTGGACGGAGGTCGCTACGCACCTGCAGTCGGGCAACCTGCTGTTCACCGCGGTTGGCAGCGACGTCGAGCTGTCGAAGACACTCACCGCTGCCCTCAAGAAATGGTTCGGCATGGACATCGACGTGGTCGTGCGCACCGGTGAGGAACTCCATCGTCTGGTGACGGGCCATCCCTTCGCGGACGGAGACCCCGGCCATGTGGTGATCGCCTGCTGCGATCGTCCGGTGAGCTCGGCGGCAGAGGCGAAGCTCACCGGGTTGGCTGCCGAAGGCGAACGGCTGCGGGTCGTCGGGGCCGACATCTATGCCGACTTCCCCCAGGGTCAGGCGCGATCGAAGCTGGCCGCCCAACTGGTGTCGGCGCTGGAGCCAGCCACCGGCACGGCCCGAAACCTCCGCACGATGACGAAGTTGGCACAAATGTTGCAGCCCTGAGCAACTATGTTGCCGGGTGAGTCGGGTCCGGGCATCGTCGGTGCTCGGGGTTAGGGTAGGTACTCGCTGACTTCCCCCAGCGCTTTCCCATCCGCAGCCATCCTGCCCGGAGGTCGTAGGTCAGCGTGTCGTCAGGTTTCGTCCATCTGCACTGCCACTCGGAATATTCCATGCTGGACGGTGCAGCGCGGCTCAAGGAGCTGGTCACCCGCAGCGAGCAGCTGGGGATGAACGCCCTAGCCGTCACCGACCACGGGAACCTGTTCGGCGCCTACGAGTTCTACAAGGCGGCCAAGGGCTCCGCGGTGAAGCCGATCATCGGCCTCGAGGCCTACCTGACTCCCAAGACGCACAGAAGCGAGCGCAAGCGGGTCCAGTTCGGCGACGGCACCGGTGATGACGTTGCCTCCAAGGGCGCCTACACCCACTTTACGATCTGGGCTGAGAACAACGCCGGCATGCACAACCTGTTCCGGCTCAGCTCGAGGTCGAGTCTTGAGGGGTTCTTCTACAAGCCGCGCGCCGACCGTGAGCTGCTGGCCCAGTACGCCAAGGGCTGTATCGCCACCACCGGGTGCCCGTCCGGTGAGGTGCAGACCTACCTGCGCCTGGGTCAGTACGAGAACGCCAGGGCGTCGGCCGGGGAGTTCCGGGACATTTTCGGCGAGGGCAACTACTTCCTCGAACTGATGGACCACGGCCTCGACATCGAGACCCGGGTGCGCTCGGATCTTCTCCGGATCGCCAAGGATCTGCACCTGCCCCTTGTGGCCACGAACGACCTCCACTACGTCAACTCCGTCGATGCCGAGGCCCACGACGTCCTGCTCTGCGTCTCCTCGGGATCGAACAAGGAGACGCCCAACCGGTTCCAGTTCAACGGCAGCGGCTACTACTTGAAGTCCGCTGAGGAGATGCGGGCGCTGTTCGCTGAGCTGCCGGAAGCCTGCGACAACACCCTGGCCATCGCCGAGCGGTGCAACACCTCCTTCGACGAGGGCACCGGAACCTTCATGCCGCGGTTCGACGTGCCCGCAGGCGAGACGGAAGCCACCTGGTTCGTCAAGGAGGTGGACCGCGGGCTCAAGGTTCGCTACCGCGGGGACGTGCCCGAATACGCCGTCACCCAGGCAGCCTTTGAGGAGAAGGTGATCATCGACAAGGGCTATGCCGGCTACTTCCTCGTCGTCGCCGACTTCATCAACTGGGCGAAGGACAACGGCATCAGGGTAGGTCCGGGCCGCGGTTCGGGCGCCGGCTCGATGTGCGCCTACGCGATGCGGATCACCGACCTCGACCCAGTGCCGCACGGCCTGATCTTCGAACGGTTCCTGAACCCGGAACGCCCCTCCATGCCCGACTTCGACATCGACTTCGACGAGCGTCGTCGCGGCGAGGTGATCAAGTACGTCTCGGAGAAGTACGGCGACGACCGGGTCTGCCAGATCGTGACGTACGGCACCATCAAGGCCAAGCAGGCCATCAAGGACGCCGGCAGGGTGCTGGGCAAGCCGTTCGCGATGGGGGAGGTGCTCACCAAGGCGTTCACCCAGCCCGTGCAGGGCAAGGACGTCTCCCTCGAGGACGTCTTCAACCCGCAGCATTCCCGCTACGGCGAAGGCACGGAGTTCCGCGCCCTCTACGAAGCCGATCCGGAAGTGCGCGAGGTCGTCGACACCGCCCGCGGCATCGAGGGTCTCAAGCGGCAGTGGGGCGTGCATGCTGCCGGCGTGATCATGAGCTCCGCGCCGCTCCTGGACATCATCCCGATCATGAAGCGGGAGGCCGACGGGGCGATCATCACCCAGTTCGACTACCCGGGCTGTGAGGCCCTTGGCCTGGTGAAGATGGACTTCCTCGGCCTGCGGAACCTCACGATCCTTGACGACGCGCTGGCGAACGTGAAGCTGAACCGGGGCATCGAGCTCGACCTCGACGAGCTCAGCAAGGACACCACCGACCGGGCCACCTACGACCTGCTGGCAACCGGCGACACCCTCGGCATCTTCCAGCTGGACGGTGGCGGCATGCGGGTGTTGCTGAAGACCATGCAGCCGGACAACTTCGAGGACATCTCGGCAGCCCTCGCCCTCTATCGTCCCGGCCCGATGGGTGCAGACAGCCACACCAACTACGCGCTGCGCAAGACCGGCCGGCAGCCGGTGAACCCGATCCACCCCGAACTCGCCGAGCCGCTGGCGGACATCCTCGACCTCACCTACGGCCTGATCGTCTACCAGGAGCAGGTGCAGCAGATCGCGCAGCGGGTCGCCGGCTACACCCTGGGCCGCGCAGACGAGCTGCGCCGCGCAATGGGCAAGAAGAAGAAGGAGGTGCTGGAGAAGGAGTTCGTGCCGTTCCAGGCCGGCATGCGGGCCAACGGCTACTCCGACAGCGCCATCCAGACCCTCTGGGACATCCTGATCCCGTTCTCCGCCTACGCCTTCAACAAGGCACACACCGCCGCGTACGGGCTGATCTCGTACTGGACGGCCTACCTGAAGGCCAACTACCGGTGTGAGTTCATGGCAGCCCTGCTCCAGTCGGTGAAGGACGACAAGGACAAGTCGGCGATCTACCTCGCCGAATGCCGCCGGATGGGCATCAAGGTGCTGCCCCCGGACGTCAACGAGTCCGAAGGCATGTTCACCCCTATCGGGGAGGACATCCGCTACGGGCTCGGTGCCATCCGCAACGTCGGCGACAACGTGGTTCGCGGGATCGTCGAAGGCCGCACCGAGCACGGCAAGGCGTCCGACTTCAACGAGTTCCTGGACAACGTGCCGCTGGTGGTCTGCAACAAGCGGGTGATCGAGTCGCTGATCAAGGCCGGCGCGTTCGACTCCATGGGTCACACCCGGCGGGCGCTGATGGAGTGCTTCGAGCGCCGCGTCGATGAGGTGATCGACCTCAAGCGCAATCAGGCCAACGGCCAGGACGACCTGTTCGGCGACTTCGGGTCGGCTGAGAAGCTGACCGTCGCGCCGGTGCCCGACCTCGCCGAATGGGACAAGCGGGTGCGCCTGGGCTTCGAGCGGGAGATGCTCGGCCTTTACGTCAGCGACCACCCGCTGCAGGGCCTCGAGCACATCCTCGCGGCGCAGCGTGACTGCAGCATCGGCCAGCTCCGCTCCGACGACGGGCCGCGGGACGGCATGGTCACCATTGCCGGAATGATTACGCAGGTGGTGCGCAAGCAGACCAAGAACGGCGACCTGTGGGCGATCGCAACCGTCGAGGACCTGGAGTCCTCTGTCGAGGTGCTCTTGTTCCCGAAGGTGTACGCGGCAGTGGCCTCAGCGCTGGCCAGCGACACCGTCGTGCGCATCAAGGGCCGGGTACGAACGAAGGATGACGCCGTTGAACTCACCGGATCGGAGGTCACCTTCCCGGACGTCTCCGAAGGCCCCTCGGGTCCCCTGGTGATCCAATTGCCCGCTGTCCGGTGCACCCCTGCGGTCATCGAGCAGTTGCGGCAGGTGCTCCGGTCGCACCCCGGCTCGACCGAAGTGCGGGTGAAGCTGCTGTCGACCACCAACGGCAGCAAGGTGTGGAAACTCGACGAAGGACTGCGGGTAGCGCCGTCGCGTCCGCTGATGGCCGACCTGAAGGCCCTGCTGGGACCATCCTGCGTCAACGCGTGATCCGTCCGTTAGTCTTGCTGCCCGTGAGCACAACCGTGACCGAGGAGCAGCAGCCGGAAGCCGAGCCGGCAGATTCCCCGGTTGCGATGTGGATCGCGATCCTCGCCGGGATGTCGCTGGTCATCGGGGGCCTCTCTGCGGTCTTCTGGGCGATGGTGGTCGACCTGCCCAGCTACCGCATCCTGCCGGACGGATCGGCGATGATCTCCGAGCGGGGCATCACGGAGATCGTGGCCTCCGACGTCTGGTTCGTGATCACGGGTGCCCTCGTCGGCGCTGGCCTCGGACTGGTCACGTGGAAGTGGTTCCGGCAACTCGGCTGGCCCACAGCCCTCCTCGCCGTCGGCTCGGGCTTGCTGGCCGGGGTGGTGTGCTGGCAGGTCGGGACCCTGCTCGGGCCGGGCAATTTCTCCGAGCGGCTCACTGGTGCCCTTCCCGGAACGCTCGTCCCGATCCCGCTCGAGCTGAGGTCACTCTCTGCGCTGGCGGTGTGGGGCTTCGCAGCGGTCACCCCCGTGCTGCTTGCCTCATCGTTGGGTCCCGATGACGAGGATCACCCGACGCGCTGGCGCCGGCGTCCTGTCGAAGCGGAGGCAGAGGAAAGCGGCACGATCGACGACCGCGGCGTCCTGACCGCCGACGAGCTCAGCTGACCGTGGCCGCCAAGGTCGAGCATGAGCGCAAGTTCGTGCTCGCTGAAGACCAGCAGGTGCCGGACCTTTCCGACGTCGCCGACGTGGGGCCGCCAGCAGAGTTCGACCTGGTGGCTACCTACTACGACAGCCCGGACTTCCGGCTGACCCGCGCCCGGCAGGTGATCCGCCGCCGCACCGGTGGCAACGACGATGGCTGGCACCTCAAGCGGCCGGGAGCCGGACGCGACCAGCGCAGCGAGCTACATGCCCCGGTCGAGCACCGCCGCCCGCCGCAGCAGTTCCGTGAGCTCGTCGCAGGAACCCTGGACGGCGCCCCGCTGGTGCCGGTGGCGGAACTCCGCACGCACAGGTCCGAGCAGCAGCTGATCGGCCCGGACGGCACGGTCCTTGCCGTCGTCTGCACCGACCAGGTCGATGCCAGGGCAGGCACGCACAGCCAGCGGTGGCGCGAGGCTGAGGTCGAGCTCGTACACGGCGACGCCCGGTTGCTCGACCGCGTGACCCGCGCGCTTGGGGCGGCTGGAGTGCAGCGGTCCGATTCGGCATCGAAGGCTGGGCAAGCGCTCGCGCCGGCTATTGCCGAGGCTGCGGTCGCCGACCGGAGTGCGAGGGCGGCAGTGCTCGCCTACGTCGGCGTCCAGGTCGGGGTGCTGCAGGCGCAGGAGGCGGCCGTCCTGCTCGACGGTCCCGACGCCGTGCACCGCAGCCGTGTGGCCACCCGACGTCTGCGCAGCACGCTGCGGACGTTCGGCGGAGTGTTCGAAGCAGGCAGGGTGTGGCATGTCAGGGACGAACTGCGCTGGCATGCAGTGCAGCTCGGTGCGGCCCGCGACACCGAGGTATTGCGGGAGCGGCTCACGGTTGCGCTCTCCGAACTCCCCCCGGGGGTCGGCGACGCCGTGGCTGGTCGGGTGACGTCGTCGGTTGCCGATGCACATGCGATCGCCCACGCGCGACTGGTCGAGAGCATGGCCACCGCGCGCTACGTTGAGCTCCAGCTCGAACTCGAGCAGCTGCTGGTGGCCCCGCGACTGGACTGGGTCGCAGCAGAGGAGGCCTCCCGCGTTCTGCCCCCGATGCTCGGTTCGGCGGTCGCCCGGGTGCGGAAACTGGCCCGCCGGGCGGCGTCCCGTCCCGGTGACCTGACGCGCTGGCACGAGGTGCGCAAGGCGGCGAAGGCTGTCCGCTACGGCGCGGAGGCGCTGGTGGGCGTCCTCGGTGAGACAGCTGAGGACTGGAGGGCGCTCTGGGAGCAGGTCACCGAAGGGTTCGGTGCCGTGCAGGACTGCGTCGTGGCCACCCACGTGCTCGAGGAGCTGGCCTCCTACACCGTCGTCGAGGGCCTCCCGCGGGCGCCGTTCGATGCGCTGCTGGCGCGCCAGGATGCCTCGCTCCGCGAGGCCCTGGCCCGAGGTCGCGACGCGCTGGGAACCGCGCTGGGTCGCCAGCCCGGACCGGAGACCTTCGGCGCCTGAGCCTCAGCGGGCGATGTCGGCGAAGCTTGCTGAGACCACGTCGGCGAGGTCGATGGGGGAGAGCTCGACCTGCAGGCCGCGCTTGCCCCCGGAGACAAGGATGGTGTCCCACAGCTGGGCGGTCTCGTCGATCAGGGTGGGCAGCTGCACCCTCTGCGCGACGGGGGAGACCCCGCCGAGCACGTAGCCGGTGCTGCGGGACACCTGGTCCTTGTCGGCCATGGCCGCCTTCTTGGCTCCGAGCGCGGCAGCAAAGCGCTTCAGGTCGAGTTGGGTGCCCACCGGCAGCACTGCCACCGCGAGCTCGGGACGGGCAGCGCCGATATCGACGACAAGGGTCTTGAAGATGCGCAACGGGTCCACCCCAAGCGCCGTCGCTGCCTCGTCGCCGTACGCGGTGCTGCCCGGGTCGTGGTCGTAGGGGTGCAGGACGAACGCCACCCCGGCCCGGGCGAGGGCCTCCGTGGCGGGGGTGCCGCCGGCCATCAGCGGAACAGTCCGATCCCCGCGACGATCAACGGTGCCATCACCAGGGCCGGCAGCAGGTCGCCGACCGGGATCTGCTTGATCCCGGCCAGCCGGAAGCCCAGCCCGAGCAGGATCACGCCGCCGGCTGCGCCGAGCGCGTCCACCTGGGCTGTGGGCAGGAAGTTGCCGAGCGCGAAGCCCAACAGCGTCAAAAGGCCCTGATACAGCGCGAGCGGAATCACCGACGCCATCACCCCGATCCCGAGGGAGGAGGCGAACGCGATGGCGGCGAAGCCGTCCATCACAGACTTCACGAGCAGCTGTTCCGAGCCATGGCCGAGGCCGTCGGACAACGAACCGAGGATGGAGAGCGGGCCGACGCAGAACACGAGAGTCGAGGTGACGGCGCCTTCCACGAAAGTGCTGCCCTCGCTCCCCTTGGCGAAACGATCGTGCAGCAGTTCGGCCCCATGGTCGAGCCGGCGCTCGATCTGCAGCAGCGAGCCGACGATCCCGCCGATCAGCAGGGCGCCGAGAACGACCACGAGTCGCACCTGCCCGACGGCTGCGGTGAGTGCTTCGGAGAGGCCGGACGCGACCGAGGAGGCCCCGATCACCAGCGTGAATAGTCCCAGTGCCTGGGTGACTAGTTCGCGGGTGCGCTCGGGGAGCCGATGGCCGACGAGCACGCCGATGGTGCTGCCGATCACCACCGCAACGACGTTGACAACGGTGCCGAGCCCAATGAACATGCCGCCCAGTCAACCAGTCCGGGGCCCGAGAACTGTGTCTGCCCACGCTGGATCCGGCGAGGGGTGCGCGCTCATGCGCCACTAGAATCCGGCTGTGCTGAGAACTATCGACCTCCGCGGGACGACCGTCGCCGACTACCGCAGCGTCCTGCCCCGCGCCGCGTTCGACGTGGCGGCGGCCGTCGAGCAGGTGCGTCCGATCGTCGAAGCCGTCGCCGAGCGCGGCGAGGCCGCGCTTGCCGAGTTCTCCGAACGATTCGACCGCGTGGTGCCGGCGACCTTCCGGGTTCCGGCAGAAGCGCTGGCCGCTGCGGAGGCCGGGCTTGCCCCGAACGTGCGGGCTGCCTTCGTTGAAGCGATCTATAGGCGGCGCAAGGTGGCGACGGCAGAAGCCGCGATCGTGCCCGTCCGGGTCGAGCTCGGCCCCGGCGCCGTTGTCGAGCAGCGGATCGTGCCCGTGGGTCGGGTCGGGCTGTACGTGCCGGGAGGGTTGGCCCCGCTGGCCTCCAGCGTCCTGATGAATGTTGTGCCCGCCCAGGTGGCTGGCGTCGGGTCGATCGCCGTCGCGAGCCCGCCGCAGGCGGCGTTCGGCGGGTTGCCGCACCCGAACATTCTTGCGGTGTGCCACCTGCTGGGCACCGAAGAGGTCTACGCCGTCGGCGGTGCGCAGGCGATAGCGATGCTCGCCTTCGGGGTACCCGGCCTGTGCCGGGGCGTCGACCTGGTGACCGGCCCGGGCAACATCTACGTCGTTGCTGCCAAGCGCCTGTTGCGCGGACGCATCGGCATCGACTCCGAGGCGGGGCCGACCGAGATCGCGATCCTGGCCGACGGCACCGCCGATGCCCGCTTCGTCGCCGCGGACCTGATCTCGCAGGCCGAGCATGACCCGCTGGCTGCGTCCGTGCTGGTCACCGACTCGGTCGTTCTCGCCGAGGCTGTCCAGGCTGAACTCGAACCGCAGGTCGCTGCGACCCGGCACGTCGACCGTATCCGGACGGCACTCACCGGGCAGCAATCCGCCGTCGTGCTGGTCGACGATGTCGAGCAGGGCCTCGCCGTTGTCGACGCCTACGCCGCAGAGCACCTGGAGATCCAGACGGCGGACGCCGCTGCGGTCGCGGCGCGGGTGAACAATGCCGGGGCGATCTTCGTCGGCCCCTACTCGCCGGTGTCGCTCGGCGACTACAGCGCGGGATCGACGCACGTGCTGCCCACCGCCGGTTGCGCGTGCCACTCCTCGGGGCTCAACGTGCACAGCTTCCGCAAACAGGTCCACGTCATCGACTACTCCGAGGCCGCGTTGCTGGAGGTTGCCGATGTGGTGGAAACCTTCGCCACAGCGGAGGACCTGCCTGCCCACGGCGCTGCCGTCACGATCCGGCGTCGGGCGGTGCGCTCATGAGGCCCGATGTGAGCCTGGCCGGGCTGCCGCTGCGTCCCGAACTGGTGGGGGAGGAGCCGTACGGCGCCCCGCAGCTCGACGTGCCGGTGCGGTTGAACGTCAACGAGAACCCGTACCCGCCGAGTACTGCGGTGCGGGCCGAGATGGCAGAAGCGGTGGCCACGCACCTGTTGAACCGCTACCCGGACCGCGAGGCCACCCGGCTGCGGTCGGCGCTCGCCGACTACCTCGGGCACGGCCTGGACGCCTCCCGCATCTGGGTGGCCAACGGCTCCAACGAGGTGATGACCCACCTGCTGCAGGCCTTCGGGGGGCCGGGACGCACCGTGCTGAGCTTCACCCCGACCTACTCGATGTATCCCGAGTACGCCCGCAACACCCACACCGACTACGTGACCGTGCCCCGGCTGCCCGACTTCACCCTCGACGCGGCCACGGTGTTGACGGCGATCGAGCAGCACCGTCCGTCGGTGGTGGTGATCACCACCCCGAACAACCCGACCGGCACCACCACTGCGTTGGCCGTCATCGAGGAGGTGCTGGCCGGCACCGAGGCGATCGTGGTTGTCGACGAGGCATACCAGGAGTTCGCCCACCGCCCGGAGCAGACGGCGCTGACCCTTCTCGACCGCTACGGCAACCTCGTCGTTTCCCGCACCATGAGCAAGGCCTTCGCCCTCGCAGGCGGACGAGTCGGCTACCTGGCCGCAGCACCGGCGATCGTGGACGCGTGCCGCATCGTCCGCCTGCCGTACCACCTGTCTGCACAGACCCAGGCTGTCGCGCTGGTGGCGCTGGCGCACGCGACCGAGCTGTTGGCCCAGGTGGACGAATTGCGCACCACCAGGGATGAAATGCTGGTTCGGCTGCCTCAACTCGGGGTCGAGGTGATCGACTCCGACGCCAACTTCTGTTTGTTCGGTCCGTTCGCCGACCGCCATGATGTCTGGCAGCGGTTGCTCGACCGGGGCGTGCTCGTGCGCGAAACCGGCCCGGCGGGTTGGCTGCGAGTCTCCGCCGGGACAGCGGGGGAGACCGAGCGGTTCTACACCGCTCTCGTCGAAGTGATGGAGGAGATCCGATGAGTGCTCCGCGCACAGCCACGAAGGAGCGGCGCACCAGTGAGTCGCAGGTTCGGGTTGCCCTGAACCTCGACGGCACCGGTGAGTCCACGATCAGCACCGGCGTCGGCTTCTACGACCACATGCTGACGGCGCTGGCCAAGCACTCGCTGATCGACCTCGAGGTCACCACAACCGGCGACCTGCACATCGACGGCCACCACAGCATCGAGGACACCGCGATCGTCCTCGGCCAGGCCTTCGCAGAAGCACTCGGGGAAAAGGCAGGCATCCGGCGGTTCGCCGACGCCACCGTCCCGCTCGACGAGGCGCTCGCGCACTGCGTCGTCGATCTCGCCGGCCGGCCCTACGTCGTGCACTCCGGTGAGCCGGACGGGCAGGTGTATGCGTTGATCGGCGGAAGTGGCGTGCCCTACGCCGGATCGATGACCCGGCACGTGGTGGAGTCCTTCGCCCTGAACGCCGGGATCTGTGTGCACCTGACGGTGTTGGCTGGACGTGACCCGCACCACATCGTCGAGGCGCAGTTCAAGGCTCTGGCACGGGCGCTGCGCGACGCGGTCGCCCTCGATCCCCGGATCGCGGGTGTCGTGCCCTCAACCAAGGGCAGCCTGTGACGCAGCCGCGCGTGGCTGTCCTCGACTACGGGTCGGGCAACCTGCACTCGGCCACCCGGGCGTTGGCTGCCGCCGGTGCCGACGTCGTACTGACGGCCGACACTGAGGTGTGCCTGGCCGCTGACGGCCTGGTGGTTCCGGGGGTGGGTGCCTTCGCCTCCTGCATGGACGGGCTGATCGCTGTCGGCGGACCGCAGCTGGTGTTGCGCCGGTTGGAGGCGCGACGTCCGGTGCTCGGGATCTGCGTCGGCCACCAGGTGTTGTTCGCCCTGGGTGTGGAGCATGGGGATCCGGTGCCAGGGATCGGCGTGCTGCCCGGCGTGGTGGAGGAACTGGACGCAGTCCCGCTGCCGCACATGGGGTGGAACACCGTGACGCCGCCGACCGCGTCCGCGATGTTCGCCGGTGTCGAGGACCAGCGGTTCTACTTCGTGCACTCCTACGGGGTGCATGAGGTGCCCGACTGGCCACCGAACGCGCGGATCACGTGGGCAGAGCACGGCGGTGACCGGTTCATCGCTGCCGTCGAACAGGGCCAGTTGTGGTCAACCCAGTTCCACCCGGAGAAGTCGGGGGAGGCCGGCGGCCGGTTGCTGCGCAATTGGTTGGGGACCCTGCGAAAGGAATCATGAGCAAGCTCGAGTTGCTGCCCGCCGTCGACGTGCAGGGTGGCCAGGCCGTCCAGTTGGTGCAGGGGGTGGCGGGTTCGGAGAGGGTGTTCGGTGATCCGCTGGCCGCTGCACGACGCTGGCAGGACGGCGGCGCGGAGTGGTTGCACCTGGTGGACCTGGACGCGGCGTTCGGAAGGGGCAGCAACGCGGAGGTGATCGCAGAGATCGTGGCCGCGATGCAGCTGAAGGTGGAGCTGTCCGGCGGGATCCGTGACGACGCGAGCCTGGAGCGGGCGCTGGCAACGGGCTGCCACCGGGTGAACATCGGCACCGCTGCGCTGGAGAAACCGGAGTGGTGCGACCGCGTTGTGGCTGAGCATGGAGACCGGATCGCGATCGGGCTGGACGTGCGTGGCACCCGGCTGGCCGCACGCGGCTGGACGCGGGAGGGCGGTGAGCTGTGGGAGACGCTCGACCGGCTGAACGCCGCCGGGTGTACCCGGTACGTGGTGACCGACGTTGCCAGTGACGGGATGCTGACCGGCCCCAACGTGCAGCTGTTGACCGACGTTTGCGCACGCACGGGCGCGAAGGTGGTCGCAAGCGGCGGGATCGCCCAGCTGGACGACCTGCGGGTGCTGCGGGACCTGGTACCCCTGGGAGTCGAGGGCGCGATCGTCGGCACGGCGTTGTACGTCGGGAACTTCACGCTGGCCGATGCTCTCAAGGTGACCGGTTCTTGACAGGGCCGTCGGCGGCCGTGTTGGCCGAGTTGCTGAAGGCCCACGACGAGGAACTGCGGACGGGTTCGGAGCTTGACCGGGCGACGGACATCACCCGGATCGGACCGCTGTGGCTGGGGCGGTACGCCGAGCGGGGGTTCGTCACCTACCAGGGCCTCGAGGGTGCAACCGGAGCGGACCTCGATCGTCTGATCCAGGCCGCCATTGAGCACTTCGTGGCCGACCCGGCGTTGGTGTCCTTCGAGTGGAAGACGCGCGGGCACGACGCGCCGGCTGATCTTGGCGAGCACCTGGTCGCAGCCGGGCTTGTCGAGGAAGATCCGGAGACGGTGATGATCGGCGAGACTGCCGTGCTCGCCGTGGCCGGCGCAGCGCCGGCACGGGTGGTGATCCGGCGGGCGGGGGAGACCGGGGACCTGCCTGGTGATGTTCGGGCGTTCGGGGTTCTGCATCGCGGGGTGTTTGGACCCGACTCGCCGAACATGGATGCGCAACTGCTGGCAGCCCTCATGGCGGACCCGACGACCAACGAGCTGTGGCTGGCCGAGGCCGACAGCCGGGTGGTGTCGGCCGGGCGGCTGGTCGGGGTGCCGGGTGGACGGTTCGCCGGGCTCTTCGGGGGCGCGACGGATCCCGCGTGCCGACACGAGGGGATCTATCGCGCCCTGACCGCCGCACGGGCGCGGTCAGCCCTGGCCATGGGCGCGGAGCTGGTCTACGCCGAGTGCACGCAGTTCAGCCGCCCGATCCTGGAGCGAGCGGGGCTGATGGCTGTGACCACTACAACTCCCTACGTGTGGCGCCGTCAGCCCTGCTGACACTGTCACCCCGGTCGTGGGCATGCCAAAGGCCGGTTCCGGGCCTGGAACCGGTCGGCCGCGCGTGATGAGTGCAGTGGTTCTCTGGGCTACGTCTCGATGAACGAGAGCGATCAGGGTTAGGGCCGGAGCCGAATCGAGGGTTTGGCGGTGACCTTGCCGGTCGCGCGC